>NZ_JBUZPJ010000004.1:0-378264 GCF_055406205.1 Pseudomonas sp. E315 | reverse complement strand
TGCCGGGCGCCAGATCGCTGCCGTCCTTGTTGGTGTCCAGCGCGTTTTCGAACACCTTGGCCGCTGCGTCACTGGTGACCTTGAGCCCGCTGTCGGTCAGGTTGAAGGTGACCGTGGTGGTGCTTTGGTCGCCATCGGCATCGCGGATGGTGTAGGTAAAGGTGTCGGTCGCTGTCGCGCCCGTCACCAGGTTCGGGGTGCTTTTGTACACCGCCGTGCCGTCAGCTGACAGGGTCAAGGTGCCGTACAGGCCGCTGATTACGGTGCTGCTGTTGGTCGGTACGCTCTGTAATGGGTTGCCCGTGGTTTGCACGCCCACCACTGCACCGCCTGCAGCCCCGCCGTCGGCGCCCAACACGTCGTTGGTCAGCACGTTGAGGGTGATGGTGTCGCCTTCCACGCCGCTGCGCACGTCCGCCGTGGCGGTGGGGACGTCGTCGACGATATTCACATCCACCGAACCGCTGATGGTGCTGCCATCAACATCAGTAGCAATCACCTCAAAATGCTCGGTCAGGCTGTTAGCGCCATTACCGTTCGGGTGCTGCTCCGCACCATTGAGGGTATAGCTGTAAGTGACGGTGCCAGTCGCAGGATCGTAACTGTTGATTGTCAGTGTGTTGCCCAGCGGTGTGGTAGAAGCCAGTGGGCTGGTAATGCCCACGCCGCCGACAACCACACTCACCCCATTGACCGTTAACGTTTGCAAACCATCCAGTGAAGTGACGGTAAAGGTACCCGTCTGCGTCAACGGCCCCCCTCTGCTCTCAGCTCCCGCGGGGCTACCATTGGGCAGGTTGTACTCATACAGAGTTAGCTCACCACCCGACACATCTAAACCTTTCAGAACCACAGGGTCGTTGTTGTTGTGAATATTCAACACCAGATTCGCAGTGCTGGTGTCGCCGTCCGAATCGGTCAGCGTATAAGTAAAGGTTTCAGTGCCATTACCCCCGCCTTTAAGGGCAAGGAAGTCTGGATCGCTCGGGTTCAGCGTGTAGGTGTAAGTGCCATCAGTGGCCAGAACCAGAGTGCCGTAAGTGCCGGAGAAGCTTCCCGCCGTAATGGGACCTGTGGCGATACGATCCGCGCCTTGCGTATCGTTAGTCAGCACATTGCCAGTCAGGTGCAGGTTGCTTTCAGACGCAACCCCATCGTTGCTGTCATTGACAGCGGTCGGCACGTCGTCACGCACAGTGGCCGTAATGGTGCTCGTTCCCGTGCTGCCGTTGGTGTCTGTGGCGATGATGCTGAACTGCTCACCCAGCACGTTCGTACCATTACCCGGCGCATGGACATCGTTGCCATTGAGGGTGTAGCTGTAACTTACGACACCAGTGGCTGAGTTGTACCCGGTAATCGTCAGTGTATTGCCCAAACCCGTGGTAATGGACTGACCAACACCACTAACCACGCCACCACTGATAACGGTGATGCCACCCACCGACAAGCTTTGCAAACCGTCGGGAGCGTTAACAGTGAAGGTATTACTTTGGGTCAACGCCGCCGCATTGGGAGCAGACCCCTGTGACAAATTGGCTTCATTGACAGCCTGCAAATTGCCATTGATGCCAGCAACGATGTCCACATTGTTGTCGTTGTTATGAACGTTGAGCACTAGGTTTGCAGTGCTGCTGTCACCATCTGAATCGGTGAGTGTGTAGGCAAAGGTTTCAGTGCCATTGCCTCCGCCTTTAAGGGCAATAAAGTCAGGGTCACTGGTGTTGAGTGTGTAGGTGTAAGTACCGTCAGCCGCCAGCACCAATGTGCCGTAAGTACCGGTAAACGTGCCCGCGGTAATCGGCCCCGTTGCGACCCGATCAGCACCTTGTGTGTCATTGGTCAGCACGCTGCCAGTTAAGGTCAGCAAGGTTTCAGAAGCTGTGGCTGAGTTAGAGTCATTAACCGCCGTAGGAACGTCGTCCACAACATTGACGTCCAGCGTATTGGTTGCGGTGCTGCCATCGGTATCGGTGGCAATAACCGAAAAATGTTCGCTCAGGCTGTTGGCGCCCTGCCCGGCAGGGTGCGCATCATTGCCGCTGAGGGTGTAGCTGTAACTCACAACGCCTGTAGCCGGGTTAAACCCGGTAATGGTGAGGGTATTGCCCAAGCCTGTCGTGATTGATTGGGGGAATCCACTCGCCGTCCCGCCGCTGACCACTGCAATGCCCCCGACGTTCAAGTTCAACAGGCCATCGGGTGCAGACACGCTGAACGTACCGCTCTGGGTCAGCGCACCAGGGTTGCTGGCCGAGCCTTGGGCCAGATTGGCCTCATTGACGGTTAATTCACCCCCCTCAACAGATAACCCCGCCAGGCTGACAGGGTTATCTGGGGGCACGATGACCGGCGTGTCGGTGTCGCCATCGTCGACCAAGCCGAGAACGCGCTCCTCGACAAATTCAGGAACACCATTGAAGCCTGCGGTCGGAAAACCAATCACAGGATCAACCGCACCTCCCACCTCGCTCAGCATTACAAACGTGTGCCCACCGCCAATGCCGCCACCCGGTGCGCCGGTTGCTGCTGGGCCTGCAGCGGTGGCTTCAGCTGTTTGAGTCGGGTCATCGCCCGCCGCGATTGCGGCTTGAAGTTTTTCGACGTCGGTAAGCTGCGCTTCACTCGGCGTGACCGATTCAGGGGTCTGAACATGAGGTGCCTGATTGTGGCTCAGTAAGTTCGGCGACAAGCTCATGCTGCTGTCGCGACCCATGGTCAACTCGTTGCCATCTTGCAGCTGAACGGCAACGGCACCGGCCGCACCGGTTTCCAGCTGCTCACCGGCAAACACACGATCACCTTCGACCAACGCGCGTCGCGAACCATCGCTGGCCACCGCGAAAACCTGACCGATCACTTTGCTGACGACGCCGATCAAACTAGCCATGTGTATCCCCTTTGCTGCCGACCACTGTCGGCACCTGTTTTCACGGGAAACATGCAAGTGTGAAGAGTCGCAACACGTCTTGAGTCATCGCAGTTTGAAAACAACAAGTGCTGAAAAACTGAACACAATCAATCGTGTCCGGTATCACACAGCACGTCTTCATAAGGGCGACAACACAGCAATCAAATCGCCATCAAGTCAACAAATTGACGATTTCACCACTCAAACGTTCTGTCCTCTGCGCGTGACTCTCACATGTTTCGCGAAATTAAAATTGAACTTCCATGAGCCCGTAAACACGCTGCATAACGCGAAAAACGAGCTTTACAGAACGAACAATGTCCCGAATTTCAAAGAACACATAAGTTTTTTTTGGACTAACTGTTATGAGAAATTCTTCTTAGCTCGGCCTTAGGATGTTCTTAGCTCTGTGTTACAAGCCTGAAACGGTTTCATCTAAAAAGCGGATCGTCATTTTATTGACGACAAAAAAATAAGCACTATCGAGACAGGGAGAAGTACCTCATGCGCGTTTTCAATCCTCTTAGCAGCGCACTTTTGCTAGCTATGGCTTGCAGCCAAGCTCAGGCAATGTCTATCACTGAGGCGATCCAAAGCACTATCGATACCCATCCAGAACTGCAAGCCACTGAAAACAATCGCCTGTCTGCCAATGAGGATGTGAAAGTTGCAAAAGGGGGGTACTACCCAAGCGTTGATCTGAATGCCAGTTATGGCCGGGGTTACAGCGACAACCCCAACACCCGGGGACTGGGCAATCACAACACCGAAACCCTGAACTACACCCAGTCAGAGCTGCGCCTGCGGCAGATGCTGTTTGATGGTTTCAACACCGCCAACGAAGTGGGCCGCACCCAAGCGGTAGTCAACTCGCGCGCGTATTACGTGCAAGGCACCGCTGAAAGTTTGGCATTGCGCACCATCGAGGTTTACCTCGAAGTGCTCAAGCGTCGCGAACTCCTGACGCTGGCCAAAAACAACTTGCAAGCGCACATGCGGGTGAACGATCAAATCGGCATGCGCAGCCAGCGCGGCATTGGCAGCATCGCCGACCAGGATCAGTCCGTGGCCCGTCGCGCCTTGGCCGAGAACAACTTCCAAACCGCTGAAGTCGATTTAGCTGATGCCGAGTCGAATTTTTTTAGTGTTGTGGGCCGCATGCCCGACCAATTGGAAGCGCCTCCCTCGATCAAAGGCGAGCTGCCCGGCGCTTTCAGCGAAGCTCAGCAAAGCATGCTCGTCAACAACCCGTACCTCAAATCAGCGCAGGCCGATGTGCATGCGGCAGAGAAGCAATACGAAGTTGCCAAGTCGCCCTTCTACCCTCGTTTTGATGGCGAACTGGCCGTCGGCGCCAACAACGACGTGCAAGGCCAAGTCGGCCACGACAACGAATGGCGGGCGGGCGTGGTGATGAATTACAACCTGTTCAAGGGCGGCAGCGACAAAGCTCGCCTGCAATCAGACGCGCACAAAATCAACCAAGCCATGGACATTCGCAACAATGCGCTGCGCATGCTCAACGAAAACCTGAATCTGGCCTGGCACGCGATGAACAATGCGCGCATACAAACCCCGACGGCTCGTCAATACGCCGAAACCTCGGCCAAGGTACGTGTGGCTTATCAGGACCAATTCGGGCTCGGCCAACGCACCCTGCTGGACTTGCTGGACAGTGAAAACGAGCTGTACAACGCCAATCGCCGCTACACCGAAGTACGCTACACCGAAGAGTTTTCGATGTACCGCGTGCTGGCCAACATGGGGGAATTACTGCGCAAGGAAAAAGTCGTCATGCCTGCTGAGGCAATCGCCCAGACCGAAATCAAAAGTGATGCCCGCTTGCCGGAAATGAAATAAGCGCCTGGAGTAAGCCTCTTGACCACCTTGCAAGATGTTGGGCAAGGCGTTGATCCACGCCTGAGCTTTGATGACCCGCTGTTAGATGGCTTGTTGATCCTTTGTAACTTGCATGGTTGTACGGTCAGTCGATCCAGCCTGACCGCGGGGCTGCCGCTGCCAGACCAGCGCCTGAGCCTTGACCTGATGACCCGAGCAGCCGCTCGCGCAGGGTTACAGGCCCGGGTGCTGCGCCGTGAGTTGAGTGCAATTTCTGGACTCAACTTGCCTGTGCTGTTGCTGCTCAAAGACGGTCGATGCGCTGTGCTCAGGCGCTGGAACGAAGACGGCAAGGCGTTGATTTTGCCGAGCGAAGCCGAAGGCGGCGAGCAGTGGGTCACGCGTGAAGAACTCGAACAGGACTACAGCGGTCAAGCCTTGTTTGCGCGCCCACGCCATGAACTCGAAGACCTGCGTGCGCCGTTAGTGCCACGCGTAAATGCCTGGTTTCGCGACACGCTGAAACTGTCACGTTGGCTCTATAGCGACGCCATTCTGGCCAGCTTTTTAATCAACCTGCTGGGCTTGATGGTGCCGCTGTTCGTGATGCAAACCTACGACCGCGTGGTGCCCAATCAGGCCACCGCAACCTTGTGGGTGCTGGCGATCGGGCTGATGATTGGCACCGGCTTTGAAATGGTTTTACGACTGGTTCGTGCTCACTTGCTGGACCAAGCCGGTAAACGCACGGACTTAATCCTGTCGGCCACGCTGTTTGAACGCATCACCGGAATGTCGATAAAAGCTCGCCCCGCCACCATTGGCGGTTTTGCCCAAAGCATTCATGACTTTCAAGGGCTGCGCGAGTTTTTGACAGCCGTCACCCTCACCAGCTTGATCGACCTGCCGTTTGCCGTGCTGATGCTGGTGGTGATTGGTCTGCTGGGCGGCTGGCTGGTATTGATCCCGTTAATCGCCTTCCCGGTGACCATCATTTTTGCGCTGATGATTCAAGTGCGCCTGCGTGACACCGTGCAAAAAAGTCTGGCGTTGGGAGCAGAGCGTCAGGCCTTGTTGATCGAGACCTTGAGCGGCCTTGAAACCCTCAAAGCGTGCAGCGCAGAAAGTGAGCGCCAGCACAAATGGGAGAGCACCCACGGCGCCCTCACCCGGCTGGACAGCCATGCGCGCGATCTCTCGGCGCTGGTCACCAACGGCACACTGTTTATTCAGCAGTTGTGTGGCATGGCGACTATTGTCGCGGGGGTTTACAGCATCATTGCGGGCAACCTCAGTGTGGGCGCCCTGGTGGCCACGTACATGCTCGGTGGCCGGGTACTTGCTCCGCTGGGGCAAATTGCGGGGTTGATTACGCGTTACCAGCAAGCCCAACTGACCATGCGCAGCACCGATTCACTGATGGGCCTGCCCCAAGAGCGTGACGCCAAACAGCGGCCACTGGAACGCACTCAACTGAGCGGCGCCATTGAGGCCAGCCGAGTAACGTTCCGCTATCCGGGGCAGATAAACCCGGCATTGGCGGACATCAGTTTCAACATCAAGCCGGGTGAGCGAATCGGCATTATTGGCCGCAGTGGCTCAGGGAAAAGCACCTTAGGGCGGTTAGTGATGGGGTTTTTCACCCCCGATGAAGGCCAGATCCTGCTTGACGGCCTGGACCTGCGGCAACTGGATGTCGCCGACCTGCGCCAGCAAGTTGGCTACGTCGCCCACGACTTGCCGCTATTGGCCGGTAGCCTGCGCGACAACCTGACCTTGGGCGCACGCTACATCAGTGACGCTCGCATGCTCGAAGTGGCCGAGTTAACTGGCGTCAGTGAGCTCGCCCGGCAACACCCCCAAGGCTTTGATCGCCCCGTGGGTGAGCGCGGACAATTGTTGTCCGGTGGGCAGCGCCAAGCGGTGCTGTTGGCCCGCGCCCTGCTGCTCAACCCGCCCATCATGATGCTCGACGAACCCACCAGCGCGATGGACAACGCCAGCGAAGACGCCCTGCGTCAGCGCTTGCAAACGTGGATGGCAGGCAAAACCTTACTGCTGGTTACCCACCGTACGGCGATGCTCAGCCTGGTTGATCGCCTGATCGTGCTGGACAACGGTCGAATTGTGGCCGACGGCCCAAAAGAAGCGGTCATCGATGCCTTGCGCAAGGGCCGTGTTGGCTCTGCCGCCGTTTAGGAGAGATTTATGTCAGCACGCTCCGGCCTGCGCAGTTATTTCAAAAGCTTCAAAAAAACCGGCGAAAGCGACTACATGCCTGAGGTGGCCGGGGCTTCAAGTGAAGATTCACCACGCCGTTCACGCCTGACCGTCTGGATAGCCGCAGCACTGATTATTACCGCGCTGCTGTGGGCCAAGTTCGCGGTACTGGATGAAGTCACGGTGGGCGATGGCAAGGCGATTCCATCGAGCAAAGTGCAAGTCATCCAAAACCTTGAGGGCGGCATTGTCACTGAAATTTTGGTTCGCGAAGGGCAAATGGTGAACAAGGGCGACACCCTACTGCGCCTGGATGACACGCGTTTTTTATCCAACCGCGGCGAAAGCGAAGCGGACCGCTACACCCTTACGGCACAAGTTGAACGTCTCTCGGCAGAAGCTGAAGGTAGGCCGTTTGAGTTGTCGCCCGAGGTGATCGCCAAAGCCCCACAAGTGGCCGAAGACGAGAAGTCACTTTACCTGCAACGCCAACGCAGGCTTAGCAGCGAACAACGCACGCTGAGTGAGCAACTGCGGCAAAAAACTCAGGAGCTTGCAGAGTTCCGCTCCAAACAGGAGCAGTTTCGCAGCAGTTTAGGGTTGCTCAACCAAGAGATGAACATGTCGGCACCGCTGGTGGGTACGGGCGCGGTTTCGCCCGTTGAAATCCTGCGTCTTAAACGCAGCGCCGTGGAGATTCGCGGCTCACTGGACTCCACCACTTTGGCCATTCCCCGCGCTGAAGCGGCCATGAACGAGATCAAAAGCAAAATTGATGAATCGGTGCAGACCTTTCGTTCCGAGGCCGCAAAAGACCTCAACCAAAAACGCACCGAGTTGTCGAAAATCACCGCCACCCGCATTGCCATCGACGACCGCGTGAAACGCACCACCGTGCAATCGCCGGTGCGTGGCATCGTCAAACTGCTGAAGGTCAATACCATTGGCGGCGTGGTGCAGCCTGGCAGCGATATGGTGGAAATCGTGCCACTCGAAGACAACTTGCTGATCGAAGCCAAAGTTCGTCCGCAGGACGTTGCGTTTTTACATCCGGGTCAAAAGGCGATGGTTAAATTCAGCGCTTACGACTACACGATCTACGGCGGGCTCAGCGCCAAGTTGGAGCTGATTGGGGCTGACACTATCACCGATGACAAGGGCAACAGTTTTTACTTGATTCAGGTGCGCACCGATAAAAACCATTTGGGCGGCGATCATAAACCCTTGCTGATCATCCCCGGCATGACAGCTGCCGTGGACATCATTACCGGGCAAAAAAGCGTGCTGGATTACTTGCTCAAGCCGGTACTCAAAGCCAGAACCGAATCCCTGCGCGAAAGGTAAGGAGTCAACGCTACACGGGGCAGGCCTGATTCAGTTCAGGTACGACCTATCGATCACCATGATTACGTTGATAGGTCTGTGCCCCCATTGCAGTAATCTGCCCTTCAATCAGCGCCTCAAACGGACGCAGCAGCGGGGCAAATGACATCGGCGCCTCAAGGATATCCAACGCGTGCACGATGGCTTCCAACGTCGACAATGCGCCA
Organism: Pseudomonas sp. E315; assembly: GCF_055406205.1. Classification (NCBI taxonomy): domain Bacteria; kingdom Pseudomonadati; phylum Pseudomonadota; class Gammaproteobacteria; order Pseudomonadales; family Pseudomonadaceae; genus Pseudomonas; species Pseudomonas sp. E315. The sequence goes on along the minus strand of NZ_JBUZPJ010000004.1, from coordinate 369,744 downwards.
GGCTCCGGCGCTTTTCGCAGCCGGTAACGCGACACCGAACCACCTGGCAAAGTGACACGCGGCAACTGCGCCAACAAGGGATTGAGGTGCAGCAGCTTGCGTGCCTTGCGCCATGTCCCATCGGGCACCACTAACAGCAGCGGCAGGTTTTCACCGGATGGTTCGTGGGCTTGAATCAACTGCGCGTCGTCCCCCATAAACAAAAGCCGCGCCTGATACCCTGGTGGATTGAGCAAAGTGGCCAAATCGTCAAAAACTTCGCCGACCCGCAGCTCAGCGTTCATCAAACCCAGTGCCGCCAGCCGCGCGGTGTTCAAGGCATGATTGACTTCACTGGGGTGCTGTAACAGCAAGACCCGGGTGCGGCTGTCCAGTTGTGGGATCAATGCACACAAGCAGTGCGTTTGCGGGCGCAAGCAACGAGGGCATTGGGCTCGGGACATAGGAATGAAATCTCGTTGAGGTTGGTTCACTGGGATCGGGCAGACGGGCAGACGGGCAGACGGGCAGACGGGCAGACGGGCAGCAGGCTAGCACCCTTGATCTGGGCAAGCACTGGCAGGTTTGGGCTTTATACAGCGGGCACGACTATGCAGGTCGTACCCGTTATTTGCGCACAACCGCTTGGCACCCTCACTGCCAAGGGACGTTGCATCGTCATGATCTGCGCGCAGCGCAATCGTTACCTTAGCGGCGACGTTGCGGGCGGCGACGAGGCTCATCAACTGGAATCGGCACAGGTTGCAGCGGAGGCTCTATCAGCCCCAAAGCAACACCGAGGTCGTGCAGCCAAGTTTGCAGTTTGTCTTTCATATTTCCCCCTTGGGGTAACACCGCGACATAAATTCTGTAGTCGCTTCGTACAGATGATAGTCCCAACTCCTACGCAATGCTTGCCTGAAATCAATGAACTTTAGGCTAACTTCGCAAGAATCAACATCACGTCAACGCCCAACGCGGTGCAAACGGCTTACTGTGCTGTGAGCGAGCGGCGCGAGCCATTACTGGCAGCGCACAGTCGTCATGTTAATACCCCCACAGCTTGCGCAAACTGCGACGCACCCACTGCTCGGCACTGACAAAAGTGATGCCGAACAACACAAAAACCGCGCCGACTACAAAGTTGAAACTCAAGGGCTCGTTAAGCACTATCACGCCGAAGGTCACACCGAACATCGGCGTCATAAACGAAAATACGGCTAAATTGGATGCCAAATAGCGCTTGAGCATCCAGAACCACACCAAATAGCTGAAAAACGACACCACCAACCCTTGGAACAGCACACTGGCCACTGCAACGCTGGTCAGCCTGACATGAGTGATTTGCCCACTGACGACGGCAATCAACAACAAGCCCACAAAGCCGACGATCAGTTGGTAGAACAAGGTCAGCGTGACGGGCGCCTCAGACAAACGTGAGCCGCGCACCACCACAGTGGTCGCCCCCCAAGCCATGCCTGCGAGAATCCCAAAGGCATCCCCCAGCAACATGTTGCGGTCCATGTCTGCAAACGAAACCCCGCCCGCAAAGGCGAAGGCGATGCCCACAAACGCGAGAAAAATTCCCAGCCACTGCAAGGGGCGCAAACGCTCGCTGGGCAACAGCCAGTTAACGCCCAGCGCTGTAAAAATGGGAGCGGTGTAGAGAAACACCGACATGTGCGCCGCACTGGTGAGCTGTAAACCTTCGGCGATGAAGAAAAACTCCAGCGCAAACAGTCCGCCAGCCAACAACCCACCCCGCCACGTACTGCTGACTTGATCCCAACCGCCCTTCCAACAAATCAACAGCCCCACCAAAAGAGCGGCTATACCGGAACGTCCCGCTGCCTGCATGACGGGCGCGATGTCTACGGCAGCGGTTTTGATCACCACTTGCTGTACACCCCAAATCAGGCATAGCCCCAGCATGACTTGCAGTGCAAAAGCATCCGTTGCCTGGCGCGTAACACTCATATCTACACCTGAGAAAAATCAAGGACTGCGCAGTCATCGACGCATCAGTCAGGTAAGCATTAAGCCGCGAGCTTGCGCGCCGTCCAATAGCCCGACAACGAGGCCAGGCAGGTCAGTAACGCGCCCCACGCCATGTCCATCAATGCCAATTGGGCCGACCAGCCTTGCAGCGTGGTCCAGTTGATCAGGTCGTAAGTGCCATAGGCGACCAGCCCGAAGAACGCGCCACTGGCCGCAGCTCGGCGCGCACTGCCACGAGCCAGTGCAGGCAGCACCACAAAAAACACCATGCCCGACACATACAACAGGTAAAAGCTGATCGCTGCCCCCCATGTGGGTTGCGCACGCATCAACGAGCCCAGTAACTCTCTGTAGGTAGAGTTCATGAGCACGCCTAACCAAAGGCCATCAAGCAACAGAAAAGCCAGTAACGCACCGATATACGCCCACCCTACTTTTCTCATGCCGATCGCCCTCTTGGCCGTTGGATCAGATCAATTCAATGCGGTCTGCGTGGATCGCAATCTTGCCTTCTTTGTACAGCGCGCCAATTGCCTTTTTGAAGTTACCCTTGCTGACACCAAACAGGCTGCTGATCAGCTCCGGGGCACTTTTGTCGCTGACCGGCAATACGCCATTGTTGTCGCGCAATTTGCTGAGAATTTTCGAGTTCAGGCTGCTGGCTGCTTCTTGACCAACAGGTTGTAGGCTCAGGCTGATTTTGCCGTCCGCGCGCACTTCTTTGATGAAGCCTTTTTCTTGCTTGCCCGGGCGCAGGAACTTGAACACTTCGTTCTTGTGAATCAGCCCCCAGTGCTTGTTATTGATCACAGCCTTGAAGCCCATATCGGTAGCTTCGGCCACCAACAGATCGACTTCCTGCCCAACCTGATAGTTGGCCGGCGTCTTGTCCAGATAACGGTCAAGGCGCGCAGTGGCTGTGATGCGACGGGTGTGCTTGTCCAGATAGACATGAACCACAACGTATTCACCAGCGGTCATCTGGCGTTTTTCTTCGGAATACGGAAGCAGCAAATCTTTTGGCAGCCCCCAATCGAGGAATACGCCGATGCTATTAACTTCAACCACTTTAAGACTGGCAAACTCACCGACCTGAACTTTTGGTTTTTCAGTGGTGGCAATTAATTTGTCCGCACTGTCCAAATAAACAAATACGTTGAGCCAGTCTTCATCTTCACTGGGAATATCTTTTGGAATATAACGATTGGGCAACAGGATTTCACCGTCTGCCCCGCCATCTAAATACAAACCAAAGTTAGTGTGTTTAACCACTTGCAAACTGTTGTAGCGACCGATTAAAGCCATGTCCAATACCCTCATTACGTGGGCGGCATTCTACCCGAGTTTAGGTGTACGAATCGGAGCGGCGCAGCCCTGCTTTCAAAATTTGTGCGAAAGGCCTGATTTATCAGGATTTTCTTCCCAAGGACGGGCACCATTCGTCAGCTCATGGTGCGCCCGGCACTGACCTAATGGCTAAAAATCCTATTACCAACGGCTCCCTGTTGTGAGTTAAAACAGCCAGTTAGGTGATTATCACGCGACAAAATATATACATTCATTCACCCGCCATTTTATTTTAGGAAGATATTTAACAAGCAATTGTCAAGTATTTCAGTTACTATCGCTGGCCAAGTTATTTTCTACAGGTCAATAGCCGCCATGCGTGTAAAAGCATCCGCCAGCAAAGCCAAGCCAGCTCCCGCTGTTGAAACCAGTGATTCAATCAATGCACAAATTGCTGCATTCTTGAAATCTGGTGGCGAGATCCAACAAATTGACAAAGGCGTGAGCGGCCAAACGTTCGGCCCGTCCAAGCAAATCACGCTGGGCAAAAAGTAATACCCCTCGCGTCATCTGGTCCTCATGCGCTTTGCCATTCAAAGCGCTAGGACTCTCGCTACAACCCCATTGTTCCCGACACAAGCCCTACCATACGACGACTGATCAATCGACGAACGGCACCCTGTCGCCGATATTCCTACGTATGCTCTAAAGCCTCTAGATCAAGCCTTCCAGCCTCATGGCTCAGGATGCTGTCATAGGGAGTGAACAATGCTCACACGAGCGTTACTGCTGGCCGGCACCTTGCTGGGCAGCTCAATTGTAAATGCACAGGTGTTCTCTCGAGAACTGGGCGATTTCGACCTGAAGCTGGCAACCCAGCCAAGTCGCAGCATGGCCCAGGGCTTGGTCAAACCTACCAGCGCGGGCTCAACTTTTCATGGTGGCCTGGATTTAAGTCACGACAGCGGTTGGTACGCAGGGCAATGGGCACCGACGATGGGCCTCAAGCCTGGCAGCAACCTCGAAGTGGACTCCTACTTGGGCTACAAGCACCCTTTCGACCAAACCCTAAGCTATGAACTGGGAATGATCCATTACAGCTACCCCAAACTCAGCCCGCTCGACAGTCAGCAGTTTTACGCTGGGCTAACCATTTTGGGCACGCGCTTTGGCGCCGCATTCAGCAACGATCCCAAGCGACAAGACAGCACATTATTTGCTGATCTGGGCATGAACCAGCCATTAGGGATTGGCGTAAGCATGAAATACACCACCCACCAACTGAGTACACCCGTCACTCTTTCCAATGGCGCAAGCGTGGGCGCGTTCAATGACTGGTCGGTAAAATTCTCCCGCCCGTGGATGGGCATCGACCTCAACCTGATCTACAGCGACTCCAGCCTCAGTGGCGATGACTGTTCGGCCTACTCCGGGCAAAACAGTCAATGCGATGGCTTGGTGACGCTTAAAGCTGAACGCGCTTTTTACTGATACGCCACAGCGTCAGGCAATTTGCGGCCTGGCTGCCAAGGCGTCAAAGGTTATTGGATCTAGCGCGTCCACTTGCTTATCCAACTCGAACAACGGGTGGTCATTGCCCGGAATGCTGCTGTCAATCATGCTCAGCAAGCTGGCACCACGCGCGGTAAGGATGAAATTCTCCCCATTACCGCCCTCTTCTTCGGGTCGAGGCTCGATAAATCCTCGCTTGAGCAGTAAGGCTTCGTACTCTTCGGCAAGGGTTTTCAACTTATCAACATCTCCGACCGGCTGCCCTGCATCAGCCATCGCTTTCGCTACCTCTTCAGCATAAACCCGCGGTTTGAAAGGCTCGCCCGCGCCATTTTGAACTTCGTGGAGCAATCGTTCGATCAATACCCAGTTGTAAGTAACCATCAGCTTGACGCTCCCAACAATGTTGATGAAATGAGCTACACCAGTAGTGACCCATCACCAAGGAAGACGTTCAGCCAGAAATGTTTCTTCGCGGCGGTCAGCAGGCTTTGAATGCCGATTTTCGGGCACAAAAAAACCGGCGCGAGCCGGCTTTTTGTGGGTCACACCAGCGCTTTACTCAGCAGCCGGGGCTTCTGGCTTGCGGCGCTTGAGCGGCGCCATACCATCCTTGCTGACCAGTGACAGAGCATCGGTCTTTGGGCGGTTAGCAATTTTGCGCTTGGTCGGAGCCTTGGCGCCTGTCTTCTTCTTGACGCCCTTGGCGTCAGTCTTTTTCTTCTTCACACCAACGGCTTTACCCGACGCCTTGACGTTTTTCGGCCCGCCGTAGGTGCCTTTAACTTCCTTGATGGTGCGGCGCTCGAAGCTTTGCTTCAAGTAGCGCTCAACGCTGGACATCAGGTTCCAGTCGCCGTGGCAGATCAGCGAGATTGCCAGTCCATCATTGCCAGCGCGACCCGTACGACCAATACGGTGTACGTATTCGTCGCCGCTGCGTGGCATGTCGAAGTTGATCACCAAATCCAGACCTTCAACGTCCAGACCACGGGCCGCCACATCAGTTGCAACCAGAATTTTCACACCGCCCTGCTTCAAACGGTCGATTGCCAGCTTGCGGTCCTTCTGGTCTTTCTCACCGTGCAAGACAAACGCCTTGTACTCCTGAGCCACCAAGCGGCCGTAGATACGGTCTGCCATAGCGCGGGTATTGGTGAAAATAATCGCCTTTTGATAAGTCTCGTTAGCCAGCAACCAGTTAACGATTTGTTCTTTATGCTGGTTATGGTCAGCGGTGATGATTTGCTGACGGGTAGTGGCATTCAGCTGGCTGACTTGGTTGAGCTGCAAGTGCTCGGCATTGTTCAAAACCTTGCCGATCATCTCGCGCAGACCCGAACCACCGGTAGTTGCCGAGAACAACATGGTCTGCTGGCGATTTGGACACTCGTCTACCAGACGCTGGACGTCCTCAGAGAAGCCCATGTCGAGCATGCGGTCAGCTTCGTCGAGCACCAGCACTTCAACTTCTTTGAGGTCGAGGTTGCCAGCGTTCAGTTGCTCCAGCAAACGGCCTGGGGTGCCGATCAAGATGTCAGGCACCTTGCGCAGCATCGCGGCTTGAACCTTAAAGTCTTCACCGCCAGTGATCAGGCCGGACTTGATGAACGTAAACTGCGAAAAACGCTCAACTTCTTTGAGCGTTTGCTGTGCCAGCTCACGGGTCGGCAGCAAGATCAGCGCTTTGATGCTCACGCGGATTTTTGCCGGGCCAATCAGACGGTTCAGAATTGGCAGTACGAAAGCGGCGGTTTTACCACTCCCGGTTTGAGCTGTAACCCGCAGGTCACGCCCTTCGAGCGCGAGCGGGATGGCCGCTGCTTGCACAGGCGTAGGCTCGACAAATTTAAGCTCGGCCACAGCTTTAAGCAGGCGTTCGTGCAGGGCGAAATCGGAAAACACGGGTGCTACCTCGAAGAAATGCAAAAATTCAGCGCCATAGGGTAACGGTTTCGAGCGCTCAGGCCGAGTTTCTTTGCATGAACGGCGTGAAACAAATGCTTTTTTAGGGTCTTTAGTCCAACTAAGGCCCCTAAAGCGCTCTTAAATGCTCTAATCCCAGAGCCATTTATCACTGGGGTAACGTTTTAGCTTATGGATATTCAACACATCTGGGTCCAAATCCAGACGCTTTGGGCCAATCTGGATCAGCATCCTTGGGTCTCAGCTTTACTCGGGCTAATTGTGCTCGTTGCTATTGCCCTGTTGGCCGGACACGTTGCGCGCATTGCCATTTTACGCGTAACCAAAATGCTGGGCCGCCAACCCGCACTGCACTGGATCAATGACCTGCGCGAACACAAAGTGTTTCACCGCCTGGCGCAAATGACCCCCTCTTTGATTGTGCAGTTCGGGCGCAACCTGGTGCCCGACATGAGCGACAACGGTCGCCACTTTCTGGGCAACCTGGCGCTGGCCATCACCATCTTCTTCCTGACGCGGGTGATTAGCTCGCTGCTCGATGCCCTGCTCGATATTTATTCGCGCACTAATTACGCCAAAACCCGACCTATCAAAGGCTACATCCAGCTGACCAAAATGCTGCTGTATGTATTTGCTGCGATTATCATCGTCGCCACTTTGATCGACCGCTCGCCCATGCTGTTGTTGTCGGGCTTGGGCGCGATGTCAGCAGTCATTTTGCTGGTCTACAAAGACACGCTCCTGTCATTCGTCGCCAGCGTGCAGTTGACCAGCAATGACTTGCTGCGCGTCGGCGACTGGATCGAAATGCCGCAAGTGGGCGCCGACGGCGACGTCATCGATATCACGCTGCACACCGTCAAGGTGCAGAACTTCGATAAAACGATCGTATCGATCCCGACCTGGCGTTTGATGTCCGAATCGTTCAAGAACTGGCGCGGTATGCAGCAGTCTGGCGGGCGCCGAATCAAGCGCAGCCTGTTTATTGATACCGGTGGCATTGGTTTTTTAACCGATGCTCAGGAGCAGCGCTTAGAGAAAATACGCCTGCTAACCGACTACATGACTCGTAAACAGGCTGAACTCAAGAGCTGGAACGAGGCTCAAGGCAATGTGGCTGCATTGGCCGCCAACCGACGTCGCATGACCAATATCGGCACGTTCAGGGCTTATGCGCTGGCTTACCTGAAAAGCCACGCCGAAATCCAGCCCAACATGACCTGCATGGTTCGCCAATTGCAAACCACTGCCCAGGGCGTTCCGCTGGAAGTGTATTGCTTTACTCGCACAACCGTGTGGGACGAGTACGAGCAAATTCAGGGCGACATTTTTGACTATCTGTTATCCGTGTTGCCGGAATTCGGTTTGAGCGTGTACCAACAACCGAGCGGCAATGACTTGCGTGACGGGTTGTCGACCAAGCTCAATGACCCGCTGCTGATCCCACAAGGTGTGGGCAACGAAGACTAACGGTGCTTACGGTTCAGGTCCTTGTCTGAGCACTCGCTCGCAAGGACCTGAAATCTATTAGGGCTAAACGCGCTTAAACTGCGTATCGCCCGTCAACTTGAACAGCAAATCAACCCCTTGTGGCCAAAGGCCAAGGTCGCTTTCGCCGTTGATATGGCCTGCGTTCTGCAACCAGACCAACTCACTGCCCCAGGCTGCACTGAACGCCTGTGCCCGTTCAACGCTGACATAAGGGTCATCAGTGCTGGCCACAGTGATCGCTTCAAAAGGCAAATGCCCCAGCGGCATGGGTGTAAAGCCAGTCGTGCCCGGCGGGTAGGTGTGCGCTTCAGTATCACTGGGGGCCACCAACAGGGCACCGCGAACACGTTTGGCAACATCAGGATATTGCTGCGCCCAACGAGCGATCAACGTGCAAGCCAGACTATGCCCCACCAGTACCACTGGGCGTTGGCTGTCCATCACCTTTTTATGTAATCGCTGCACCCAATCCTCACAGGCTGGCGTTTCCCAGTCCTGCTGCTTGACGCGATGCAGCCCGCTGTAGCGCTGCTCCCATTGCGATTGCCAATGTTCAGGCCCTGAATTGAACAAGCCCGGCAAGATCAACACCCTGACTGTCATCCCTGCTCTCCCTTAAGGGTTAGATAGCGTGCCAAAGACGTTAGTCCCTCACAGCCCTGCGGTCTAGGCGACTGATCCAGACGGCGAGCAAAATCACCAATGCCCCAAAGAACAAACGCCCTAGTGGCTCATGCTGGTTCCAGATCAATAGATTGAGCAACAAGCCGACCGGTACGTGCAGATTGTTCATCACCGCCAAAGTGCCACCACTGACCAGACACGCACCTTTGTTCCACCAGTACATCCCCAACGCCGTCGAGACCAGGCCAAGAAACAACAGCACACCCCATTGCAAAGGTGCATCAGGCAAAAAGTGCGCTTTGCCAAACATCAAAAAGGCGGGCAACACCACCGCCAACGCGCCGAGGTAAAAGAAGCCAAAACGCCGGTAATGTGGCAACTCACTGGGATAGCGCGCAACCAAGTGCTTGTACAACACCTGACCCGCTGCGTAAGTAAAGTTGGCCAATTGCAGCAACAGGAAGCCCTTAAAAAAGTCCGGGCTGATGCTGTCGAAGCGAATCACCCCAGCGCCTGTCACCGCCACCAGCGCCGCTACCAACGCCCACGGATTGAACCGTCGGTTAATCGCGTCTTCGATCAAGGTCACGTGTAATGGGGTCAATATCGTGAACAACAGCACTTCGGGCACGGTCAGCACCCGGAAGCTCAAGTACAGGCACACGTAAGTGATACCAAACTGCAACGCCCCAATGAGCAACATGCCGCGCATGAACCCGGGCTCCACTTGGCGCCAGCGCGTCAACGGAATAAACACCAGCCCTGCCAGCAAAACCCGCACCAGCACAGCAAAGTAACTGTCGACGTGCCCTGCCAGATACTCGCCAATGAGGCTGAAGGAAAACGCCTGAATCAGCGTCACAAATAACAAATAGCCCATGAATCACTCGCCCAAAAAATCGTGGTCGCTTACCCGGCATCGGTGCCGAACAGTTCAATTGAATGGGCGCGACCTTAGCGGGTTTCTATCAAAGTGCGCCATTAACCTGTGAAACGCGGGCAAAAAAAACCCGATTCAACATAAAGGTTGATCGGGCAGGAGCACTCAGGAGCAAAGTACAAAGGGAGGTTCGATGCGCGAACCGCATGCTTGAAGGAGCAATGAACCGATTAAGCCATCAATCGATTATCTGTTGATTAACAGCTCATGCCAGTTCAGATAACTGTGCCTTGGCTTGGTTCAAACCTTTTTCTTGGAAGTCACCTCCCAGATTCATACCCTCGGCATGAATAAAGGTGACCTCGTGAATTCCAATAAAAGCCATTACCTGACGCAGGTAAGGTTCTTGATGGTCGGCCGCACTGCCCGCGTAAATCCCGCCGCGCGCCGTCAACACGTAGGCTTTCTTACCCACCAGCAACCCTTGTGGGCCGTTTTCGGTGTATTTGAAGGTCACACCTGCGCGCAATACATGGTCAAGCCAAGCCTTGAGCGTGCTTGGAATGGCAAAGTTGTACATCGGCGCCGCCATCACCAGCACGTCAGCAGCCAACAGTTCATCGGTCAATTCATTAGAGCGCCGCAAGGAGGCCTGCTCATCAATGCTGCGCTGGGCCTCGGGCTTCATCCAGCCACCCAGCAGGTTGGCATCCAGATGCGGCACCGGATTAAGTGCCAAATCACGAACAGTGATCGTGTCGGCAGGATGCGCGTCATGCCATTGCTTGATGAATTGCTGTGTCAACTGACGGGAAAATGAGTCTTGCTGACGGGCGCTGCTTTCAATGATCAGAACGTGCGACATGCTGTGTAGGCTCCATCTTTCAATGCTGTAAGTTTATGACGAGAAGATTAGAGGCCATTTCATCGATAAAAAAGCGCAAATTCCTGCTACAACCTATCTATAAAGCTGTTTATTTATTGGCCCGAGAATGCGAGGATTCGCCCAGTGGCTTACTGTCAACTCCCGCTCATGGGCTCGCAATAACGTTCATTTAAGAGCGCCAAAAAGAGCGAGCTTGCTCGCCGAAGGTCTCAAGGCCATCGCGATCATTGAGCAAACACACGCTATCGTTGACGTTGTTCACAGCAGCACGTTTTGCTTGCGTGAACAGCGTTACGCCGGCACCCGGGTTTCATTAAAAACAGCAGCGATATGCCGCCCCTTTACCCTCAGAGGAATTCATCGTGAAAGCGCCCCGCGTGACCCTTGATCAATGGCGCACCTTGCAAGCCGTGGTCGACCAGGGTGGTTTCGCCCAGGCCGCCGAAGTGCTCCATCGCTCGCAATCGTCTGTCAGTTACACCGTGGCCCGCATGCAGGATCAGTTGGGCGTGCCCTTGCTGCGCATCGACGGGCGCAAAGCCGTTCTGACCGAAGCCGGCGGCGTGTTGTTGCGGCGCTCGCGACAACTGGTCAAACAGGCCAGTCAACTTGAAGATCTCGCCCATCACATGGAGCAAGGCTGGGAGGCCGAAGTGCGGCTGGTGGTCGATGCCGCTTACCCCAATGCTCGGCTGGTACGGGCGTTGACGGCCTTCATGCCGCAAAGCCGCGGTTGCCGCGTGCGCTTGCGCGAAGAGGTGTTGTCTGGCGTCGAAGAAGTCTTGCTCGAAGGCGTGGCGGATCTGGCCATTAGCAGCTTCAATATCCCGGGCTACTTGGGCACAGAACTGAGCGCGGTAGAGTTTGTGGCCGTGGCTCATCCCGATCACCCGTTGCACCGACTACAACGCGAACTGCACTTTCAGGACCTTGAAAGCCAGCTGCAAGTGGTGATTCGTGATTCAGGGCGCCAGCAGCCACGGGATATGGGCTGGCTCGGCGCTGAGCAGCGCTGGACCGTCGGCAGCTTGGCCACTGCCGCAGCATTTGTGGGCAGCGGCTTGGGTTTTGCCTGGCTGCCACGCCACATGATTGAGCGCGAGTTAAAAGAAGGTGTGCTCAAACCACTGCCTTTGCATCAAGGCGGCGATCGTCACCCGTTGTTTTACCTGTACTCCAACAAAGACAAGCCCTTAGGCCCGGCCACACAAATTTTGGTCGAACTGCTACGCACCTTTGATACCGCACCACTGGATGCCCCGTTTGCAGCACCCTTGCAGGCCTGACAGGCGCTGCGCATTTATGACAACGGTGGGCAGGAACATCGTTCACGAATATCCTGTCCTACGTTCGCGACACAACCCTATGTGCCGCCTTTCATCCGTGATTATCTCTTCTCAGGATTTTTGACCCATGCTGAAAAAAATTGCTCTGGCCGCTGGTGCCCTGTTCTTTGCTGCCAACGTGATGGCGGCCCAAACGGCGCCCGCAAAAGCACCCCATGTGATGCTGGACACCAGCTTTGGCAAGATCGAAATCGAACTGGACCCGGTCAAGGCCCCGATCAGTAGCAAAAACTTTCTGGAATATGTCGACAGCGGCTTTTACAACAACACCATCTTCCATCGTGTGATTCCAGGCTTCATGGTGCAAGGCGGGGGTTTTACTGCACAGATGTCGCAAAAAAATACCCGTGACCCGATCAAAAACGAAGCCAGCAACGGCCTGCACAATGTGCGTGGCACCTTGTCGATGGCTCGCACCTCCAACCCGAACTCAGCAACCAGCCAGTTCTTCATCAACGTGGCTGACAACGCGTTTCTCGACCCGGGCCGCGATGCCGGTTATGCCGTCTTCGCCAAGGTGGTAAATGGCATGGACGTGGTTGATCAAATCGTCAACTCGCAAACCACCACTAAACAGGGCATGCAAAATGTGCCGATTGATCCAGTGATGATCAAGTCCGCCAAACGCGTGGACTAATCTGCTGCATCAAGCAAGGAGCGGTGACCGGCCAAGGTCGGTCACACCACTAAAGGAGAGCCCGCATAGCGGGCGTCAGTGCCCATGCTTTTTCGTCGTTTTGAACAACTGATCGATATTTTCCGCGAGGCGCCAACCCAGGCTCCTCCCAGCACAGTCTGGGCTTTTTACCTCTATTACTTGCGTCAGGTCTGGCCTATCTTTGCCGCCTTGCTGGTGGTGGGTTTGGTGGCGGCCTTGATTGAAGTCTCACTGTTCAGCTACCTGAGCACGCTGATCGACTTGGCCCAAGGCACACCCAACACTGAGTTTTTTAAAATCCACAGCGCCGAGCTGATTTGGATGGCCGTGGTCGCGCTGATCATACGGCCGGTGTTCTTCGGCTTGCATGACCTGCTGGTGCACCAAACCCTAAGCCCGAGCATGACCAGCATGATTCGCTGGCAAAACCATAGCTATGTGCTCAAACAAAGCCTCAACTTCTTCCAGAACGACTTCGCCGGGCGTATTGCTCAACGCATCATGCAAACCGGCAACTCCTTGCGTGATTCAGCCGTACAAGCGGTCGATGCGCTCTGGCATGTGCTGATCTACGCCATCAGTTCGCTGGTGCTGTTTGCCCAAGCTGATTGGCGGTTGATGATTCCACTGCTCACCTGGATCGTCTGTTACATCGGTGCGTTGTATTACTTTGTGCCACGGGTCAAGGCGCGCTCAGTTGTGTCTTCCGATGCCCGCTCAAAACTGATGGGCCGTATTGTCGACGGCTATACCAACATCACCACCCTCAAACTGTTTGCTCACACCAACTTTGAACAACAGTACGCCCGCGAAGCCATCGTCGAGCAAACCGAAAAAACCCAATTGGCCAGCCGTGTTGTCACCAGCATGGACGTGACCATCACCAGCATGGACGGCCTGCTGATCGTCAGCACCAGCGGCCTGGCCTTATGGCTATGGAGCCAATCGCTGATCAGCGTGGGCGCCATCGCGCTGGCCACAGGCTTGGTGATTCGTATCGTCAACATGTCCGGCTGGATCATGTGGGTGGTCAACGGTATTTTCGAAAACATCGGCATGGTGCAAGACGGCTTGCAAACCATCGCCCAGCCGGTCGCTGTTAACGATCGCGCCAACGCGCCACGCCTTAAGGTCGAGCGCGGCGAAGTACGCTTTGAGCACGTGGATTTCCACTACGGCAAACACAGCGGGATCATCAGCGACCTCAATTTACATATCAAACCCGGTGAAAAAATCGGCTTGATTGGCCCATCGGGCGCAGGAAAATCGACGCTGGTGAACTTGCTGTTGCGCCTTTATGACCTTCAAGGCGGGAGAATTCTGATCGACGGTCAGAATATTGCCGAAGTCACGCAAGAAAGCCTGCGCGAGCAGATCGGCATGATCACCCAAGACACGTCATTGCTGCATCGCTCAATTCGCGACAACTTGCTGTATGGCAAGCCCGATGCAACCGATGACGAGCTTTGGGAAGCAGTCCGCAAGGCTCGCGCCGATGAGTTCATCCCACACTTGTCTGACGCTCAAGGCCGTACCGGGTTTGACGCCCACGTGGGTGAGCGTGGGGTCAAGTTGTCGGGAGGCCAGCGCCAGCGCATCGCCATTGCCCGAGTGCTACTCAAAAATGCACCCATTTTGATCATGGACGAAGCCACTTCGGCGCTGGACTCCGAGGTCGAAGCGGCCATTCAAGAAAGCCTTGAAACCTTGATGCAAGGCAAAACCGTGATCGCCATTGCCCACCGCCTCTCCACTATCGCCCGCATGGACCGCTTGGTTGTGCTCGAAAAAGGCCAGATAGCTGAAAGCGGTACTCATAGCGAACTGCTCGCACACCAAGGTTTGTATGCGCGTCTCTGGCACCATCAAACGGGTGGTTTTGTTGGCATCGACTGATCCAAAAAACCCCCTCCTGTAAAGCGCCTGAAACACATCGCCAGCCCCCGTTTTTAAAGGGCTCTGGCGTTTTTATACCTTCTGGAAAATCCTCGATCGCCTGCTGTAATGAAGTAAGGATTCGGATGAATTCTGTGGTCAATTGCAGGATGCACAACCGCGTGACTTGATCGATGGATTTATCTATCCAGGACCTTTAAATGAACTTGCTCAAACGTTCAGCAACTGAATTGGTAGGTACTTTTTGGCTGGTGCTTGGCGGATGTGGCAGCGCTGTATTGGCTGCCGCTTTCCCACATGTCGGCATTGGGCTGCTGGGGGTGGCGCTGGCCTTTGGCCTGACCGTGTTGACCATGGCTTTTGCAATCGGACATATCTCTGGCTGTCATCTCAACCCCGCTGTGTCTTTCGGACTGTGGGTGGGTGGCCGGTTCCCCGCCAAAGAGTTGCCCGCCTACATCGTGGCCCAAGTGCTGGGAGGCATCGCGGCGGCGGCTCTGCTGTATTTCATTGCCAGTGGTAAACCCGGCTTTGATCTGGCCGCAAGCGGGCTGGCGGCCAACGGCTATGGCGACCACTCACCCGGGGGGTACTCAATGATCTCGGGGCTGGTATGTGAAGTGGTGATGAGCGCCATGTTTATTCTGATCATTATGGGAGCCACCGATAAACGCGCCCCACCAGGTTTGGCGCCGATTGCTATTGGCCTGGCACTGACGTTGATCCATCTGATATCGATCCCGGTCACCAACACCTCAGTCAACCCGGCGCGCAGCACGGGCCCGGCGGTGATCGTGGGCAGTTGGGCCATTGAACAGCTTTGGATGTTCTGGCTCGCACCACTGGTGGGGGCGGCCATTGGTGCGCTGACCTATCGCTGGCTGGGTAAAGAGCCGAGTTGAGCCGCGATCTGGCGAGGATCAGGCCTGCCGATAAGGCAGCGCCGACCTCGCCTCTTCGGCATAGGCCAAAACGCCCACACGCTCGCGCTCTAAAAAATCGCTGACAGCGGCTTTTAATCCTTGATGACGCAAGTAGTGCCAAGAGCGCGTAATCACCGGCGCAAATCCCCGTATCAGCTTGTGCTCCCCTTGCGCGCCCGCGTCAAAACGCTGAACCCCGTGAGCAATGGCGTAATCCATACCTTGATACAAACACGTCTCGAAATGCAAACGGTCGTACTCGGCCAAACAGCCCCAGTAACGACCATACAAACTGTCGCCAGTCATCAGACTAAACGCCATAGCCACCGGAGTAGAGCCCTGCTTGGCCAACACCACGCGAATCGACTCAGGCATTCGTTGTGCCAGCACGCTGAAAAATGCACGGGTCAGGTAAGGGGTTCGCTGACGCACCGTGTAGGTGTTGGCATAGCACGCATAAACAAAGTCCCATTGCGCCTCACTGACCTGCTGACCTTCGAGCCACTCAAACTCAATACCTTGCCCCGCCACTTGCTCGCGCTCTTTGCGCATCTGCTTACGCTTGCGCGAACTGAGTGAATCGATAAAGTCCTGAAAATCGCGGTAGTTGCGGTTCTGCCAATGAAACTGACAACCAATACGTTGCAACCAACCGGGCTGTGCCGCCAAAGCACTATCGGCCAGGCCATCGGTAAAGTTGATGTGCGCACTGGACAGCCCTTGCTCCTCTAAATAGCCGGGCAATGCGGCCAGCAGCTCAAGGCCATCTTCAGCACGAGCCGCCAATAAACGCGGGCCAACCACCGGGCTAAAAGGCACGGCTGTCAGCAACTTGGGGTAATACTCAACTGCGGCCCGCTCGCAGGCATTCGCCCACTCGTGGTCGAACACATACTCGCCGTAAGAGTGCCACTTTCGATAGCTGGGCAATGCCGCCAGCAACTGACCGTTCTCGTAATGCAATAAATGCTCGGGCTGCCAGCCTGAATGCGTGCCCAGACTGCCGCTGTCTTCCAGTGCGCTGAGGAAAGCATGACGCAAGAAGGGTTGCGCTTCGGGCACCAGCGCATCCCATTGCTGAGCAGAGATGGCGGACAGGCTGTCCAGTCGTTGTAACGGCATCGAAAGTCCCCGAAGTACGGCGTAGAGCGGGCGATGGTATCACCCGCCTTCCACAGAGGCACTGTGCCCCGCTTTGAAGGCGCTTACTCGCGAACGTTTCGCCCACGGGCGAGCCTTGCGCATCCCCCCCTGACAGGTCGACTTAAGAGGCCGCTCGGTGATCGGGCTCACTGTCACAGACTTGCTATCACTCTGCCACTTTTCTGTCATATCCAACCGCGATACTGGCGCCGCTTCTTAGAAGACAAGGTTATGAGTGGCTTGTATGCCAACACGCAACGACACACTCAAACCGCCTTATTAGCGAGCCCATAAGGGCCGATTTTTCCTGGGGTGGCTAGGGCCATCTCACCACTGGGAGATTCATATGCGTCTTGTATCTACACGGGTTGCAGCGGGACTGTGTGGCGGGCTTGTTTTGGCCATGAGTGTTCCAGCCAGCGCTGGCGTCGATTCAAAACTGCTTGAAATGCTCAAAGCCAACGGTTCCATTTCCCCGTCTCAATACGCCGAATTGCAAACCGAGCTGACCAGCGAGAAGCAGGCCCAGCAGGAAGCCGCAGCCAATCAGGTGAAAAAATCCGACCTGAGCGCTTTCGAACAGAAAGTCGCGTGGGCAGCCAAAACCGAGTTCAAGGGTGACGTGCGGGTTCGCCACGAAAACATCAAGATCGACGGTGAATCCAGCGGCAACGGCAAGAACAAAGATCGTCAGCGTATTCGAGCCCGCTTGGGCGCGTACAGCGTGATCAACCCACAAGTTGACACGGGTATTCGTATCGCGACAGGCGGTGGCGATGATGCTCGTTCCACCAACCAAGACCTGAACAACTACTTCGACAAGAAGCAAATTTGGCTGGATCAGGCGTACATCGACTTCCACCCCAAGGCCATTCCTAACCTTCACTTGATCGGCGGCAAAATGCCTCAGCCGTGGGTAAGCATGGGTGATGTGATCTGGGATAGCGATATCAACCCGGAAGGTCTGGCTACCACCTACAAGCACGCACTGGGCAACACGGGCGCTGAGATTTTCGGTAGCGCGGGTTATTACACCCTTAAGGACAACGTTGACGGCGAAGGCGTGCAATTTCGCCACGACCTGCGTCTGTATGCAGGCCAGCTGGGTACACGTTTCGCACCGACCGACAGCCTGAAAGTCACCTTGGGCGGCAGTGTTTATAGCTACGACAACGACAAGGACAGCACCTGCGCCGGCTCAACCAGCACCCCATGCGCCTTGTCGATTAACGGCAACAACACAGATGAGTTCCGTCTGTACGAAGGCTTTGGTCAGATCGACATCGCCAACCTGCCTGTTCCACTGTCGCTTTACGGCCAGTACGTGGTTAACCAGGCAACAGACAGCGATGAAGACACCGCTTGGCTGGTGGGTTTCAAGAGCAAACTGGACGCTTTCAGCCTGGACTACAACTACCGCGATATTCAACGTAACGCCGTGGTGGGTGCCTTCACAGACTCCGACTTTGCCAACGGCACTACCGGTTCACGCGGCCACAAGTTCAAAGTGGGTTACGAAATCGACAAAAACTTTGGTGTCGGCGTGACGTACTTCCTGACCAAAGCAGACTACGCAACCTCCTGGCAGAAAGATGCCAACGCCAACACGCTGCAACTGGATCTAGAAGCCAAGTTCTAAACGCAACACGCTGGGTGTTAGCGTCGTCGATCCCCCCACATCCGCCGACGACGCTAACATTCACGCCGCCTTCTCTCGCTTTGCCCCTGTGAAGCTCTTTCAACGCAGCCCCACCCACTCTGGTTAGCAATTAGCGCTTGCGCACAATCACGCTGCCAATCGAGTAACCCGCACCAAACGAACTGAGAATCGCCAACGAACCGCTGGCCAGATCATCCTGATACTTATGAAATGCAATCACCGAACCCGCCGAGCTGGTGTTGGCATAAGTGTCGAGAATCACCGGCGCTTCTTCGACCGAAGCCTCGCGCCCCAGCAAACGTTTGACGATCAGGTGGTTCATGCTCAAGTTAGCCTGGTGTAGCCAGAAACGTTTTACGTGCGCTACATCCAACTGGTTTTCTTCCAAATGCTGACCGATCAGTTCCGCCACCATCGGGCATACATCACGGAACACCTTACGGCCTTCCTGCACAAAAAGTTTGTCCGGGCTGTTAGACGGCTCGTCTGAAGCGCTGTTCAGGAAGCCAAAGTTGTTGCGGATGTTGTTCGAGAACGTGGTCAGCAATTTGGTGCTAACGATATCGAACTGATGCTTGGAGGTGGCCAAATCAGCACGCTCAACAATCACCGCCGTAGCCGCATCGCCGAAAATAAAGTGGCTGTCACGGTCACGGAAGTTCAAGTGGCCCGTGCAAACTTCAGGGCTAATCAGCAACACAGCGCGGGCCTGACCCAATTGGACGCTGTTGCTGGCGGTCTGAATGCCGAACGTTGCTGAAGAACAGGCCACGTTCATGTCAAAACCAAACCCCTGAATGCCCAGCGCATGTTGCACTTCGATGGCAATTGCAGGGTACGGGCGTTGCAGGTTGGAGCATGCGACGATCACGCCGTCGATATCGGCAGCGGTTTTACCTGCACGCTCCAATGCCTGTTTGGCAGCGCCGACAGCCATTTCGCAGAGCACTGACATCTCATCGTTGGAGCGCGCAGCCAGATGTGGACGCATGCGTTGTGGGTCAAGAATGCCTTCTTTGTCCATCACAAAGCGGCTCTTGATACCTGAAGCTTTTTCAATGAACGCAGCGCTGGACTCAGCCAGAGGCTGGATTTCGCCCGCTTCGATGGCGCCAGCATTGGCTGCGTTGAACTGTTGCACGTAGGTATTGAAGGACTGCACCAGCTCTTCGTTTGAGATGCTGTTGGCCGGGGTGTACAGGCCGGTGCCGCTGATGACGACGTTATGCACGGTCGTTCCTCTATTCTGTTCAGGCAGAAAGTACTGGCACCTTCGTGCCAAATCATAAAGAGGCTGATCCCTAATCGTTGAAGGAAAAGCCTCGGATCAAATTCGTATCAGGTATTTATAGCGGCGAAGTTTGCCATAAACGCTAGCATTTGGCGTTACTTGCACACCAAGCTTGCCCGCTACCAGAAACCACGTGTGAGGGGCCGCCAAACAGGTGTTTAAAGCTTGGCTGGGCTGCGCGGGGTTTTGCCTTTGGTTTGCAATAAATGAGAGAACACCGCATGCAGGTCATCCGAGGCGCTTTCTTCATCCAGGTTGAGCTTGCTGTCAATGTGATCCATGTGGTGCATCATCAGGCTCACCGCCAAGTCGAGGTTGCGGGCCTCAATGGCATCAATCAACTGCATGTGCTCATCGTAGGAACAATGAGAGCGGTTGCCACTTTCGTATTGAGCGATGATCAATGAGGTTTGCGACACAAGGCTGCGCTGGAAGCTAATCAGGGGCGCATTCTTCGCAGCCTCGGCCAGCTTTAAGTGAAACTCACCCGAGAGGCGAATACCCGCACCACGATCGCCACGGGAAAAACTGTCGCGCTCATCTTCAACCATCTTGCGCAACTGGGCCAAATCGTCAGCCGTCGCATGGCTGACGGCCAGCTCCGTGATAGCCTTTTCAACCAGACGTCTGGCGAGAAACACCTGGCGCGCTTCTTCTACGCTAGGGCTTGCGACGACGGCACCACGGTTAGGGCGCAACAACACAACCCCTTCATGAGCCAAACGCGACAAGGCACGACGAATGATCGTGCGGCTAACCCCAAAAATCTCACCCAGTGCTTCCTCGCTCAACTTGGTGCCCGGCGCCAGACGCTGCTCGAGGATAGCCTCAAAAATATGCGCGTAAACGATATCGTCCTGGGTGCCACTACGGCCGGCCTTGCCAGCGCGGGAGGTTTTTTTGAGGGGCTGCAACTGTTCGTTCATGGGCACTCGAATGGGAAACGTCGGCGAAATAGGCGCTACGTTAAGACGTAAACGGGCGGCGCCGGCAATGAATTAATGCAAAAAACAGCGCGCATTGTACACAAGCCGAAGTTCCAGCACGACTGTATGGCTGTTTGCACGGGTGTCTGTATAGCAATGAATTGTAACTTTTGCGTTTAGGCTTAGCTGGCCTTTACTCAATAACAAGGAATACCGCTTCATGACCGACGCCACCTATCCGCGCCTGCGCCCATTGGCTGACACCTCACCTTCAGCCGTAGTCGCAGGGTTTATCGCGATGATGACCGGCTACACCAGCTCACTGGTACTGATGTTTCAGGCGGGCCAGGCAGCCGGTTTAACCAGCGGGCAAATCTCATCATGGATTTGGGCACTGTCCATTGGCATGGCCGTGTGCAGCATTGGCTTGTCTTTGCGTTATCGCACACCCATCACCATTGCCTGGTCGACTCCTGGTGCTGCACTACTGATCACCAGCCTGGGCGGCGTTAGCTATGGCGAAGCCATTGGCGCATATATCACCTGCGCAGTGCTGGTGATTATTTGCGGCATGACGGGCAGCTTCGAGCGCTTGGTCAAACGGATTCCCGCATCGCTGGCAGCCGCATTGCTGGCTGGGATTTTGTTTAAAATCGGCAGCGAAATTTTCGTCGCTGCCCAGCATCGCACGGGGCTGGTGCTGGCGATGTTCTTCACGTACTTGATCATCAAACGCCTGTCCCCCCGCTACGCCGTGTTGGCTGCCCTGTTAATTGGCACGCTGATCTCAGGCTTGCTAGGGTTGCTGGACTTCAGCGGGTTTAGCCTTGAAGTCGCCGTTCCGGTGTGGACCACACCCTCGTTTTCACTGGCGGCCACTATCAGCATCGGGATTCCGCTGTTCGTAGTCGCCATGACTTCACAGAACATGCCCGGCATCGCCGTCCTGCGGGCTGATGGTTACAACGTTCCCGCATCGCCGCTGATCACCACCACAGGGGTAGCTTCACTGTTGCTGGCGCCATTTGGCTCACACGGGATCAACCTGGCCGCCATCAGTGCCGCTATTTGCACAGGCCCGCACGCCCACGAAGACCCGAAAAAACGCTACACGGCTGCCATGTGGTGCGGGATTTTCTATGGCATCGCCGGGGTTTTCGGGGCAACCCTCGCGGCCCTGTTCGCCGCCCTGCCCAAAGAGCTGGTGCTATCAATTGCAGCTCTAGCGTTATTTGGCTCAATCATTAACGGCCTGAGCATCGCCATGAGCGAACCCAAAGAGCGTGAAGCCGCACTGGTGACGTTTATGGTCACCGCATCAGGCTTGACGCTGTTCTCGGTAGGGTCAGCATTTTGGGGCATTGTCGCAGGCGTGTTAACGCTGATGATCCTGAACTGGAAGGCCCGATAACGTGCACACAACCTGCTGAACCGGAGGGGCGTGTAAAAGGTATTAAATCGCCAGCGCCCCACCGTCCACGGCCAACGCATGACCTGTGGTAAAGGCCGCACCGTCCGAGCACAAATAAAGAACGGCACTGGCCACCTCTTCAACGGTGCCGATACGTCCTACTGGATGAACTGCTGCTGCGTACTCGGCTTTACGCGGGTCAGCCTCATAAGCGCGGCGGAACATATCAGTGTCGATGACCGCCGGGCACACCGCGTTCACCCGAATCCCCTTCTTCGCATACTCAATGGCCGCCGACTTGGTCAGGCCAATGACCGCATGTTTGGACGCCGAGTAAATGCTCATCTTCGGCGCCGCGCCCAACCCGGCCACGGACGCCGTGTTAACGATCGCCCCACCGCCCTGAGCCAGCATCAATGGCAACTGATATTTCATGCACAGCCACACACCCTTTACGTTCACCCCCATGATTGCGTCGAACTCATCCTGCGTGCCGTCAGCCAAACGCCCGTGCTCAATCTCAATGCCCGCGTTGTTAAAGGCATAATCGAGGCGCCCGTAGTGGTTGATTGTTTGCGCCATCAAACCTTCAACCTCGGCCTCAAGCGTTACATTGCATCGCACAAACACTGCGATTCCGCCGGCGGCTTTGATGCGCTCAACCGTGGCCTCGCCACCTGCAACATCCAAGTCAGCCACCACTACGTTCAACCCTTCGGCTGCAAACGCCAATGCAGTGGCTCGCCCGATGCCTGCCCCGGCACCCGTGACCACCGCCACCTGACCAGAAAACTTCATGCTCATTATTTTTGTCCTCAATAGGTAAACGTTACGCCGTGTAAACACGAACAGGCCCGCTTCCTATTTAGCGAAGTGATAAAGGGCCGCCTACCACAATCACTTCAACTGATAAAAAACCATTCGCGAACGCACATTCACTTGCTGCGCATGCCAAGAAGGTCTATCAACAGCCTTTGTATTTTTGAAGAGTGCCTAACGATGACCGCCGAGACCAATCGCCAGTTTCTGCTCGCCAAACGCCTCGTCGGCGCGGCAACCCGCGACACCTTCACCTACCAACACACCCCTGTCGCACACCCACAAGACGGCCAAATCGTGGTCAAAAATGAATACCTGTCGCTTGACCCGGCCATGCGCGGCTGGATGAACGAAGGGAAGTCCTACATCCCGCCAGTCGGCCTGGGCGAAGTCATGCGTGCTTTAGGTGTGGGCAAAGTCATCGCCTCAAAACACCCAAAATTTGCAGTGGGCGATTACGTCAACGGCGCCTTGGGCGTACAGGATTACTTCGTGGGTGAGCCGCGAGGCTTTTATAAAGTAGATCCCACACTTGCCCCCTTGCCGGTGTACTTGTCGGCGCTGGGCATGACCGGCATGACCGCCTACTTCGCGCTGCTGGAAGTAGGCGCGCCAAAAGCAGGCGATACCGTGGTGATCTCTGGGGCGGCCGGGGCAGTGGGCAGCATTGCCGGGCAGATTGCCAAACTCAAGGGCTGCCGGGTAGTCGGTATCGCAGGGGGCAAACAAAAATGTCAGTTCTTGATCGACGAACTCGGGTTTGATGGCGCAATTGACTACAAACACGAGGATGTCATCGCAGGCCTGAAACGCGAGTGCCCTAAAGGCGTCGACGTGTATTTCGACAATGTGGGCGGCGATATTCTGGACGCGGTACTGAGCCGTCTGAACTTCAAGGCTCGAGTCATCATTTGCGGGGCCATCAGCCAATACAACAACAAGGAAGCCGTAAAAGGCCCGGCCAACTACCTGTCACTGTTGGTTAATCGCGCAAAAATGGAAGGCTTTGTCGTGATGGACTATGCCGACCGCTATGCCGTAGCGGGGCAAGAAATGGCGGGATGGCTGGCCAAAGGCCAACTGAAAAGCAAAGAGGATATTGTCGACGGGCTAGAAACGTTCCCAGAAACACTGATGACACTCTTCAGCGGGGAAAACTTCGGAAAGCTGATTCTGAAGGTGTAAGGGCTACTCAAACCCTTGCAGGCGCCGCGAAAGGCAACGACTGCAAGGGCTTGTGCTTTAAGCCAGCTCAGCCACTACCGCCGCCAGCGCTTTAGCCGGGTCAGCGGCCTGGCTGATAGGACGGCCAATTACCAAGTAATCAGAGCCCGCATCCAGAGCCTGACGTGGCGTCAGAATACGGCGCTGATCATCCAAAGCACTGCCCGCAGGACGAATCCCCGGAGTGACCAGTTGCAGCGACGGGTGCGCTGTCTTCAGGGCTTGCGCTTCGAGAGCGGAACACACTAAACCATCCATGCCAGCCTTCTGGGCCAAGGCTGCCAGACGCAGCACTTGCTCTTGGGGCTCAATGTCCAGACCGATCCCGGCAAGGTCTTCGCGCTCCA
Organism: Pseudomonas sp. E315; assembly: GCF_055406205.1. Lineage (NCBI taxonomy): Bacteria > Pseudomonadati > Pseudomonadota > Gammaproteobacteria > Pseudomonadales > Pseudomonadaceae > Pseudomonas > Pseudomonas sp. E315. The sequence continues at coordinate 345,517 of NZ_JBUZPJ010000004.1, read as the reverse complement.
TACTGGTCAGCACGGTGACGCCAATCAGCAGCGGCTGAGGCCCAGTGCGCTTGTCGAGCACTTCACGGCACGCAGCCATCATGCGCATCCCGCCCGAACAGTGAACATTGACCATCCACACACCCATTTCAGCGGCGGCTTTAACAGCCATCGCAGTGGTGTTGGGAATGTCATGGAATTTAAGGTCCAAAAACACCTCAAACCCTTTGTCACGCAAGGTGCCGACAATTTCCGAAGCACAGCTGGTAAACAACTCTTTGCCCACCTTGACGCGGCACAGCTTTGGGTCCAACTGATCAGCCAATTTCAATGCGGCGTCACGCGTTGGGAAATCCAGGGCGACGATGATAGGAGTCTGGCAGTCGGACATTAGCGGGTTCTCAGGCTGGTCGAAATCGGCGCGCATTGTAGCGGAAGCAGGCGCCCATCGGCACCCGATGATCGTATTTTCACAACTTTTAGTCATCACACAGGTTATAGAACAGCACAGCGCAAGAAGCGGCCTACAATTGAACCACTGATACACCCAACGACTCAGATCGATAAGCGGCACACAGCACTGCGCAAAATTCTTGCCCAGTGGATTGCCCATCAAGGAGAACGCTATGCCCTGGTATGCCTGGTTAATTCTGATTGTCGCCATTGGCGCAATCGTTGGCGGCTTGATGACCCTGCGCGACACGGCGAACAAAGTCGAGCTGACCGATGAACAGCGTAAGCGCGTGGCAGAACGCAACGCAGAAATGGACGCAAAAGAATCTAAAGACCTTTAAACGCGTTCATAGCTAAATGCCTACACGCCGTCGAATAAAAACGGCACTGCGTACACATACAGTGCGGAGCTATGATGGCAGATTGCATATAACGAGATATCTGCCATGCGATACTCACACGGCCACAAGGCTAAAACGCACCAACGCATCATCGAAGAAGCCTCTGTGCGCTTTCGTCGAGATGGCATTGGTGCTACAGGCCTGCAACCGCTCATGAAGTCACTTGGCCTGACACATGGCGGCTTTTACGCCCACTTCGCTTCAAAAGATGAACTGGTCGAAAAAGCACTGCAACATGCCGCCAACGAAGTTGAAGGCCGTTGTGCGGAGCTGTTTAACCGCCCGCAGCCTTTAACAGCATTCATCGACACCTACCTCTCCGAATGGCACCTCCAATCCCCTCACGAAGGCTGCCCACTGCCGACCATGTCATTGGAAATGGCTCAGCAAGGCAAGTGCAGTACAACCACTGACACTGTAATCAATGCAAGGCTCAAGCAGATTCAAGAAACCCTGCAAGGCCCTGACGCGCAAGACCAAAGCATCGTGATATTTGCCACCTTAGTGGGTGCGTTGGTTCTGTCCCGAGGTGCTGAGAGCGGCGAGTTCAAGAACAAAATTCTGGACGTTACGCGTGAGGCGTTGAAAGGGGCGAGCCTCTCCCCTGCAATGACATAAGCCCGTAAATATCAACAGTCCTTAGAACAAGCTTTTATAGCCAATACGAATAAGCACTAAATATAAAAATATTTGTAAAAAGCAAACGGCGAAACTTATGACTTCGCCGTTTACGACACATCAGCGTTATTTCGATGCGAACTCAGCCACCCATGCCGCAACAGCGGCCTCAGGATAGCCTCTATGGAAATGCCGTCTCCAAGGATATGCACTTTCACCAGAGCCATCTTTTAGTTTAATTGCGCGGGTATCACATATGTACTTCGCGGGGCTTCCTGCAACAACCGTATCAGGAGCAACCGTTTTACTGACAGAACTGTGAGCTCCGACCAGAGCCCCCGCTTTCACTGTGACACCCGGCAAAATGATCGACATTGTCGCAATCGCGACAAAATCTTCGATCGTTACACCCATCATCACATCGCTGGGTGGATGAGGATCATTGGTGAGTACAACATAAGGAAAGATCCACACATAGCTGCCAATTTTAGAGTGCTGCCCGATATGAACATTGCTATGAAACTTAACATAGTCACCGATTTCGCAATGACCTTGAATATCGCTCAAGGTTCCTACTTGCAATGCTTCACCAGCTTTTGTTTTCTCTCTGACAGTGACGCGATGGCCTGTTGACAGGCGATCTCCAAACACAGAGCCCTCATAGAAAACACTATGTGAGCGAATAAGTGCTGACTTACCAATAATTAATGCAAGGCCACCCGACAAGGCCGAAGGCACACCGATCTCACAGTGAGAGCCAATTACCGTATCATCACCAATTACCACATTCCCATGAATAATCGTATATGGGCCGACACTGACATTACTGCCAATGACTGCATTAACATCAATTAGTGCTGTTGGATGGATCATGCAACACCCTCTTCTAATATTTTTACTACAAAGCCCAGCACCCGATAAACAATCACATTACTTAAACAGTAATGCAGCCAGGTTCGAACAGCTTAATACTTATAAAAACCCTGGCCCGTTTTACGACCCAAATGATTCGCCCGAACCATTTTCCTCAACAACGCATGCGCCCTATATTTAGGGTCGCCCGTTTCATTGTGAAGTGTTTCCATAATTGAAAGATTGACATCATTGCCAATTAAATCAGCAAGTGCCAGAGGGCCTATCGGGTGATTAGCACCAAAGCGCATAGCCTTATCAATTTCATCAGCGGTGGCTACGCCTTCAGCAAGAATACCAATTGCCTCATTAATCATCGGTATTAGCATTCTGTTGACAATAAAGCCAGGCGCTTCATTAACAAGAACAGGTTCCTTGCCCAGTAATTTAGCGAAACCCATTACCCAGTCCAATGTCTCTTTCGATGTTGCAAGACCGGCAATAACTTCCGCCAATTTCATAACCGGCGCGGGATTGAAAAAATGCAGACCTATGACATTGGAGGGGAAAGGGCACAATGCTCCGAGCTGGGTTATGGAGAGCGAAGAAGTGTTGGAAGCTAAAATCATATCTTCGCTAGCAAACTCTGCCACCTGTTTAAAGAGGGCCAGTTTAGCTTCCATATTCTCAGCAATGGCTTCAATAACAAGTTTGGATCCGACAATAGCACTATAACTATCAGACACCTTTACTTTGTTAGAATACTCAGCGGCTTGACACTCACTAAGGCGATTTTTTTTGACCTGTCTATTCCACTGTTCTTGCAACAAACCAAGAGCGTTGTCGGCAGTTGCTATGTTTCTACCGACCCATAGGACAGAATCGACCTGATCGGATTGAGCCATAATCTGGACAATTCCTTTACCCATGACCCCAGTTCCAATAACTGTTACCGAGTACAAATGTCGAGGCGTATCCATTTTGTGCATCTCGCTTCAGTGCAAAAAAAGATCCATCATAACGAATCATGAATGTATCGGGATAGATACTTTAAAGAGAATTTTAGAATCTATGTTATTTCAACCGTCTTTAACTGTCTGGCACGGTCGAAAACACAGGAATATACAGGCGCCCAAAAACCAATAGACGGCTCCCCAGGGTCTGTACGAGATGATTTCCAGCGAAGGTTAGACAAGGCAAGAACAGGTGAGCAACGACTGAGGTCGCGCACGACTTTACGTGTTGTAAATGAGCATCCTGAGCCTTTTTTCAACGCCATCTAACCGAGCGCAGATAGATTTCGTACAGAGCCCAACAGATAACTTCAGCCACTTTTGAGCTCGCGCCCTAAGTAAAAGGCCAGTCAATGACTGGCCTTAAACGCTCTACCACTCGTATTAGTTAACAGCGACCTTGTCACGATTCTTCTCGAAAATGGCCTTGCCAATGCCTTTCACTTCCAGCAGCTCATCCGTCGACGTAAATTCACCATTCGCCTCACGGTACGCCACAATCGCCCGAGCTTTAGCTGCACCCACTCCTGATAGCTCACGCTGAAGCGTCGCCTCATCAGCTGTGTTGAGGTTAATCGTCATTGCAGGCGCTTGAGGTGAGGCTTGAGCCTCAACGGCCACTGCAACAGGCTGCGCGGCCGTAGAGCTCGCATGAACCAAGCCCGAAACACTGACTAACAAAGCCATGACTAACGAAGAAACATAGGCAATCCGCATAAGTGACACTCCAATACATCGTTAAGTGGAAACAGCTTTCCTGAGCTGTACTCCAACCGTAGGCGATGTATGGAAAGTGTCAAAAATCAGTCAGTTACAGAGTGTGTAGTCACATTAACTCGGAACGTTGCTGCTGGTAAATCCAGTCAACAATTTCGCCATCGGGTGCATACCCACTGACCGTATCACGCAATAACTGCCGAACCCGCGCATAGTCATCGTGCTCAACGGCTTCAAGTAATGTAGAGAGACGGCTTTTAAGCTCTTCCCACGACAACATGTCTTCGTTGGCGCTCATGATCATCGGATGCTGAGTGGCAACTACGTTGTCACCGATCAGTAACTCTTCGTAAAGCTTCTCGCCAGGGCGAAGACCGGTAAATTCGATCTCGATATCACCATGCAGGTTTTTGTCCGAGCGCACACTAAGGCCAGAAAGGTGAATCATCTTCTCAGCCAATTCAACGATGCGCACAGGCTCGCCCATATCCAGAACAAAAACGTCGCCGCCCTGCCCCATGGAACCTGCCTGAATCACCAATTGCGCAGCCTCGGGGATAGTCATGAAATAGCGCGTGATCTTAGGGTGGGTGACTGTGAGCGGCCCACCGGCTTTAATTTGCTTGTGGAAGAGCGGAATGACCGACCCCGAGGAGCCCAGTACATTGCCAAAACGAACCATGGTGAAGCGCGTTTTATTAACCCGCGATACATTGGCTTTGTCGCCAAACAACACTGGCGCTTGCTCACGACTGAGTGCTTGCAGCGTCATCTCAGCCAAGCGCTTGGTACTGCCCATCACATTGGTGGGGCGTACTGCCTTGTCGGTGGAGATCAGTACAAAATTCTCCACGCCTGCTTGCAGAGCAGCTTGGGCCGTATTCAGCGTGCCTATCACGTTATTGAGCACACCTTCGGCGATGTTGTGCTCAACCATCGGCACGTGCTTATACGCAGCGGCGTGATACACCGTATCGACATTCCAGGTTTTCATGACATCCAGCAGCTTCTGCTGATTGCGCACCGAACCCAAAATAGGCAACACCTTGACCGAAAGAGACTCTCGATTAACCCGCTGTTCAAGCTCAGAAAGAATGCTGTAGAGGTTGAACTCACTGTGTTCAAACAGCAGCAAAGTCGTTGGTCGCAATGCCAAAATTTGCCGACAAAGCTCGGAACCAATCGACCCGCCCGCCCCTGTTACCAGCACCGACTGGCCTTTAATGCAATGCTCCAACAAATCGCCCTGTGCGGGCACAGCATCGCGACCTAGCAAGTCAGCGATGTCCACTTCCTGAATGTCATCAACCTTAACCCTGCCGCTGGCCAAATCCATAAACCCTGGAACGCTGCGAACATGGAGCGGAAAGCCTTCGAGCAACCCCAAAATTTCGCGGCGTCGCCCACGAGATGAAGACGGAATGGCAAGCAAAAGCTCTTGAGCGCCTGTGCGGTCGATCATCTGTTGGATGTGTTCAGGCTTGAATACCTGCAAGCCGGAAATCACACGGTCTGCGATGCCTTCATCATCATCGATAAAAGCCACAGGGCGCATCATTCTACCCATGCGAAGTGCAGCCACTAACTGATTACCTGCTGCACCCGCACCGTAAATGGCGACTCGTGATAAGCCATCGTCACGACTGGTGAACGGCACATGTTGGGCCGCCGCAAACCAATCACCTAAAAAGTACTGACGCATGGCGAGACGCAAGCCACCCAGCATGATCAGACTCAACCACCAATAGTTGAAGATAATCGAACGCGGAACAACGCTACTGTGGCCACTTGACCAATACACAACCACAGCCAAAATCAACGCTGAAAGGCTGACAGCTTTAATGATGGCAACCAGTGCATCGTTGCCGAAGTAACGCATCACTGCTCGATACATACCGAAACGGATGAACAAAGGGATGGCTATGACCGGGGCGCAGATGAACAACCACGAATGCAGCTTGACTGGGTTGATCATATCGTCGATGCCCAAACGCACCACAAACGCGAGCCACAAGGCCAACCAGACCAATACAACGTCTGTTGTCACTTGAAGAAATCGCTTTTGTCGACGCGACAGGTTTAGCAAATGCGCACGAATTCTATCCATAACCCCTTTGAACACCTTTAACACTCCAGACACGACCAGCAGTTTACAGCGCTATGCAATCAAACAGCATTGCAAAGTTAAATCGGACTCAATGAAGCCTCTGCAATCACCTCGGCGATCACCTTGCAGGTCAGATCAATTTCTTGTGCGGTCAGCGTGGGATGGACCAAAAACATCATGCTGGTCTCGCCCAGTTCTTGGGCGTTGGCCAGCCTCTGCGCCGGGCGCCAGCCTGTACCGTCAAACGCTTTTTCCAGATAGACCTCAGAGCAAGAACCTGAGAATGCAGGCACACCACGTGCGGCTATTTCACCCAGAATTCGATCACGAGACCACTCAGCCTTCAAACACTCTGGACGCACAAACACATAGCATTTATAGGCAGCATGTACATCGCCAGCAGGTAGCACTGGAACACGCAAGGCTGGTAATTGCTGAGCTGTATTCCAGATTCTAGTGGCATTGTTCAAGCGGCTCTCATGCCATTGCGGCATACGGCGCAACTGAATACGACCAATAACAGCCTGCACTTCTAACATGCGCCAGTTGGTGCCAAAACTTTCATGCAACCAGCGGAAACCTGGAGCATGTTCACGCTCGTAAACAGCTTCCCAGCTTTTACCATGATCCTTATAAGCCCACATATCAGCCCAAAGCTGACGATCATTAGTGGTAACCATGCCACCTTCACCGCCAGTTGTCATGATCTTGTCCTGACAAAAAGACCAAGCACCGATATGACCGATGGAACCGACCGGGCGGCCTTTGTAATAGGCTCCGTGGGCCTGCGCACAATCCTCGATGACTTTGAGGCCATGCTCATTGGCCAGCGCCATGATCGGGTCCATATCGCATGGCCAACCTGCCAAATGCACACAGACGAGCGCTTTGGTCCGGGGCGTAAGCACAGCGCGAATGGTCTCAGCCGTGCAGTTCTGAGAGTCCAGATCAACATCCGCGAACACAGGCACCGCACCTGCGTTCACAATGCTGGAAACAGAGGCAAGAAAAGTGCGCGACGTAACAATGACTTCATCACCGGCACCAATGCCGAGTGCTTTTAACGCGAGGTCCAGTGCAACCGTGCCATTGGCCAGTGCCACCGCATACTCTGTACCCGACCAGGCAGCGAATTCTTTTTCGAAAGTGCGTGTTTCTTGCCCCGTCCAGTAGTTGACCTTGTTGGACAGAATTACAGCACGGGCAGCATCGGCTTCTTCTTCGGTGAAGGAAGGCCAAGGGGAGAAATTAGTATTAAGCATAAAAAATACTCAAAAATAACGAAAAGAATAAAAGTTACGAACGGGAATATACCTTTGCAGGGTTCCCCAACACCATCGAATCCTGCTCGACATTCCTAATTACCACGGCCCCTGCACCTACCATTGCATTGGCACCAATACATATTAATTGTCGAACTGATACGCCAATACCAACCCAGGCTAGAGCCTCAACCTTAACGCCTCCGGCTAATCTTGCACCGGGGCTGATATGCACGCCTTCACCGATCACACAATCATGATCAACACTGCACGAAGTATTAAGTATTACACCCATACCGATGGACGCATTGGCATTCACAACAGACCCGGCCATAACAACAACACCGCTATTGATATGTGCGTATTGGCTGATACTTGTAAACGGGTGTATAAGGCTTGGCACATGAGCACCTAACGACAATAGCTGATTCAACTTATCCAAACGAACCCTGTTATTGCCGATAGCCACGAAGACGCCATCAAACTCATGGAGCTTTTCCAAAAGATGTGCCGTGTCGCCTACTACCTGCCACCCATTACAGATTTTCAATGTTGGCCAGGCATCATCAAAAAAAGATATCGAGTTCCATCCGCAACATTCTGCCGTATCAGCAACTACTTTCCCATGCCCACTGGCGCCAAGAATAGCGAGCCTGTTCATTACTTCTGCCCCGTAAACTTACTCATAGTCGCTTCTCCGTCAGCACTGATGCCTTCTTTTACGACGACTTTCTTCAACGTAAGAAATATTATTTTTATATCCAGAATCATGGTTCTATTGTCTACATACCACGTATCGAGTTTGAATTTATCTTCCCAACTCAATGAGTTCCTACCATTTATCTGGGCCCAGCCCGTGATACCTGGACGGACATCGTGACGCCGGTACTGCTCGGGTGTATACAGCGGTAAATACTCCATGAGCAAAGGCCGCGGCCCTACCAAACTCATTTCACCTTTAAGCACGTTCCATAATTCAGGAAGCTCGTCCAAGCTACTTGAGCGTAAAAAGCTTCCAAAAGAAGTCATTCTTTCGCTATCCGGTAGCGGTCGCCCCTCATCATCCTTGGCATCGCGCATAGTCCGAAACTTGACCATCTCGAACGGCTTGCCATTCAAACCGGGTCTTATTTGTTTAAACAACACTGGGCTGCCCAGTTTTTTACGTATTTTCCAAGCTAGAAAAGCCATAACAGGTGACAGAATTATCAAACCCAAAGATGCTGCAACAACATCAAACGTCCGCTTGAGCATTATAGATACCAATGATTAGAAGATAATAGCCGGCGCAGATCAATGATCTGTAGGCCCAACACCCATCTCTTGCAACATGAAAGCATTCACTTTGTGAACGTCATATTTATATTCAGCAAGTTCACGCGATGCTTTACCCATCTGAATAATTTGGTCTGGGTTTTCGATAAATGAAACCATTGCCCGGGCAATTTCAGCAGCGTTTTTTACAGGCACTAAGAAGCCATTCACCCCCTCAATCACAGTTTCACGGCAACCTGGGGCATCAGTTGTAATGACCGGCCTTCCCATAGCCATTGCTTCAAGCACAGTGCGTGGCGTCCCCTCGCGGTAAGAAGGCAGAACATAAACACTGCATGCAGTTATTGCGGGGCGTACATCCATCAAGCGCCCTAGGTAGTGCACTGCCCCCTCACTTATCCAAGTGTCCAACTCGGTTTGAGTGATTGCATCAGGATTATCGTCGATCCAGCCCACAAGGCTGAATATAACTTCAGGATATAGGGCCCGCACCTGGCGGGCTGCTTGCACATACTCTCGAACCCCTTTATCTCCGAGAAGTCGTGCAATTAGTAAAAACTCAATATGTTGAGGAAAGGGTTCTACTTGAAACTGAGAGACATCCACCCCCGAACCATTAACCGTGACTGAAGGTGTTGTAGGACCAAGCAGTCCCAAATCTTTGAACAATGTTTGATCATCGGGGTTTTGAAAAAAAACTTTACTAGCACCACGCAAAGCCAGCCTGTAAAGCCCTTGGACCAAAGAGCGAATAAACTTGCGCTTGTTGTTGCCTTCCTCTTGTCCTTGAAAGGCATAACCCAAGCCGGTGATAAGAGCATATCTATGGGGCACACGCGCCATACGAGCCGCAAGCAAGCCATAAATAACAGGTTTTACTGTGTAGCTGAGAAAAAATTGAGGACGAACACGAAGCAAAAGTTGCCAAATATTCAGCAGTGCAACGAGGTCCAATAAAGGATTCATACCAACACGACTTAGCTTAAGGTCATGTACCTTTAACCCCATCGCCTCCAAACGCAATCGCATAGGATTGTCTATAGGAAGCCCAGGTGCGGCAACATGTACATCTAAACCTTTTTCTTTTAACGCTACTAAAAGCGGACCTCTAAAATTTATGAGTGAATCTGCATAGCTTGCGATTAAAAGAAAACGATTAGCATCACTGATCACATACCCACCCTAAGCTTCACATAAGTCGAAACGGAAAAACTAAAAAAGCACCAAAAAACTAGTTACATAACTGCTCGTAGAGGCGCTTAAATTTTGATTTTGTTACATCCATTGTGAACTCATCAATAATACGTTGCTTTGACTTAGCCCCCAATTCCACTCTTTTATCTTGGCCAATATCAACCAAACTAATTACCCCTTCAGAAAGTTGATTTGGATTTCCAGAAGGGACTACACACCCTGTCGTACCAATGAGAAATGAAGCATCACCTACGTCAGTCGTTACGCAAGGCAGCCCCATTGACATCGCCTCACCTAAAACATTAGGAAATCCTTCCGTCACAGAGTGCAAACAGAAAATATCCATAGCTTTAAGGCAAGCGGGAATATCAGCGCGCTCCCCTAAAAGAATAAATCGCTCTGAAAAACCGGTGTCCGCAAGCAAACTCATTAACACGCTATTGTCATTAGTTAGCTCACGACCCACTAGTAAAAATTTAACATTTTTATATCGTGAAGCAACAATTCCTGCTGCTTTAACGAAGTTAGGGTGATCCTTAACAACATTGAATCTTCCCACAGACCCAATCAATATTTCCTGATCAGTGATACCGTTTTCTAAACGAATAGACAGGCGTTCTTCTGCAGTAGCATTCAAGGCGGTCAAGTCAAAGCCATTAGATATCACTAGCATTTTATTTTCATCATAACCAACATCAACATGCGCCTTGCGCGATGCCTCAGCCGCACACACTATAACACTCGGTATAAAAAATGATAAACGAGCGCAGACACCCCTAATAAATGCGGTACTTTTATTGCCACCAGCCTTAACATCAGTTGTGCGAACACCCCATATAATATTTTTTACTCCTGCACAACGTGCAGCAAGTCCGCCAAGTAAATCCGCATGATACATCCACGTCTGCACGATATCAGGACGATGTAACCTTAAGAGTCGAACCAACTTAAAGAGAACAATCGGCGCTGTTACAATCGAAGACAAATTAAGTGCAACTACCTCAACCCCTTTTGACTGGAGCAGCACGCCAATTTTCCCGATACTAGTAAGGGAAATAACAATATGCTTATCATCTTGGGTATTTAGTGATTCACACAGTCGCTGAAGCATTAATTCAGCGCCACCGATATTTAAACCGACTATAACGTGAGCCACCAACATTATTCTTGAACCTCTAGCCAAGCCTGGAACATCAAAATACTCCAAAGCTTAGTCGAATAATCATCCGCTCCCGATAAATGTCTTTTCCAGGTTTCACGGATAGGTGAAACATTGAAATAGCCATCCTTAATTATTCTCTCCTCAGAGAGAAGTGTTTCGGCCCACTCGCGTAGAGGCCCTCTCAGCCATTCGCCCAAGGGAATAGAAAACCCTTTTTTAGGGCGTTCAATCATCTCCTGAGGCACATGACGATATAATACTTGGCGCAGAATCCACTTCCCCTTCCCTTCACGAATTTTCATAGCTTGAGGTATACGCCAAGCCAGCTCTACTACTCGGTGATCGAGGAAAGGAACGCGTGTTTCAAGGCTATTAGCCATTGATGCGCGGTCGACCTTAACTAAGATATCGTCGACCATATAGCACTGAGCATCCATCGCCATCATCCAACTCTGAAAATCTACAGACTCGGGCCAGCTATGTAAGGACGTCAATAATGTAACCGGCTCCTTAGCGCCAATAACGACACTTTCGGGAGAGTACCAATGGCTTTGCAAACGATGGTAAAAATCTTCTCTGCCTTTTGCAGGCAAGACATTTAACAACTTTTTAACTTTGGCAGGTAATGGAATAGACTTTGATGCAGCAGCAGCAAATTGCCTAACAGAAAGAGGCACTCTATTAAGCTGCCCCCACATCTTAGGAGCAAACTTATATTGGTTGTAACCACCGAATAACTCATCACCGGCATCACCACTTAGCGCCACTGTTACATGCTGCCTAGCCAGTTGACTGACTAAGTAAGTTGGAATCTGTGAACTGTCTGCGAAGGGTTCGCAATAAGTATGTGGCAGCTTAGGGATAACACTTAAAGCATCATTAGCGCCAACATAAATCTCAGTATGGTCTGTACCCAAGTGCTTGGACACTGCTAACGCATGCTCAGCCTCGTTAAAACCAGCCGCGTCGAAGCCAATAGTGAAAGTTTTGACAGGTATAGCACTTTGATTTTGCATCAATGCTACAACTGTACTGCTATCCACGCCACCGCTTAGAAAAGCACCTAAAGGAACATCAGAGAGCATCTGATCACCAATGCTTTTTACCATTTGGCTTTCCAAGATAGATGCAACTTCAACTTCGGAGCCTGGTAATTGATTACTGAGCCCTTCTTCGACTACTTTGTTAAGGTGCCAATAAGCAATTGGTTTAACATCACTGCGCACATCACCAAGAGCGACTTGCACATAATGACCAGGCAACAATTTCTCTACGCCTGAATAAATGCTATGAGGTGCAGGAATGTAGTTATAGCGTAGCAGCAATGCAAGAGCATCTCTGTCTATACCTGCATTGAATGCAGGATGGGCTTTTAATGCTTTAAGCTCTGAACCAAAAATTAAAACTCCATTTTGCCACCCCCAATAGAGTGGCTTTTCTCCCATCCTATCGCGTGCAAGGGTGAGCACTTGTTCTTGACGATCCCAAACGGCTATTGCAAACATACCAACTAAAAGCTTTAGTGTTTTGCTCACCCCCCAATAAGATAAAGAGTACAAGAGTGTTTCAGTGTCAGAATGTCCGTTCCAAATGTGTTTAAGACCATCGCCCTCTAACTTGGATCGTAACTCTAGATGATTGTAAATTTCACCATTAAAAACTAAAACGTACCTTTGTGATTCACACTGCATTGGCTGATGGCCGGCCTCAGACAGCTCAACGATTGCTAGCCGCCTATGGCAAAGACCAACATTTCCTGCTTCATCCAACCAAACTCCTACCCCATCTGGGCCTCTGTGTTGTATTCGAGCAGCCATCGCCTGCAGAACATCAGAAGGAGTCTCCGATAACCGATGAAGCGCAACAAATCCACCAAATCCACACATTGAGCTGTTTCCAAATATTATATTTTTTCAAACATAGGATGTGTCTCTTTACTTGCTTTCAAGCAAAACAAAAGGACAAAGTACTCAAATGAAAAAAATGTCCATGTCGACACCATTCCCATGGAGCAAAAAATCAATAGGAAAACCAATAAGGAAAATCGGTCAGAACGCGATAAATGCGAAGTCAGAATACTGTTGCAGATATATATAATAAAGCAAAAAAACAGTACAGAACCCACAAGCCCAAACTGAAAAAACACAGAAAGGAACTTATTGTGTATACGACCGATACCTTCCTCCGCATCCGCCCCTATCCCAAGACCAAAAAGAACTTGCCAGACAGAGACAATCTTAGTAGATACTACCTCCAGAATGTAAACTCTGCTTTCGAGCGAATTAGCATTATTCATCCTGTAGCTTAAAAAATCCAAAACCCATACTAAAAAAATAAAAGAAAAAGAAGCACCAAAAAACATATAAAACAATTTCTTTATATTATTTCTACCAAGTAAAAACCTCAATATAAATAGAGCGGACATCAAGAAAACCGTTTTGGAAAATGTTAGCATAGCGGTCAAAACGCATATCAATGCTATTACTCTCTTCCCCCACATAAGCGCCAACCAGAATGCCATAACAGAGAATGCCGCCAACGTATTAGGATTATATAATAGTCCTGTACTTCGAATAAAATCGTAACCGGGCAAAGGAGATGACTTATAAATTGCAAAATTAAAAATCTCTACATGAGGATAAATATTTTGCAACACCGCAACAATGAAATTAGGAACGACTCCCATCATCCAGTAATACATGGATCTTTTTATATCAAAAAAACCAGAATCCAAGAGCCACCAGCAACTTAATAGAACCATCAAAAACGTTATCCATTGCAAAAGTTGGAGCGTTTCGAAAGGCTGAGCCGAAAATATGCAAGTTAAAATAGTTGAAATAAAAACAAGCAACATATAAAAAAATGATTGGATGCCAACTTTTAGGCGACCGGACAATAGAAGGAAGCATGCTGCGCTTAAGATATAAACATCGAATATTGAAAAAAAGAACCCAGTGAGTGCTGGCATAGCTGCAAACACAAAAAAGAACTCTTTAGGCAAAATAGATCCATTAACGCCTTTCAAGAAACTTCCCCTTCCATATCAATTTCCGCCTCAGCTCCTGTGATTTGAAATATACCCACGGAACGATAGCTTTTATATCATCCGATCTCAGACAACTATTATTCACAGACGATAATATCAGTGATAGATTTCGAGACATAGAATGATATGCAGCAACATGATTATAACAACGATCAGCTATATCGGAATACCCTGCGGACAGATCATCCAGAACCTGACTCAAGCTAACACCTTCAGTTAAACGCAAACTATTTATAGAGGCATCTAGATCTAATCCTAAACAGCCAGGTTCTACTTCATGCAACCATTTATATTTATAATTCTTTGGAAAACTATTATTCGAAACATCAGCCAGCAGAGTCGGGCACCTAAATCGTGCAAATTCTAGCGCTGATGTTCCCATAGCGAAACCGAAATCACTTTCTTCAAGGATGATTTTTTCTAGCGCTTCAGAACTCAAATTCTCATACAAGCATATTAGCATTCCAGTATCTGACAGCTTACAACCTAATTCTTTTTCTAATATATCTACCCCCATAGAAATATTAGAAAAAACTATATTTAAAATAATCTTCTCTGACAAACCTTCACTTAACACATCTTTAATGAATTTCACTAATGGTCGAATTTTCCAAGCTTCACTTCGGCCAACATAGGTAACCCTCATCTTATTTGATTTTTCGTAAATTTTTGTCTGTGCAGACGGAATATCGATTGCTATTGGAATTACAGGTATAGAATCAAATGTAGTCCCAGGGAAGCGGGCTCTCAACATTCTCAAACTAACTGGCTCCATTACAGCAATACCATTTAAAAAAATACCTGAGTTGATATAACGAGCTGAACTCAATATATCTAACCATTTAAAAGAGCGGCCTTTCGGTCTAAGAAAATTCGCCCAAAACAATGGATACACATCATAAAAAAACAGCCGTGGGTTATTCTCAAAAATAAAGGGGTACGTGTAAATGTCATTATTAAACCCAAAAACCACGTCTTGGGATAAGATACGAGAACTCCAATCTTTGCACTCCAAGTCAACAAAATCAAAATCAACTGCTGATTGGTCCAACAAGCTTTTTAACAAACCACTCTTAAAGTCAATAATCTTTACGCTTTCCCCGCGCTCGACTAGACCACATATAAATCTGTACGCCAACATTAAAGCGCCACTTCTAACTCCATTCAGAACCGGAAATGCAAAACATATCGAACCTTGAACTTTATTCATACTAAGCCTTTAACTAAGAGTCTTGCAATAAAAACTTTAACCCAGGCTATCTCGCCATTCGCCTAGAATAAAAATATAAACATATCAGGATACAAAAATCATACACAACATAATTCAAAGCATGCGCCATAGAGGCACCTTCAACACCATACTTGCTGAATAATATGGTGTATCCATAAAACGATGTCGCACCTATAATTTCAAATATAATATATGTTTTCCACCACGCTTTAGCTATCAATATATAGCCCAACACCCACGCAATTGTTCTAAAAAAGTCGCCTACCAACTGCCAGGCAAAAAGCTCTCGCATGGGTGTAAAGTCTTTGGTGAAAAGTAATTGAATAATAACATCCCGGAACAAATAGATACCCATGCACGATATCGCTACGAATGGCAATATAACTTTAAATCCTGCAACAACTTCTGACCTAACATCACTCAGCTTCTCTAAACTTGCTATTTTTGGAAGCAAATACAAACTTAATGTTGTACTGATAAACAGCAAGTATGCAGAGCTCAACCGCCACATGGCCTCCCAATACCCCGCGGCATCCCAGCCAAAACTGGCTCCCAATTTGTCGCGTATTAGAATATGACAAATAGGCACGCAGATTGCCGAGCATATGGCCATCGCTGCAAATTTTAATAAATTTTTAAATACTGTCGCGTCAAACGCGCCAAAGAAAAATGACCATCTGAACCATGGAGTTTTGGCACAAATGAAAACTGTAGCTAAACAAGCAGCTGACTGATATAAGGAGAGTGAAATTAAAGCCCCATACAGACCAAACTCTATGGCCAACCACCCTGTAAGTATCAGCGCTCCCAAACTACCGACTATATTAGCAACTATGTAACGTGCTACTTCCTTTTTTCCATTAAGAACAGCCAAGAAAAAAGTATTAGCTGTAAAAAAAATCAAACTCACAGAAAGCCAGATAAAAACACTTGCTAAATCATAACCTTTCAAAAACACAAGCGCTAAATTTTTATGGAATAAAAAAACCAGAATAGCAGCGCTTATAGTGCCTATGGCAATTACTGTACCTGCGGTTTTCCAAAGTACATGTTGCTTTTTTTCATCCCCCTCATACTCAGCAGTATATTTAGTTATTCCTGAATTTATTGCGCCACTCGCAAATGTTGTAATCATCTGCACAGCATTTTGGAACTGTCCAAGTGCCGCGTATCCTGCAGGACCTACATAGACAGCGAGAATTTTGTTTATCCCTAAAAGGGTAAGCATCTTTATTGCTACTGCGATAGCATTCAGCAAACTTGTTTTTATTAAAGTCATTCTAATTATCGTTCTGCCGCGAAGTTATTGCAGGCGACAACTACCAATCTAGCTTCATCTAAGGACATCATAGGGCTTATAGGTAAACTTAGAACTTGTTCATGCAACTCCTCGGTCAACGGATAAGACCTAGCATTCCACTCCTGGTAAGCTTTTTGTTTGTGTGGCGGAATCGGATAATGAATAAGGGTTTGAATTCCCGACACGGCGAGATGTTTCTGTAACTCATCTCTGAACTTAGTTCTCACTACAAAAAGGTGCCAAACATGTGTTGCGCTATCATATTCTAGGGCTGATGCATTTAATGGTAACGTTAATAATGGATTATTTATGCCTTCTAGATAAAGCTTTGCAATTCTTGCTCTACATTCCGTTTGCTCATCCAAATATTTAAGTTTTATACCCAGAATAGCGGCCTGCATTTCATCAAGACGGCTATTTACACCAGTGAAAATGTTTTTATATTTTTCGTGAGAACCATAGTTCCTTAATGCACGCAGCGTATCATTCAGCTCATCATCATTTGTTGTGATTGCACCGCCATCACCCAATGCTCCAAGATTTTTGCCTGGGTAAAAACTAAACCCTGATGCATCTCCCCACGCACCGGCCTTTCGACCATTAATGGATGCGCCATGAGATTGGGCTGAGTCCTCAAGTATCAGCAGTCCGTGACGTTTAGCCAATGACTCGATTGCTGGCATATCACATATCTGACCATACAAATGCACAGGCAGTATGACACGGGTTCTTTTAGTCACTAACGCCTCTGCATTTACAGGGCATAAGTTAAATGTATGTTCGTCTGGCTCCACAAGAACTGGTACAAGCCCATTTTCAGTAATCGCGAGAATACTTGCTATATAGGTATTAGCAGGAACGAGTACCTCATCACCTTCTCGTAGCTTACCTAACTCCTTCCACGCCCGAAGAGTAAGCGTCAGCGCATCAAGACCATTCGCTACACCAATACAATGTTTAACGCCACAATAACTAGCAAACTCACCTTCAAACTTAACAAGCTCTTTACCTAAAATATACCAACCTGAATCAATAACCCGCGCGCACGCTTCGATCAATTCACTTCTTAATGTTGCATTTATAGACTTTAGATCCAAAAAATTAATCATTCTGGGCATACCAAATATATTTTAAATAGATATGAAATTGGAGTTTGTACGAATTTTTTCGAGCGAAGGTTAGGCGCGGCGAACACAGGCTAGAAAGCGAATTCTACTTGTTGTAGATGAGCCATCTGAGCCTATTTTTAACGCCGTAACCGACTGCAGATACATTACGTACAGGGTTTAGGCATCACGTAGATGTTTTACCCTGTGACGCCATATTAATTTCGGTTCTAAATCTGCAAACTCAACAATAAAACGCTACGCACAAAATCAAATAAAAAAACAACCGAACTATAATACTCTTATCACAAATCATTAATTTACATATTGCTTGATTTGGGGCATTTAAAACACTCTAATCACTTATAACTTCTAGCAAGAAATTTGAATAGTCACGGATATAGTCAGCCTCATCATAATAATCACTTGCCATTACCAGCAAAACGCAGTCCGCGCTAAAGTGATGCATTTCGTGCCAAACCATACGGTCAATTTTTATAGCCTTCAATGGAGAGTCGAGCCACACCTCCTCTTTGGCTTGTCCATCATCTAAAATCATTAAACATTTACCAGACACACACACGGCAACTTGCTCAAGTTTCTTGTGGGCATGAAAGCCACGTGAGACGCCCTCAGTCGTGTTTGTTAAATAGTACACTCGCTTAATATCGAACGGCACATTGCGTGTGCTTTCACAAACAAGCAACTGACCTCGTGCATCACCCAGAGGTTTAATATTTAAAAATTCTACAAGGCTCACAGCTCCGCCCCCTGAACTAACGACAACAGATATTGCCCATAACTATTTTTACTCAATGACTGGCCAATACTCTGTAGCGATGCAGCATCCAACCAGCCATTATTAAAAGCAATTTCTTCAAGGCAGGCAATTTTATAGCCTTGCCTTTTTTCAATGGTTTCGACAAAAAGCCCTGCCTCAAGCAGACTTTCGTGAGTGCCCGTATCCAACCACGCAAAACCACGGCCCAACACTTCAACATTCAAGTCGCCACGTTCAAGATAGGCGCTGTTGATGCACGAAATCTCTAGTTCGCCTCGCTCTGAAGGTTTGACATTTTTTGCAATTTCTATGACTTCGTTGTCATAGAAGTACAGGCCTGTTACCGCGAAGTGAGACTTTGGTTTTTTCGGTTTTTCTTCTATGGATATGGCGCGCTTATGCTGATCGAACTCCACCACACCAAAACGCTCAGGATCTTTTACCTGATAACCGAAAACAGTTGCACCTTTGGCGCGCGATGCAGCAGCACGTAGCATCGGGCTAAAACCTTGACCATAAAAAATATTGTCCCCCAGTACTAAACATACCGAGTCCTTGCCAATAAATTCTTCGCCAATAATAAACGCTTGGGCCAGGCCATCTGGACTCGGTTGTACCGCGTACTGAAGATTTATACCAAATTCGCTACCATCACCTAACAACCGCTTAAAACCTGCAATATCATCAGGTGTGCTGATCAGCAAAATGTCGCGAATACCCGCCAGCATTAATACTGACAACGGGTAGTAAACCATTGGCTTATCGTAGATGGGCAGAAGTTGCTTGGACACCCCCTTGGTAATGGGATAGAGGCGTGTGCCCGAACCGCCAGCAAGAATAATCCCTTTCATTGATTATTTACCTGCTTCAATGCGTGCACGTACCAAGGCATTGCTTTAGCAATACCTTGTTCAATATTGAACTCTGGGGCGTATCCTAATAGCGTTTGGATTTTGCTTATATCGGCTTGCGAGTGCCGAACATCACCCGCACGAAACTCGCGATACACCGGGGCTTTAGCATAGTCGATACCATTGACCTTCAGCTCATTTTGCAGGGCTGCGTATAACTGATTGAGGTCTGTACGCCCAC
This sequence comes from Pseudomonas sp. E315, assembly GCF_055406205.1. NCBI lineage: Bacteria > Pseudomonadati > Pseudomonadota > Gammaproteobacteria > Pseudomonadales > Pseudomonadaceae > Pseudomonas > Pseudomonas sp. E315. Next base: position 325,928 of record NZ_JBUZPJ010000004.1, on the reverse strand, counting down.
TGACCGCCACGTTATATACCTGATTTCTGGCGGCTGCATCTGTGGTGGTTGCGGCCAATAAATTCGCTTGAACCGTATTCTCAATGAAGCAGAAATCCCGGCTGGTCTCACCGTCACCATTGATATAAACATCTTCATTGTTAAACATGCCAGCAATCCACTTTGGGATCACCGCTGCATATGCGCCATCTGGGTCCTGACGTTTACCAAACACATTAAAGTAACGTAGGCCGATAGTATTCAGACCATAGCACTTGAAAAATACGTCGGCATATAACTCATTCACGTACTTGGTGACGGCATACGGGGACAGGGGCTTACCTATCACGTCTTCAACTTTAGGCAAGCCAGGGTGGTCACCATAGGTTGAACTGCTTGCCGCGTAAGTGAAGCTTGTGACTTTGGCGTCACGTGCCGCCACGAGCATATTGAGGAAGCCGTCAATATTTGTGCTGTTAGTCGTGATCGGATCATTCAGCGAGCGCGGCACGGACCCCAATGCAGCCTGATGAAGTACATAATCTACGCCCTGACAAGCTGATTGGCAGTCATCCAGTACGCGTATATCACCCTTGATCAGCTTGAAGCTAGCCCATTGGGCTGGGCTGACTTGTTGCTGGACTTCATTCAAGTTGGACTGATGGCCCGTCGAGAAGTCATCCAGGCCCACCACTGTCTGATCAAGCTTTAACAGGGTTTCCAGCAGATTTGAGCCAATAAAACCCGCAACACCCGTTACCAGCCACACTTTAGGTTGGTTCAATAGCGATTTTTTCAGTGTCTCGTAACCAGTCATACATACCTGCTTATTCAGTAAGGGTTATCAACCAATAACTTAATCTATCCATCGATTAGGCTTTATAGGCGAATGTCAGACTCTTCACTGCTTAGCAGGTATTTGAGGTCATACAGAATGTGTTCTGACTTGCCGTATTGACGGATATGAGCCGCCCCCATATTGCGGAACTGATCATGTGCCACTGCCAGCACAATTGCGTCATAGGCATTGATGGCCGGCTCGGAGACAGGAGTGATGCCGTATTCATGCTGCGCTTCACTGCTGCTCACCCACGGGTCATAGACATCTACGGCTATGTTGTATTCAGCCAGTTCGCGCACGATGTCTACGATGCGAGTGTTACGCAGGTCTGGGCAGTTTTCCTTGAAGGTCAGGCCCATGATAAGAACCCGCGCACCGTCAACATGAATGCGCTGTTTAAGCATCGCCTTCACCAATTGCGATACCACGTAGGCCCCCATACCGTCATTCAAGCGGCGACCCGCCAGAATAATTTCTGGGTGATAACCAATCGACTGTGCTTTGTGCGTTAAGTAGTACGGATCTACACCAATGCAATGCCCTCCTACCAAACCTGGACGGAACGGTAGAAAGTTCCATTTGGTGCCTGCTGCTTGCAGCACAGCTTCGGTATCAATGCCCATCTTGTTGAAAATGATCGCTAACTCATTAATCAACGCGATATTAAGGTCGCGCTGAGTGTTCTCGATCACTTTAGCGGCTTCTGCAACTTTGATACTGCTGGCTTTGTGCGTACCAGCTGTAATGATCTGGTTATACAGTGCATCAACTAAATCAGCGATTTCAGGTGTGGAACCCGATGTGACTTTTTTGATGGTTGTGACTCGGTGCTCTTTGTCGCCCGGGTTAATACGCTCTGGGCTATAGCCTGCAAAGAAGTCAACATTGAATGTGAGCCCAGATACGCGCTCAAGTACTGGCACACAATCTTCTTCAGTGGCACCGGGATAAACCGTAGATTCGTAAATTACGATATCGCCTTTTTTCAGCACTTTACCGATGCTCTCGGAGGCTTTGATTAAAGGCGTCAAGTCGGGTTGATTGTATTCATCTATCGGCGTCGGAACAGTCACGATAAAAGTATTGCATGCCGCTAATTCACTCAGATCTGCACTGTAGCTCAAGTGGGCTGATTGCTTCAGCTCTTCATCGCTTACTTCAAGCGTGGAATCGTGACCGGATCGCAGGGCATTAATACGGGGTTGGTTGATATCAAAGCCGACCACCGATCTATGTTTACCAAACTCAACAGCCAGCGGTAAACCTACGTAACCCAGGCCAATAATCGCTAGGTTAAGATCTTTAAGTTGAAGCATGATTGGACGCCTACGTAATTTGGTGAGTTGAGCTATTAATTGAATTCGTGGCAAAAGAGTTTGAACACGCTACCGCCCCAGGATTTATCGTCGATTTCCTGAGAACGGGGTTCATTATCATTGCCCAGGCGATTGCCTGAGTACTGCTTAGCGATTGACGATACTGGCCAATGGCAAATTTATCTGTTGTTGACGGTTCATCAGGTTAATCAGCAAGATCACGCGCTCTTCGCCATCCATTGTCATGAATATGGAATCTATGCCTGCAAAACCCCCATCCAGAATGGTGACTTTATCACCGGGGTTGAACGTGGGAATGACGTATGACACAGCCCGGGCCTGTAGTTGAGCAACCAGTTCATGGGTAACAGACAAGGGCCGGCCGCCAAACGCAACAATACGCGCCACACCGCGAGTTGAGCGCAAGGGCGCCCAATTCGCGCCCTCTGGCATATGTATGAACAAATAACTTGGGAAAAGGGACTCTTGAACATATTGAAGCTGGCCGCGCACAATGCGCTCGCGACGACACGTTGGGCGTGAGCACTCATAGCCTTGGCGCATGAGGTTTTCCTCGGCACGCTCGTCCTGTCGGGGCTTACATTGCACCAAATACCAGTCACCTTGCGCCGAAACCACGGGCGCGCGCTGTATTGGTGAGCGGGTTATGTCCATAAATAGTTCATTAGAGCCTCTTCCCTGGTTTGCCATCGTGCTGTGCATGACTAATGACAAGCCGCTTGGTTCTTATCGTCACTGTGAACCTAAATCACAGGTGTAAACATCAGGCAGGGATTTGCAAATCCACAGTCCGGCCCTGAGCTTGGTACAGTTTGTTCAACGCTCGGGCCAATGCCTTTTTTGCAGGCATTTCGCCATGCACTAAACGTACTTGTTTCGGCCACTGCTCCATGCCTGTTACAAAACGGAGCAGATCCCGCTGGTCAGCGTGCGCAGAATAGCCGCTTAGCGTCAGGATGCCTGCGCGAATAATACAGCGCTCACCTTCCAATTCAACAAATCCACCCTCAGGGCCATACTTCTGTATTTGCGCTCCAGGAGTGCCGCTCGCTTGGTAGCCTATAAACAGCACATTATGCCTCGGGTCTGACAACATGGCTTTTAGGTAATTCACTATACGACCACTGGCGCACATTCCACTGGCAGCAATAACGATCGCTGGTCGACCAGAATGGGCCAAGTAGTTAACGGTCTGTATGTGTTTGGCGTGACTGTCAATGGTGATCAGTTGGTTAAAATCCAGCGGGTTACGTCCAGCCTCAAGACGCTGTTGCGCTGGCAAGTCCCAATAATCTTCCAGCGTTTGGTACACGCTTGTTAATCGACTGGCCAAGGGGGAATCTACAATCACCGGTAATTGCGGCCAATGGACAGGAAGGGATTTATCCTCACTGTCTATACCGGTCGTAATACCCATTAACCCTTTGCGATGGAGTATGGCTTCTAGCTCATAGAGCAACTCTTGAGTTCGACCAATGCTGAATGCAGGAATCAACAACGTACCGTGATCAACCAAGGCTTTATCAATCGCTTGTTCCAGGAGCACTTGACGCATCTGTCGATCTTCATGCGTGCGATCACCGTAAGTACTTTCTAGCACCAGCACATCAGCACGCTCAGGAGATTTAGGTGATGGTAAAAAGGCCGTTTGAGGAGCGCCCAAGTCACCTGAGAAAACGATACGACGGTTTACATTCATTTGCGGATAGTTGAGGTCACACTCAACATAAGCAGAGCCCAGTATGTGCCCTGCCCTTTGTAAACGTAGGCGGCCATGAAGCGTTGGCGTTTGCGCAACAGTAAACCAATGATCAAAGGGCAGCGCGATGAGTTGCTGCTTCAACCTCTTAACGAAGCGCTCAACGAGCTTGGGCTCCCGACTGAACTCAAGCTTGAAAGCATCTTCGAGCACTAATGGCAGGAGCTTGGCCGAAGGCTCACTGCACAGAATAGGCCCTTGAAAGCCCGCTGCGAGCAAATAAGGGATACGCCCCACATGATCCGCATGCACGTGGGTGACAACGAGTGCTTTGATACCGTCCAGAGGAAAGTTGATCTGCGAAGGCGTGACATCTCGCAGGCCCTGCTCTGAGTAGTCTGCCCCCTGAAACAAGCCACAGTCGATTAACAGGCTGGCGTCGGCATCCATCTGCAGTTGATGACACGAACCCGTGACGCCGCTAACGGCGCCATGATGAATAATGTGCGGATAAGGCATAGCTTGCTCTCGGTACAACTCCATGAAGAGGCAATTAGCCCATAAAACGGGGTAAGGAATCACCCTACCCTAGGCCCGATCAGTGCCGATCGTTTTTCAAAACTTTTCCGTTGTTGACAGGGTTCGTCAATGTAGCCGAGAGCGAGGGCGAAATTACCTGCTGGAGTTGCTGGCGACGTATTTCACCAAAATGTCTAACCAAGGCAATTAATACGCCCAGTAGACCGCCAAGAATCAGCCCCAATACCACGATCAACGCTTTTTTTGGCTTGATTGGGCTTAAAGGCTCCAGCGCTTTGCGGTCGATGGAAACCAGTTTCATGCTACTGATATCGAGGTTATTCAAATTTTCTAAACGCACGATTTCTGCGCGTAACGGCTGCACGCCACTCAAGAACAAATGTTCATTTTGGCGCTGCTTAAGCACTTCTACTTCACGGTTGATTTTCAACAATTGCAGTTCACGAGCAATTTGAGCAATTCTTCGTTCTGTGAAGTCATCCGATTTACGTTGCTGCAAGGCTTTACGCTCAGCTTCAAGCGCCTCAACCCCCATGAAATAGAGCGGGATTTGCTGATTATTGATTTCAGTGCGCATCACACTGGCGTCGCCAGCTCGGCCTGTCTCACCTAATGCAGACGGCGTGGTGGGCTTTTGAATGCCCAAGCTTCTGGCAATGCTGATGGCTTCGCTCAGTTGCTCCATACGATTGGTACGACCTGCCTTGAGTTGTTCGCGTAGCGCCTTGAGCTCATCTTGCAGAAGAGCACGCTTCAGAAAGTCGCCCTCTTGAAGCACAGCGATACGTGACTCTTTATCAGACTCATAACTGGAGCGGGCAGCATCAATTTGTCCTTGGAGCTCAACCAGACGATTGTTGACGATCACTTTCATATCAGCAGCAATTTGCTCACGCTCAGCATTAACCGCGTAATCGACAAATCCATTAAGAATTTGTACACCATCAACATCTTGGGGGTAGTTGAGTTCAAGACCGATGAAAGCACTCAGAGCGTCAGCTTTTTTCGGGTCTGGTAGCACCAGCTTCAGAGAGTCGCGATTGAAGGCTTCAAAGCTCTGCTCCAGCGTGCGTCCTGGCCGTTTGAACTGGCTAAATAGCTCTTGGTTCTCACGAAAGAAACCCAACCGGGTGTCATAAGACTCAAGGGATGCGCCTACTTTTAACAAGGCCTCACTGGGTGGCAGCGTGTACACACCCGACCGGTTAAGCGCATCAAGTTCGTTGATTGCAGCAGGCCGTAGCACACTGCTCACCTGGTATTCAGGGGTAACCCAATAGGCGTAACCCATTGCTGCCAGTCCGCACACGGCAGCAGCAGCAATGATAATTTTTTTTTGCTTCCAGATTGCGTGAAACAAGGCGAACAAATCGATCTCGTCGGACGATGCGCCATTGGGGAGACGGTGAACACTACTCAAAACAAGGCCTGCCTTCAAAAAGAAACTGCGGGCTCGTCATGCAGAAATTTTCTTATGTGCTTATTATTGTTTATTAGTTTCCACTAGGTATCGGCATCACTGCACACCTGGTGGAGCACAAAAATAGCTGGCAATCGAGAACAACGCGCATTTTGCCAGCATTACAAAACAATACAAGCCTTGACACCGACCAAGAATTTTCCCGCAACGACAACCCGTATTCAAAATCCAACGGCTATCTTTTGATAAGTAATTGTCAGGGCTTTAGCAGGCTGCGCTTCAATCTAGCCGCTCTACGCTCATAAGCAATAAAGCCAATAACTGGGCCAATTGCCATCCCCACCAGCAGTGCCCCTAAAAAGAATAAGGATGCCGGCAACTCAGGCGAATGCCAGCCAAGAAAAACCAGTGAAGTAGGCTGTTTGTTCTCCAGAACAAACAGCACTATCGCCAAGATGACTATCAGAGCACATACAACCAGCACTGCGCGCTTAAAGGCTCGCATCAACACACCCCGCACCTTTAGGATTCAACGCCTTCTTCCTCATCTTCATTAACTCGATCCCGAAGCTCCTTGCCCGGCTTGAAGTGAGGAACAAATTTGCCGTCAAGACTGACGGACTGACCCGTTTTTGGGTTGCGTCCCACACGCGGTGCACGGTAGTGCAATGAGAAGCTGCCAAAGCCACGGATCTCGATTCGATCCCCTGTCGCTAGGCATTGAGACATTTGCTCAAGCATGGTCTTGATGGCCAGCTCTACATCCTTGGATGAAAGCAGCCCTTGATGGGTGACAATTCGTTCGATCAACTCCGACTTCGTCATATTTTTCCCTTCTTTTTCAAGCAGCTAGATCAGCGCTTCAAAGGTTTTAGCATGATCGAATGATTTTGAACAGCCCAGTAATTGACTTCCACCTTCACGCTGCGCAACAAGCGAAAGCTTCAAGCCTCCCCTATAGGCTAACCCTGTAGGCATACCGCTTTGAAGGCGAAGACAAGGCTGCACCCATCAGGCCTAAAAACACGAATTACGGGCACAAAAAAGGGCGACCTAAGTCGCCCTTTTTTTATGGTCAATCAGAACTTAGTTCTGTTTTTCCATTTGTGCACGCAGCAGGTCGCCCAAAGTGGTCGGACCAGCAGCAATGTCAGAGGTAGCTGGCTTGTCGCGCAGGCTCTGGATTGCTTCTTTCTCTTCAGCATCATCTTTCGACTTGATGGAGAGTTGGATTACGCGGCTTTTGCGATCAACGCTGATGATCTTGGCTTCTACTTCTTCGCCTTCTTTCAGAACGTTACGTGCATCTTCGATGCGGTCACGGCTGATTTCGGAGGCTTTCAGAGTTGCTTCGATATCGTTGGCCAGAGTGATGATGGCGCCTTTAGCGTCAACTTCTTTCACGATGCCCTTAACGATTGCGCCTTTGTCGTTCTCTTGTACGTACTCGGAGAACGGATCGCTTTCCAGCTGCTTGATACCCAGGGAGATGCGCTCACGCTCTGGATCAACAGACAGGATAACGGTGTCAAGCTCGTCGCCCTTCTTGAAACGACGTACGGCTTCTTCGCCCACTTCGTTCCAGGAGATGTCGGACAGGTGAACCAGGCCGTCGATGCCGCCGTCCAGACCAATGAAGATACCGAAATCGGTGATCGACTTGATGGTGCCGGAGATTTTATCGCCCTTGTTGAACTGGCCAGAGAAATCTTCCCACGGGTTAGATTTGCACTGCTTGATGCCCAGGGAGATACGACGACGCTCTTCGTCGATGTCCAGAACCATAACTTCCACTTCGTCGCCGACTTGTACGACTTTCGAAGGGTGGATGTTCTTGTTGGTCCAGTCCATTTCCGAAACGTGTACCAGACCTTCAACGCCTTCTTCCAGCTCAGCGAAGCAGCCGTAGTCGGTCAGGTTGGTTACACGAGCGGTAACGCGAGTGCTTTCTGGGTAACGGGCTTTGATAGCAACCCATGGATCTTCGCCCAGTTGCTTGAGGCCCAGGGAAACACGATTGCGTTCGCGATCGTACTTCAGAACCTTGACATCGATCTCGTCGCCAACGTTGACGATTTCGGAAGGATGCTTGATACGCTTCCAAGCCATGTCGGTAATGTGCAGCAGGCCATCGACGCCACCCAGATCGACGAATGCGCCGTAATCGGTGAGGTTTTTGACGATACCTTTGACTTGCTGGCCTTCTTGCAGGGATTCCAGCAGAGCTTCACGCTCAGCCGAGTTCTCTGCTTCAAGAACGCTGCGACGCGAAACAACAACGTTGTTGCGCTTCTGGTCAAGTTTGATGACCTTGAATTCCAGCTCTTTGCCTTCCAGGTGCGTGGTGTCGCGCACTGGACGAACGTCAACCAGAGAACCTGGCAGGAACGCACGGATGCCGTTAACGTCGACAGTGAAGCCGCCTTTAACCTTACCGTTGATAACGCCCTTAACCACTTCTTCTGCTGCGAAGGCTGCTTCCAGAACAATCCAGCATTCAGCGCGCTTGGCTTTTTCACGGGACAGCTTGGTTTCGCCAAAGCCGTCTTCGACCGCGTCCAGCGCAACGTGAACTTCATCACCAATGTTGATGTTCAGTTCGCCAGCGTCGTTGTGGAACTGCTCCAGCGGGATGAGGCCTTCAGACTTCAAACCAGCGTGAACGGTTACCCAACCAGCTTGGTAATCGATATCAACGATGATAGCGGTGATGATCGAGCCAGCCTGAAGATTCAGGGTTTTTAGGCTTTCTTCAAAGAGTTCTGCAAAGCTTTCGCTCATTTTAATTCCTGTTGAATAAGGGCGAAGGAATACGCCCATCTGCCACATTCCAGACAATGTGGGTTACGTTCATATAAAAGAAGGCATGCAGGACTATTTCTGGTCTCCTGCACGCTTTCTTGGTCATCCAGTGATATCGCGAAGTGCGATTTCACTCATGATGCGTTGTAGCACCTGCTCAATGGATAGCTCCGTGGAGTCCAGCTGTATGGCATCAGCCGCCGGTTTGAGCGGGGCTATTGCACGCTGCGTGTCACGCTCATCGCGGGCACGTATCTCATCTAACAGACGCGGGAGACTAACATCATCCCCCTTGGCCTTCAACTGCAAGTAGCGGCGGCGGGCCCGCTCCTCGGCACTGGCAGTCAAAAACACCTTCAATGGAGCGTCCGGAAAAACAACAGTCCCCATGTCGCGCCCATCGGCAACCAGGCCTGGAAATTCTTGGAATGCACGCTGACGCTGCAGCAAAGCCTCACGCACAGCGGGTAGCGCCGCAACCTTGGAGGCACCGGCAGCAACATCCTCACCCCGAATGGCGTGCGTTACATCATCACCTTCCAGAATAATGCGTGCAGGATTACCTTCCGTCGCCCCGACGAACTGCACATCAAGATGCGCAGCCAACGTGCTCAGCAAGGCTTCGTTATCCAAGGCGACGCCATGATTGCCAGCAGCAAATGCCAACAAACGGTACAAGGCGCCGGAGTCGAGCAAGTTCCAACCCAAGCTCTTGGCCAACTGCCCCGCCACAGTGCCCTTACCCGAACCGCTTGGGCCATCAATGGTGATGACGGGCGCCGACAGAATCACGACTGCGCCTCTTGCGCCACACGAATGCCCACTTGCTTGCACAGGGCAAGGAAGTTCGGAAACGAGGTCGCCACGTTGGCGCAATCATGAATACGGATCGGCGCAGTCGCCCGCAACGATGCGATGCTGAATGCCATTGAGATACGGTGATCGCCATGACCATGCACTTCACCACCACCGATTGAGCCGCCATCAATAATGATGCCGTCGGGTGTTGGCTCGCATTTGACACCCAAGCTCAATAAGCCATCTGCCATGACCTGAATCCGGTCGGACTCTTTGACTCGCAGCTCTTCAGCACCCCGCAAGACAGTGCGACCTTCGGCAACTGCCGCAGCCACAAATAACACTGGGAACTCATCAATCGCCAATGGCACCAGCGCTTCAGGGATTTCAATACCCTTAAGCTTGGCGGCACGAACGTGCAAATCTGCCACAGGCTCGCCACCCACTTCACGCTCGTTTTCAAGGGTAATGTCCGCCCCCATTAGGCGCAGGATATCGATAACACCCGTGCGAGTCGGGTTAATCCCGACGTGTTCAAGCACCAGATCCGAACCTTCAGCAATCGAGGCCGCCACCAGGAAGAACGCTGAGGAGGAGATATCGCCCGGCACTTCAATGTGCGTTGCAGTGAGCTTGTGACCCGATTCAACGGACGCAGTAGGCCCCGCCACGGTCACCGGGTAGCCAAAACCTCGCAGCATGCGCTCGGTATGATCGCGTGTCGGCGCAGGCTCTGTGACCGAAGTTTTACCCTCGGCATACAACCCCGCCAGCAACAAGCAGGATTTGACCTGAGCGCTGGCCATCGGCAGGGTGTAATCCATGCCCTTGAGTGCATGACCGCCGCGAATAGTCATCGGCGGACGACCCTCAGCAGCCGTTTCGATCACTGCGCCCATTTCACGTAAAGGATTGGCGACACGATTCATCGGTCGTTTGGTCAGCGAGGCATCGCCGGTCAGCGTGGTATCAAAGCTTTGTGCCGCCAGTAAACCTGACAACAGGCGCATCGACGTGCCCGAGTTACCCAAATAGATGGGGCCTGGCGGCGCTTTCAATCCATGCAAACCAACGCCATGAATGGTGACGCGCCCTTGATTTGGGCCCTCAATCACCACACCCATGTCACGAAACGCTTGCAGGGTCGCCAGGGCATCTTCGCCCTCAAGAAAACCTTCAACCTCGGTCGTGCCTTCAGCCAAAGAGCCAAGCATGATCGAACGGTGAGAAATGGACTTGTCACCCGGTACACGGATCCGGCCAGTTACTTGACCACCAGGTTCAGCCAGGAAAATCAGATCATTTGATGTCATAGGGTCCACATATGCCCGGCGGGCCAGGATTTTGCCAAAATGCTCGCGAGCAACCCGGGCGCGCGTGAACACGCCCAACAATTGGTGCCCATCCCCCGCATCAACCGCGTCGCGCAAGGCGTCGAGGTCGCTGCGAAATGTATCCAGTGTGCGCAACACTGCTTCGCGATTAGCGAGAAAAATGTCGTGCCACATTACCGGGTCGCTTCCGGCGATTCTTGTGAAATCGCGAAAACCACCCGCTGCGTAACGAAAGATATCAAGGTTCTCATTGCGCTTGGCAAGAGAGTCCACCAGACCAAACGCCAATAAATGTGGCAAATGACTGGTCGCCGCCAAAACCTCATCATGACGCTCGACCTGCATATGCTCAACGTCCGCCCCAAGGGCGCGCCACAGCACATCAACCAAAGCCAGCGCATCAGGATCGGTTTCAGGCACTGGCGTCAAAATGACTTTGTGCCGCTCAAACAGGCTTGAGTTAGACGCCTCAACGCCACTTTGCTCAGAACCCGCAATTGGATGTCCCGGTACAAAACGCGACGGCATGCCTCCAAAGGCCTGAGCGGCAGCACGCACCACATTGCCCTTGGCACTGCCAACATCGGTTAACACCGCATGCCCAATATTCATGCCGGCCAGCAAACCGAGCATTTTTTCCATCGCCAAAATGGGTACGGCCAACTGAATGACATCCGCACCCACACAGGCTGTCGCCAGATCAGCCTCACAGCGATCAACCACGCCCAACTCAACGGCGCGAGCGCGCGAGGCAGCATCCAGATCAACGCCTACGACTTCACGGCACAGCCCGCTTTCACGCACGCCCTTGGCGAACGAGCCACCGATCAAGCCCAATCCAACAACGACCAGGCGGCCCACAATAGGTTTTACAGATTGCACCGACATGACATCAACCACGAACAAGAACCTTGGCCAGCGCCTCAAGCAACCGGGAATTTTCAGCCGCTAGGCCGACCGTGATGCGCAAATGGTTCGGCATGCCGTAGTTGGCAACCGGACGCACAATCACGCCTTCGCGCAACAAGCCTTCATAAATGGGGGCTGCAACCTGCCCAAGATCAACCGCTATAAAGTTGCCTTTGGACGGTATCCAACCCAACCCCAACTCGGCAAACCCGCACTCCAACTGCTGCATACCTGCCGTATTCAGCTCGCGACTTTGCGTCAAGTAGGCCTCATCCTGAAACGCAGCACACGCTGCCGCCAAGGCAAGGCTATTGACATTGAAAGGCTGGCGAACACGATTCAACACGTCTGCAACGACTGCCGTGGACAAACCATAGCCCACGCGCAAGGCTGCCAAACCGTATGCCTTGGAGAAGGTTCGCGATACCAACAAATTGGGATAAGCCGCCAGAAAGTCCAAACCATCGGGCAACTCACTGCCTTCGGCGTATTCGATGTAGGCCTCATCGAGCACAACCAGCACACGTTCAGGCACGTCCTGCAAGAACTCGTTCAGCGCATCAACACCAAACCAGGTCCCTGTCGGGTTATTCGGATTGGCAATAAAGATCACACGGGTGTTGCTGTCTATGGCTTGCAGCATGGCAGGCAGGTCATGCCCCCAGTCTTTGGCTGGCACCACACGCGCCTGCGCACCAACCGCCTGAGTGACAATTGGATACACCGCAAAGGCATGCTCACTGAAGACCGCATTCAAGCCCGGCGCCAGATAAGCACGCGCCACCAGCTCCAGAATATCGTTAGAGCCATTACCCAGCGTTACTTGATCCAACTGCACCCCACATCGCTCAGCCAGCAAGCTTTTGAGTGCATAGCCATTACCATCGGGATAACGCGTCAGCTCAGCCAGTTCTGCCTTGATGGCCGCCAAAACCTTCGGGCTTGCGCCCAATGGATTTTCGTTACTGGCCAATTTGACGATCGTAGCCGGATCGATATTCAACTCTCGCGCCAGTTCGTCCACTGGCTTACCAGGGACGTAAGGCGAAAGCTTTTGCACGCCCGGCTGCGCCAGGGCGAGGAAATCACCACTCATTTAATACCGCCTCAGAGAACCGCTTTCGGGTAAGAGCCCAGCACTTTAAGTGCGACGGCTTCCTGACTGATCTGCTCAAGCACGCTTTTAACCAGCGGATCGCGGTGATGCCCGGCAAAATCAATGAAGAACACGTAGGTCCACTTGCCACTGCGCGATGGACGCGTTTCGATTCGCGTCAGATCGATCCCATTTTCATGGAATGGCACCAACAATTCATGCAGCGCCCCCGGACGGTTGCTCATCGACACAATAATCGAGGTTTTGTCATCGCCGGTCGGCGGCACTTCCTGATTACCGATCATCAAAAAGCGCGTCGAGTTATCTGGACGGTCTTCGATTTTTTCAGCCAGACGGGTCAAGCCGTAAAGGCCAGCCGCCATGTCGCCAGCAATGGCTGCGGAGTTCCACTCACCCTTGACCCGCTTGGCGGCCTCAGCATTGCTCGACACAGCAATGCGTTCAACATTTGGATAGTGAGCGTCCAGCCATTTGCGGCATTGAGCCAGCGACTGCGCATGGGAGTAAATGCGGCTGATGCTGTCGGTTTTAGTGTTTTCACCCACCAACAGATGGTGGTGAATACGCAACTCGACTTCGCCACAGATGACCATGTCGTGCTCAAGAAAGCTGTCCAGCGTATGGTTCACAGCGCCTTCGGTGGAGTTTTCGACCGGCACCACACCAAAGTTCACCGCGCCCGCAGCCACTTCACGGAACACTTCATCAATCGCCGCCATCGGCTTGCTGATAACGGCGTGACCAAAGTGTTTCATCGCTGCCGCTTGAGTAAAGGTGCCTTCAGGGCCCAAGTAAGCCACTTTCAGCGGCTGCTCCAGCGCCAGACAAGAAGACATGATTTCGCGGAACAAGCGCGCCATCTCTTCATTGCCCAACGGCCCCTTGTTGCGCTCCATCACGCGCTTGAGCACCTGAGCTTCACGCTCAGGGCGATAAAACACCGGCACCTCGCCCTCAGCCAGCGAAGCCATTTTCACGCGCGCCACTTCTTGTGCGCAGCGGGCACGCTCACTGATCAGTTCCAGAACCTTCTCATCCAGACTGTCGATACGCACGCGCAACGCTTTGAGTTCTTGCTCGGACATCAACCGTGCTCCTTCTCGAACTCAGCCATGTAAGCCACCAACGCATTGACTGCATGAATGTCCACAGCGTTATAGATGGAAGCTCGCATGCCGCCCACCGAGCGGTGCCCTTTGAGGTTCAACAGGCCACGCGCTTCAGCGCCTACCAAAAATGGCTTATCGAGACGATCGTCAGCCAAGCGGAACGGCACGTTCATCCAGGAGCGGTCAGATTTGTTGATCGGGTTGCTGTACAGGCCGCTGGCATCAATGAAGTCGTACAAGGTACGTTTTTTGACTTCGTTAAGCTTGCCGATCGCCTCAACACCGCCCTGCTCTTTGAGCCACTCAAACACCAGACCAGACAAGTACCAGGCCAGCGTTGGTGGCGTGTTGTACATCGAACCGTTGTCGGCCGCGACCTTGTAATCGAGCATGGTCGGGCAGATCGAGCGAGCGCGCCCCAGCAAGTCTTCACGAATGATGTTGACCACAATGCCACTTGGTCCGATGTTTTTCTGCGCGCCAGCGTAAATCATGCCGAAACGCGAAACATCCACAGGACGCGACAGAATGTCTGAAGACATGTCGGCAATCAGCGGAACATCATCCGTTTGCGGTATCCAGTCGAACTCCAGACCACCGATGGTTTCGTTGGGCGCGTAGTGAACATAAGCCGCGTCTTTTGACAGGTTCCACTCGTTTTGGCCGGGAATCGCAAAGTAATCGTAAGGCTTGGCCGTTGCTGCCACATTGACGCTGCCGAAACGCGAAGCTTCTTCGATGGCTTTTTGCGACCAGATGCCGGTATCGATGTAATCGGCCTTGCCGTTTTCAGGCAGCAAATTCAGCGGGATCTGAGCAAATTGCTGGCTTGCGCCACCCTGCAGAAACAGGACTTTGTAGTTCGAGGGAATAGACAGCAGATCACGTAGATCCTGCTCAGCCTTGGTCGCAATGGACACGAACTCATCACTACGATGGCTCATTTCCATAACCGAGAGGCCCTTGCCATGCCAGTCGAGCAACTCTGACTGGGCACGCAACAGGACAGCTTCAGGAAGCGCAGCAGGACCTGCGCAGAAGTTATAGGCTCGTTTGCTCACATCCACTCTCGCTCTGATTTGGTGGGTCACGCAATAAATCAACAATCAGCACCTTGCTCACAGTACATGCGCAGTTGCTTGCGCCTACAAGGTGTCGATACTTTCATACGGGACAAACAACAAGGGGGCGAATTCTCATCCGCCCCCTGTGTGGTCCGCTTATTCCTGCGGTTGCTCTTCGTCAGCGCCAGCGTCTAGTGGTTGCTCGTCGTCGGCATCTGCGATGACCTGACCGTCGAGTTCAACATCACCTTCGCCTTCACCCTCAAGCTCTTCACCTTCAACTTCCGAAGGCTCCTGAACCCGTTCAAGCCCAACCAGCGTTTCATCGCTGGCCAACTTGATCAAGGTGACACCCTGAGTGTTACGCCCCAGGCTCGACACTTCGTCAACGCGGGTACGCACCAGAGTGCCCTGATCCGAAATCAGCATGATTTCTTCACCATCCTGCACCTGAACGGCACCGACCAGACGGCCGTTACGCTCGTTGCTAACCATGGCAATAACGCCCTGACCGCCACGTTTGTATTCAGGGAACTCGCTGATTGCGGTGCGCTTGCCATAACCACGCGCCGAAGCGGTGAGGATCTGGCTGCCTTCTTCAGGAATCAGCATCGAAATCAGCTTCTGACCTTCTGGCAGACGCATGCCACGCACACCGCGAGCCGTACGGCCCATTGCACGCACGTCAGACTCTTTAAAGCGTGTCACCTTGCCGCCATCGGAGAAGAGCATGACTTCACGCTCGCCATCGGTGATGGCCGCACTGATCAGCACGTCACCTTCGTCCAGCTCAAGAGCGATCAAACCGACGCTACGCTGACGGCTGAAGGACTCCAGAGGGGTCTTCTTCACGGTGCCGTTGGCGGTCGCCATGAAGATGAAGTGACCTTCGGTGTATTCCTCGACCGGCAACATGGTGGTGATGTACTCACCCTCACCCAGCGGCAACAGGTTTACCAGCGGACGACCACGGGCAGCGCGGGAGGCTTCCGGGATTTCGTAGGTTTTGAGCCAGTACACCTTGCCTTTGCTGGAGAACAGCAACAGCGTGGTGTGACTGTTAGCAACCAACAGGTGAGCGATGTAGTCCTCATCCTTGACGCCAGTAGCCGACTTGCCTTTACCGCCACGGCGTTGTGCCTGATACGCAGCCAGAGGCTGGGTCTTGGCATAACCACCGTGGGAAATGGTCACAACGCGCTCTTCTTCCGGGATCATGTCGCCCAGCGTCAGGTCGAGACGATGATCCAGAATCTCAGTACGACGCACGTCGCCATATTCGGCACGAATGACTTCCAGTTCTTCGCGGATCACTTCCATCAGGCGCACTGCGCTGTTGAGGATGCGGATCAGCTCACCGATCTGGTTGAGGATTTCTTGGTATTCGGCCAGCAGTTTTTCGTGCTCAAGACCGGTCAAACGGTGCAAGCGCAACTCAAGAATGGCCTGGGCCTGCTCTGGCGACAGGAAGTATTTACCTTCGCGCAGACCGTATTGCGGGTCGAGGTTGTCCGGGCGGCACGAGTCAGCGCCAGCACGCTCAACCATTGCCACTACCGCGCTGGACTCCCAAGGCGTGCTAATCAGCGCTTCCTTGGCTTCAGACGGGGTTGGCGAGGCTTTAATCAGGGCGATGACCGGATCAATGTTGGACAAGGCAACGGCCTGACCTTCAAGGATATGGCCCCGTTCACGGGCTTTACGCAGCTCGAAAACAGTACGGCGCGTAACCACTTCTCGGCGGTGACGCACGAAGGCTTCAAGCAGATCCTTAAGGTTCAGGATGCGCGGGCGGCCATCAATCAACGCAACGATGTTGATACCGAACACTGCTTGCAACTGAGTCTGTGCGTACAGGTTATTGAGAATAACCTCCGGCACTTCACCCCTGCGCAGCTCGATGACAACGCGCATACCGTCTTTGTCGGACTCGTCACGCAGTTCGGTAATGCCTTCGAGCTTCTTCTCTTTAACCAGCTCGGCGATCTTCTCGATCAAACGCGCCTTGTTCAACTGGTAAGGAAGTTCGGTGATCACGATCTGCTGACGACCACCGACCTTGTCGATGTCTTCAATGATCGAGCGGGCACGCATGTAAATACGGCCACGGCCCGTGCGATAGGCTTCGATGATGCCTGCACGACCGTTGATGATCGCCGCTGTCGGGAAGTCCGGGCCAGGGATGAACTGCATGAGTTCATCAATGCTCAGCTCAGGGTTATCGATCAGCGCCAGGCAGCCGTCAATGACCTCACCGAGGTTGTGCGGGGGAATATTGGTGGCCATGCCCACAGCGATACCGCTGGAGCCGTTGACCAACAAGTTGGGAATGCGTGTCGGCATGACGGCCGGGATCATTTCAGTGCCGTCGTAGTTCGGCACCCAGTCCACGGTTTCTTTGTGCAAGTCGGCCAGCAGCTCGTGGGCCAACTTGGTCATGCGCACTTCGGTGTATCGCATGGCCGCAGCGTTGTCGCCGTCGACCGAACCGAAGTTACCCTGACCGTCTACCAGCAGGTAACGCAAGGAGAATGGCTGAGCCATTCGAACGATAGTGTCGTAAACAGCGGTATCACCATGCGGGTGATACTTACCGATTACGTCACCGACCACACGGGCAGATTTCTTGTACGGCTTGTTCCAGTCGTTGTTCAGTTCGCTCATCGCAAACAGCACACGCCGGTGCACGGGCTTCAAGCCATCGCGTGCATCAGGCAGTGCCCGCCCGACAATTACGCTCATTGCGTAGTCGAGATAGGACTGTTTCAGCTCGTCTTCGATATTGACCGGGAGGATTTCTTTGGCCAGTTCGCCCATGAGAAGCCTGATTCCTTTTTCGGGTGAAACTTCGCCACATCCATTCGGGACGAACGAAGCTCGCCGCTGCTGACCAAGTGCCATGCAACGACTTACGACAAATCAACGAGTTAAGTTACGGATTTGCGCAGTAAGGGCAACCCCTTGGGCCACCCTGGAAACCGCCGGATGTTATCACAATCGCCGCCACGCACCTATCCCTCAGATGCGCATGGATCACAGTAAGTGCGCCAGTTATCGGCTTAAACGCGCCATGAGGCGGCCTGGGCACACAATGAGCGCCGCATTGACGGTAAAAAACCCACCATGCTAGGCACAATGGCGCAAATACAGATGCCCGGCACAGGCACTCAATGCAGCCGCTTACGACACATCAACTGAGCCATTTTTGCCGCATCGGGGCGCTCGACAATGCCCTTCTCGGTCACGATGACATCAATCAGGTCGGCGGGGGTCACGTCAAACACCGGGTTAAACGCTTGCACATCAGCACCAACCCGCTTGCCACCGACATCCAGCAGTTCACTGCCATCACGCTCTTCGATAGGGATGTCCTCGCCGCTGGCCAGCTCCATATCAATGGTCGAACTTGGTGCGACCACCATAAAGCGCACGCCGTGGTGCATCGCGTTGACCGCTAACTGATAGGTGCCGATCTTGTTCGCAACATCGCCATTGGCCGTAATGCGGTCGGCACCCACAATCACCCACGTCACACCTTTGGTTTTCATGATGTGCGCCGCTGCCGAGTCGGCATTGAGCACCACCGGAATACCTTCATTGGCCAGCTCCCACGCGGTCAGGCGCGAACCCTGCAACCAGGGCCGGGTTTCATCGGCGTACACCTGCTCAATCATGCCTTCAAGCCAAGCTGCACGAATAACGCCCAACGCAGTACCGAAGCCTCCCGTCGCCAACGCGCCCGTATTGCAGTGGGTCAACACCGCCTGAGCATTGCCTTGATGACGACGAATCAGGTCAACCCCCAACTGCGCCATCGTCAAATTGGCCTCACGATCACTTTCATGAATGGCGATGGCTTCTGCTTCGAGCACTTTCAACACATCGGCATTACCTTGAACACGGCCCAGCCGTTCACGCATGCGGTTGAGCGCCCAGAACAAATTAACAGCGGTAGGTCGCGAGTTGGCCAGCAAGGCGAAATCTTCTTCCAACGCAGCCAGCCAATCGCCCCCCGCCGCCTTTCGCTGACGCGCCGCAAGCACTACACCATAGGCTGCGGCAATACCAATCGCAGGTGCGCCGCGCACAATCATGTCGCCAATAGCCTGAGCAACACCTTGAGCACTGCTGTAGGCCAGCCAGTTTTCTTCAAAGGGCAGACTGCGCTGATCCAGCAGATACAGGGCCTCACCCCGCCAATCGATGGCCTTTACCTTTTCCGCCGCCAACAGTCGATCGCGCATGCCTTCCCCCCAAAACCAGAAACAAAGCCGCAGATTATAGCGAGCCCACCTTTAAGACGCTCGGGTATACTTCGCCTCCTTTTATAAAGCACTGGAAGCAGTTCTCGATGCCGACCCCGACCACGCCCCTCGACTTATTGCTGTTACCAACCTGGTTGGTGCCTGTCGAACCTGCCGGGGTCGTACTCAAAGACCATGCCGTCGGCATCCGTGACGGGCGCATTGCATTCATCGGCACGCGGCATGACGCCTTGAAGTTTAACGCTCTGCAAACCCGCGAACTGCCCGACGTGCTGCTCAGTCCGGGGCTGATCAACGCTCACGGGCACGCCGCAATGACGTTGTTTCGCGGCATGGCCGACGACTTGCCGCTGATGACATGGCTGGAGCAACACATATGGCCCGCCGAAGCCAAGTGGGTCGATGAAGCCTTTGTACGTGACGGCACCGATTTGGCCATTGCGGAGCAGCTTAAAGGCGGCATCACGTGTTTCAGTGACATGTATTTTTTCCCGAAAATCGCCAGCGAACGCGTCCACAACAGCGGTATTCGTGCGCAAATTGCCATCCCCATCCTGGATTTCCCGATTCCTGGCGCCAGCACCGCCGATGAGTCCTTGCGCCAAGCGGTCGAATTGTTCGGTGATTTGAAGTACCACCCGCGCATCAAAATTGCGTTCGGCCCGCATGCGCCTTACACCGTGGGCGATGAAAATCTGGAAAAGATCCGAGTCATTGCTGACGAGCTGGACGCCGCCATTCATATGCACGTCCATGAAACAGCGTTTGAGGTTCAGCAAGCCTTTGAGCAAAACGGCGAACGCCCGGTTGCCCGCCTCGCTCGCCTCGGCTTGCTTGGGCCGCGCTTTCAGGCCGTTCACATGACCCAGATCAGCGATGACGACCTCGCGATGCTGGTAGAAAGCAACTCCAGCGTCGTCCACTGCCCCGAATCTAACCTCAAACTTGCCAGTGGCTTCTGCCCGGTTGAGCGCTTGTGGCAAGCCGGGGTCAATGTCGCCATCGGCACGGATGGCGCGGCCAGCAACAATGATCTGGATTTACTGGGCGAAACCCGCACCGCCGCCTTGTTGGCCAAAGCCGTCGCGGGTTCGGCCACCGCGCTGGACGCCCATCGCGCACTGCGCATGGCCACCCTCAATGGCGCTCGCGCCTTGGGGCTAGAAAGCGAAACCGGCTCGATTGAAGTCGGCAAGGCAGCTGATCTGGTGGCGTTCGATCTTTCGGGGCTTGCCCAACAACCGGTCTACGACCCCGTGTCGCAGCTAATCTATGCCAGCAGCCGCGAATGCGTAAAACATGTTTGGGTGGCAGGCAAACACCTGCTTGATGATCGACGCCTCACGCGCTTGGATGAACAACAGCTCTGCGCCACAGCCAAAGCCTGGGGCGAGCGCATCAGCGGCCACACCTATTGATTAAGACCCTTCGGGCCTGCGCCCGAAGCACTACCAAGATTTTTCAGCTTTAGAGGAAAACCCCATGAGCAACGTTGACCACGCAGAGATCGCTAAATTCGAAGCGCTAGCCCATCGCTGGTGGGACCGCGAAAGCGAGTTCAAGCCCCTGCACGACATCAACCCATTGCGTGTTAACTGGATTGATGAGCGTGTGCAACTGGCCGGTAAAAAGGTGCTCGACGTCGGTTGCGGCGGCGGCATCCTCAGTGAGTCGATGGCTCAGCGCGGCGCAACTGTTATGGGCATCGACATGGGCGAAGCCCCGTTGGCCGTGGCACGCTTGCATCAACTTGAGTCCGGCGTAAACGTTGAGTACCGCCAGATCACAGCCGAAGAGCTGGCCGAAGAAATGCCAGAGCAGTTTGACGTGGTCACTTGCCTGGAAATGCTCGAGCACGTGCCAGACCCGTCTTCGGTGATTCGCGCCTGCTATCGCATGGTCAAACCCGGCGGCCAGGTCTTTTTCTCGACCATCAACCGCAATCCAAAATCCTACCTGTTCGCCATCATCGGCGCGGAATACATCATGAAGCTGATCCCTCGCGGGACTCACGACTTCAAAAAATTCATCCGCCCGTCCGAACTGGGCGCCTGGAGCCGTCAAGCGGGCCTGAGCGTCAAAGACATCATCGGCCTGACGTACAACCCGCTGACCAAACACTACAAGCTGGCCAACGATGTTGACGTCAATTACATGATTCAGACCCTTCGCGAGGAATAACGCATGCGTTTAAGAGCAGTTCTTTTTGACATGGACGGCACCCTGCTCGACACCGCGCCGGACTTTATCGCCATCTGCCAAGCCATGCGCGCTGAGCGCGGCCTTGCACCGATCGCCGACAAATTGATCCGCGATGAAATTTCGGGGGGCGCACGCGCGATGGTTGCCGCTACCTTCAGCATGGACCCAGAGTCTCCGGGCTTTGAAGCACTGCGACTGGAGTTTCTTGAGCGTTATCAGCGCGATTGCGCTGTGCATAGCAAGCTGTTTGACGGCATGGCCGAGTTGCTGGCTGATATCGAAAAGGCTCACCTTGTATGGGGCGTGGTCACCAACAAGCCCGTGCGCTTTGCCCAGCCCATCATGGAGCAACTAGGCCTGGCTGAGCGCTCTGCCCTGCTGATCTGCCCAGATCACGTGACCAAGAGCAAGCCAGACCCTGAACCGCTGACCCTGGCCTGCAAAATGCTGAATCTGGACCCGGCCAGCGTGTTGTTTGTGGGTGACGATTTGCGCGATATCGAATCTGGCCGCGATGCGGGCACCAAAACGGCAGCCGTACGCTATGGCTACATCCACCCGGACGACAACCCAGATCATTGGGGCGCGGATGTAGTGGTCGACCACCCGGCCGAACTGCGCAAGGTGCTGGATAACGCGATGTGCAGCTGCTGATAAATGGGCACAGCGTACGATCTTTGATTTTTGTTGAGGTTTTTTATGTTTGATTACTCCGCCCGCCCCGAGCTGCTTAAGGGCCGTGTCATTCTGGTTACAGGGGCTGGCCGTGGCATCGGTGCCGCCGCGGCTAAAACTTACGCAGCCCACGGCGCAACAGTTTTGCTGTTGGGCAAAACTGAAGCCAACCTGAGTCAGGTTTACGACGAAATCGAAGCGGCGGGCCACCCTCAACCTGCGGTCATCCCCTTCAATCTCGAAACCGCACAGCCGCATCAGTACGATGAGCTGGCCGCGATGATCGAAGCCGAGTTCGGCCACCTGGATGGCCTGCTGCATAACGCCTCAATCATTGGCCCGCGCACACCGATAGAGCAACTGTCGGGCGAGAATTTCATGCGCGTGATGCAGGTGAACGTCAACGCAACGTTCATGCTAACCAGCACCTTGCTGCCTCTGCTCAAGCTGTCGCAAGATGCCTCGGTGATTTTCACCTCCAGCAGCGTGGGCCGTAAGGGCCGCGCCTATTGGGGCGCTTATGGTGTATCGAAGTTCGCGACCGAAGGCTTGATGCAAACCTTGGCAGATGAAGTGGACAGCATTGCACCTGTGCGCTCCAACAGCATTAACCCCGGCGCAACCCGTACCAGCATGCGTGCTTTGGCCTACCCCGGCGAAAACCCGGAGAACAACCCGGAGCCGCACGCCATCATGCCGGTGTACCTGTTCCTGATGGGGCCAGACAGCACAGGCATCAATGGTCAGGCGTTCGACGCGCAATAAATGCACTGCCCATAAAAAACCGGGGCAGCGTGCGAGCGCTGACTCCGGTTTTTTTTGCCTTTAACGGATTGATGATCAACTCTCGACCAACACCCGACGTTCACGCTGCTCAGGCGTTTTTTCGTACTGAAGGCAACTTTGTAGAAACAGATATTTGTAGTCGTAACTCTTGCAGATGGCCTTGCGCAACTCAGCCAACAACGCCGGGTCAGGGTTCATGCCCACCAAGGTACAGACAATCTCGAGCGCTTCCCACGGGTGCTCATCGTCATACTGGGCATGCATTTTCAACCACTTCATGGTGCGCTTGCGCCCTTCTTCCGGGAATGACTCTTCGTACACATTCGTCGAGCAAACCACGGCTGACCACTCTCCAACGGCGCCTTCAATGGCGTAATTGGTTGCCGCCATCGCTACCGCTAGCGAGTCCGTCGTGCAGGTGTGCCAGCACCAGTCATTAAGCGCCTGAAACTCTGCCGGAATGTCCTGAGCAATCAAGTCTTCAAGGCTCACGCCATGAGCACGCGCCCAATGCACCCAGTAGTCTGCGTGATTGAGCTCAACACGAATATTGCGAATCAACCAACGCCGCGCCATGTCTTCGCCAGGGTGACGCCCGTAACGGGTTTTACCCAGATTACGGCCCATGTACAGCGAGAACTGCTCAACTGTCGACCACCCCCCGATCAGGTAGGTGCGCATGGTTTTGGGGCTAAGCGTGTTATCGCGCATACGTTGATAGATTTCATGCTCAACCACTCGGCGCTTGCTCTCGTTGCACTCTTTGATCAGTTGCTGCGCCCACTGCGGATAACTGCTGGCAGCCATGAGCGGCCCGGTACGATTGAAGGTGTCGATCACTATCAAGTTCCTTCTGAAAGGTGATTTAAAAACACACAAAAAATCAACGAAAAGTACCCGGAGACCTCAAGACAACAGGTAATGAGCGCTTAGGTCGATACAACAAGCTGTCACAGGTGAACAACTGCGGGCGTTCAATGACATAGCCTTGAGCAAAGTCGACACCAATCTCGATCAGTGCCTGCTCAATTTGCGGTGTTTCCACAAACTCGGCGATCGTACGTTTACCCATCACATGACCAATGTGATTGATCACTTCCACCATAGCTCGATTAATAGGGTCGTCCAGCATGTCACGAACAAAACTGCCATCAATTTTCAGAAAGTCGACGGGCAAATGTTTGAGATAGGCGAACGATGACATCCCGGCGCAAAAATCATCCAGCGAAAAGTGGCAACCCAATCCCTTAAGGTCATTGATAAAACGAATGGCACTGCCCAGGTTTGAAATAGCGCTAGTCTCGGTAATCTCAAAGCAAATCAACTCCGGCGCTACGCCATAACATTCAAACTGCTCATGCAAGAAGCTTAAAAATTCATCATCACCAATGGTTGAACCCGACAAGTTAATTGCACATATCGCCATTGGCCGTTCAGAGCCTTTGGCCGAACACTCCGCAATCAACTTGAATACGTTTTCGACCACCCAGCGGTCGATAGAAGTCATCAGGCCATAGCGCTCGGCCGCCGGAATAAAACTGTCAGGCATGATGATGCTACCGTTCTCATCGTGTAGACGTAGCAAAATCTCCAGATGCCCGCCCCCATGCGCGCCCTGTGCCAGCGGGGTGATTTCTTGGGAGTAGAGACAAAACCGGTTTTCTTCCAGGGCAACATGCAAACGCTGCACCCACGCCATTTCACCAAAGCGCAATGACAACTCAGAGTCGTCGGCATGGTAAACCTGCACCCGATTACGGCCCTTTTCCTTAGCCATGTAGCACGCCATGTCGGCGGCGCGAAGCAAGGACTCCAAGGTGGCCGGCGTTTGCTGGATGTTCACCAAACCAATACTGATGGTGCTCAGAAACGGGCGCCCCTTCCAGGCAAAATGCAGGCTTTGCACGGTTTGACGCAAACCTTCTGCAATTTTTTGTGCCATATCCGCAGGGCAGTTTTCCAGCAGAATGCCGAACTCATCGCCACCTAATCGCGCCAGAGTGTCGCCTTCGCGCAAGCCGGATTGCAGCAACGCACAAATATGGCGCAACAATTCATCACCTGCCGCGTGGCCGCAGGTGTCGTTGACCAGCTTGAATTGATCAAGATCGAGAAACATCAGCGCATGCCGACCTTGCTGACGCCCCAAGTTCTGCAGCACCAGCTCCAGCCGGTATTCAAATTCACGGCGATTAGCCAGCCCCGTCAGCGCATCATGGGTCGCCTGCCAAGAAAGATTGGCGATGTATTGGCGCTCTTGGGTCATGTCGTGCAGCACCAGTACTGCGCCACTGACCTTGCCGGCGCTATGAATCGGCGCCCCCATTAGCGTGACTGACACCGTGCTGCCATCCGTACGCTGCATGATTTTGGAATGATCGCCGTTGTTGTCCAACCGACCACTGAGTAGCTGATCAATCAGCTTAAAGCCGTCATCCTGCGCTTTGTCATCCAGCATCTTGAACAAAGCAGTTAATGGCACGCCCTGAGCCTGTTCTGACTTCCAATGGGTGAGCATTTCAGCCGCAGGGTTCATGTAAGCAATCGCTCCGCTCACATCGGTGGTAATCACCCCATCACCAATCGACTCCAGCGTTACCTGCGCCCGCTCCTTCTCTAGTTGCAGCGCCTCGGCAAAATCTCGGCGCTGAGCCAGAATTTTGTGTGTACGCAAGAGCGCCAAAAGAATCAGACCAAGTGCCGTGGCCAAGTTAACGACCACCAGCAGTTTCAGAATAAAGCGTGACCCCTCACCCAACGCATCACTGAAGGCTTTGGCGGCCGGCGTTACGCCTTCGTTCACGGCCAATATCTGCGATTTCCAACGGGCTACATCCGCAGGGGTGACTTGATTGGCCTGGATCGCGGCGTGCATTTGCTGAGCAAGCCTATCGAGCTCAATCAGGTAGTTATCGCCCACCGCCCACTTTTTGATCGCAGTGTCCAGATAACTGAAATGACGGAAGTAACGGTAGAGCCAGATGATGCTCGACATGTCTTCGGGGCTATTGCCGCCCTCAAGAATGCCTCGGCGAGCGGCAGCCAAGTCTGGCGGGGACTGATCCATTGCAATGCGCAGGTCATGCCCACCCTGAGGAACCTTGATGGCTTGCCGGTATTTGTCGAAAGTCCCTTGATCACGGTTATCGGCATACAGGCTGAGGTAGTAAATGGCGTCTTTTTGGCCTTTGGACCATAAACTCTCACCCGCCACATAACTTCTCACCGCAGACAACATGTAAAGGCTGACGCAGCCCAAAAGCGCCTGAAACAACACAACGGCAATAAAGGGCCAAACAATACCCAACAGCCTTGGGGTTGCGAGTGTGCGCGTATGTTTCATGGCTTCCTTATGATTCAGGCGGCAAGTTAACAACCAGAGACTGCTTTTTAATATCTGGAGACTAGGCTACTTTCCGACAAACCAAACCCTCAGCCCTCTGACTTACTTTAGTAAGACCTTGGCCGAACATCCCACCGCATGAAAGAATTTTTATCGCGCCACGACACACGACGTAACCCGCACGCACAACATGTGATGCTGTTCACAGATAAGCCGCTTTAGGAGCTCGCTACTAAGGCCGGTTTCGTGGTTTTAGCTGAATAGTTTGAATACAAGGCGAGCGTTAAGACTGCTGCAAGTGGCCGTACAGCTTGGCGTAAAGACCACCGTCAGCAATCAATTGCTGATGATCACCCTCTTCAGCAATACGTCCGCCATCAAACACCAGCACTCTGTCTGCCTGTTTTACAGCAGATAAGCGGTGAGCAATGATCAATGTGGTGCGGCCACTCAAGAATTTTGCTAAAGCGTGATGCAGGTTGTATTCCGTGGCAGCATCCAGAGCGCTGGTGGCCTCATCGAGTATCACCACTTTGGGCTCGGCCAAGACCATGCGCGCAATCGCCAGCCGCTGACGCTGGCCACCCGACAAACGCACGCCGGAGCGCCCGACGATGCTGTCCAACCCCTGCGGTAGAGCAAGAATAGTGCCGTCGAGCTGAGCGATGTGCAGCGCCTGCCAGCACGCTTCATCAGTGCGTTCACGGCCCATCGTCAAATTGGCCCGCACAGTGTCATTGAACAATGCCGGGTGTTGCAGCACCACCGACACGTGCTCGCGAATAGTGTGCAAACCGATATCGGGCTGGCTGGCGCCCGCAAAGTAGATGCTCCCCGATTGCGGCGTATAAAGCCCCAGCAGCAACTGCACCAAGGTACTTTTACCGCCGCCACTGGTGCCGACGATGGCCACCTTTTCACCTGCAGCGATGGTCAGATTCAGGCCATCCAGAACCTTTTCTTCGCCATAGCTGAAACTCAGGTCGCGCACTTCGATGCCCACGGTTTCTCGCCCCGCAAACGGGTTAATCCCCTCCGGGTATTGCGGCTCATCGGCCCGCGCCAGCAGTTGGTTGATTCGAGTGACCGCGCCACCCGCCGCATAGAAGGCGTACTGCAAATTCAGCAACTGCTCAACCGGCCCGATCATGAACCACAGGTAGCTGAACACTGCGAGCATCTGGCCAATCGACAGGTCAGAGAACAGCACTGTCAGCATGGCTGCCGCGCGGAAAATATCGATACCAAACTGAAACAACAACCCGCTGGCCCGGTTCGAGGCGTCGCTTTTCCATTGCGAGGCGACGGCAAAATCCCGTACCTCACGTGCGCGCAACCCCAAACGCCCCAGAAAAAAACCTTGCCGATTGCCAGCACGCACTTCCTGAATGGCATCCAGGGTTTCGGTCAGGGCTTGGGTAAAACGCGCCGTGCTGTCGTTTTCGAGCTTTTTCAGGTGTTTAACCCGCTTGCCCAATTGCACCGTTGCGTAAATCACCAAGGGGTTGAACAGCAGAATCAGCAACGCCAGCTGCCAGTGCATCCACAGCAAAATCGCAGACGTTCCGACCAGCGTCAGCATCGCCACCAAAAATCGGCTCAGGGTTTCACCGACAAACTTGTCCAGAGTGTCCAAGTCCGTGACCAAGTGTGTGGTCACGGTGCCACTGCCCAAGCTTTCATACTCGGCCAGCGAGATCCGCTTCAAACGCTCGATCAAGCGCAGGCGAATCCGAAACACGATGTCTTTGGCCAAACGCGAAAAAAGCCGCGCTTGCAGCACGTTAAACACCAGCGCACCACAACGCAGTATCAGAGTCATGACCAACATCAAGCCGATGTAGCCCACCGACGTCTGCCAAGCGCTTGGCAACCAATGATTCATGACCTTCAGCGCCGCGTCGCCATTACCCAGCAACACTTCGTCGACCAACAACGGCAACAGCAAGGGGATGGGCACACTGCACAGCGTGGCGAGCACCGCCACGCCGTTGGCGATCCACAAGGCTTTTTTATGACGCAGGGCCAAGCGACGAATTTCGCCCCAGCTCAAACGATCCGTAACGGAGGACGACTGCTTAGACGCGTCACACACGTGTGGCACGCTCAAGCCAGCGGCTGAGCAGATCAGACAGGGGTTCAATTGGCTGATAGCCGTTAGTCAGCAATGCCAGTTGGCCATTACGCTCGGCCAACAAGGTGGGAAACCCGGCAATGCCCAAGTCTTGCACCCAGGTAAAGTCGCTTGCGGTCGCGGCATACTGCTCAGCGCTGTCAAACGCGGCGGCAAACTCAATACGCGGCAGGCCTGCTTTTTCAGCCAGCTCAACCAAAACGCTGGCTTGCGTCACGTCGCGCCCTTGCACATAAAACGCCTGTTGGATGAGTTTGAGCAGCTCCCACGCGCAATCCGGCGCCAAGCTGCGTGCTGCCACCACTGCCCGGCAAGCAGGCTCGCAGTCGTAAACAAAACCGTCTGGTAACGCACCTTCGAAGGTGAAAGGCTGGCCAGTGGTTTGAGCCACGGCCTGCCAATGCTCAAGAATGTAGCGGCGCGCAGCAGGCTCCAACGCAGCGCCTGCGCCAGTGCGCAAACCGCCCACAACCAAATGCAGCTCCACTCCCGCCGCTTGCGCCTGCTCAACCAGTGCCTGAGCAATGGGCGAAAACCCCCAACACCAAGAACACATAGGGTCCATCACATAGAGCAGGCGCGCAGACATATCAGGCCTCAGCAGGTTTGCGGTAGTTGTGACCAATGGGGTGCGGCTGATTACGCGCTTTAGCCAATTCGATCTGCTTTTGGCGGTCAATCGCGCTGCGACGGGTTTTTTCGCTCAGCTTGTCCCAGCAATGCGGGCAACTGACGCCCGGCTGATAGTGCTCAGACGCACGATCTTCAATGCTGATCGGGGTGCGGCACGCATGGCACTGATCGTACTCGCCTTCGCTCAGGTCATGGCGCACCGTGACACGGTTGTCAAACACGAAGCAGTCGCCCTGCCACTTGGTTTGTTCCTGAGGGACCTCTTCGAGGTACTTCAGAATCCCGCCTTTAAGGTGATACACCTCATCAAAGCCTTGGCTGAGCATGTAGCTCGACGCTTTTTCGCAACGAATGCCGCCGGTGCAAAACATCGCGACTTTTTTGTGCTTGGCCGGGTCGAAATTGGCTTTGATGTAATCAGGAAACTCGCGAAAGCTTGTCGTTTTTGGGTCGATAGCGCCTTCAAACGTGCCAATCGACACTTCGTAGTCGTTACGCGTGTCAATCAGCAGCACTTCTGGATCGCTGATCAGCGCGTTCCAGTTCTCGGGGTCAACATAGGTTCCGACTTTTTTGTTCGGGTCTACGCCTTCTACGCCGAGGGTTACGATTTCTTTTTTCAGCTTGACCTTAGTCCGATAGAACGGCTGGTCATCGCAGTAGGATTCTTTGTGGTCAATATCGACCATGCGCGGGTCGTTCTTGAGCCAGGCCATCAGCCCGTCAATGCCTTCGCGGCTGCCCGAAACCGTGCCGTTAATGCCTTCTTCGGCAATCAGTAAGGTGCCCTTGATACCGTTGTCGACCATCGCTTTAAGCAAGGGCTCGCGCAGTTGGACGTAGTCTTCAAGGGTGACGAATTTGTACAGTGCAGCGACAACGATTGGCGCAGTCATGGGGCTCTCTCCAGGTGGCTACCCTCGTAAGGGGTGAACCGGATGCAAAAAAAACGCGCCGGCGAAGCGGCGCGTTGCGGATTCTAGCAAAAAGCCGGCGTGTTAAGCCAACTAGTGCCCACCGCCAGCACAGGTCGGCGAAGCCGGGGCTGTGCCGATTTTCGCCCATTCTTCAGGCGTGTACGTGTGCAAGGCCAACGCATGGAACTCGCCCATCAAGTCACCCAAGGTGGCGTAAACCTTTTGGTGGCGTTTGACGCTGTTGAGCCCGGCGAACTGCTCGCTGACCACCACTGCTTTGAAGTGGGTCTGCAACCCGCGACTGTGCATGTGGCTTTCATCCAGCACGTTCAAATGCTCGGGTTGCAACGCGCTCAGCGTCGATTCGATACGTTGTTGCATGTTCATTCAGACTCCGCTTACTTCTTTTTAGCCGCAGGAGCTTGTGGCTCCAGCTCTGCGGTCATGTCAGCCAGCAGTTTGTTGACCACAGGCACCGCGCTTTCCAGCTTGGCCTGAGTCAGTTGTGCCGATTGCTGAGTCAGCTGCGGCATTTTTTCCAACACTTTTTTGCCCAGCGGCGACTGGTAGAACGCAACCAGCTCTTTAAGCTCAGGCTCGCTGAAGTTGGCGGTGTACAGCTTGATCATGTCTGGTTTGAGCTTGTTCCAGCCAATGGCTTGGTCCAGCGCAGTGTTGGCTTTGGCCTGATAGGTTTCGAGCAGTGCTTTCTTGGACGCTGGCGCTTTGGTTTGCTCAAAACGTTGAGCAAACATTTGCTGCACTTGCATGTACACCGGGGTGCCCAGCTTGTCGGCATGTGCCAGTTTGAGGAACGTTTCAGCACTGGCAGCGTGACTGGCGGTATCGGCGAAAACCTGGCCGCTGGCGCAAACCAGAGCAACCGCAGTACAGAGGGCGCGAAGACGGGTCATCGAGTTTCCTTTTCTAGCAAGCGAGGTCGAACCCCAAGGGCGCCCATTCTGCGCCTAACAAAGTGCGTCACTCAACCCCGAAACTGATAGTCGTTCTCAACGTTCAGACGAACGCCTCTAAAACTAAAGATTGAACCCCCCTGGCTAATCAGCGCCTAAGCTGCATGATCAAACCCTTGGGAGAAAGAGCCTGATGAGCCGTATCGAAACCGACAGCCTGGGCGAAGTGAACGTACCGGATGAGGCCTATTGGGGGGCTCAGACTCAGCGCTCGCTGATCAACTTCGCCATCGGCAACGAGAAAATGCCGTTGGCCGTGCTGCACGCGCTGGTGCTAATTAAAAAAGCCGCCGCACGCGTCAACGATCGCAATGGCGACTTGCCTGCTGATATCGCCCGCCTGATCGAGCAGGCCGCTGATGAAGTGCTTGAGGGCCAGTACGACGATCAATTCCCGCTGGTGGTGTGGCAAACCGGCAGCGGCACCCAAAGCAACATGAACGCGAACGAGGTGATTGCCGGGCGTGCCAATGAGCTGGCGGGCAAAGGCCGCGGCGGCAAGTCACCCGTACACCCGAACGATCACGTCAATCGCTCGCAAAGCTCCAACGACTGTTTCCCGACCGCCATGCACATTGCTGCCGCCAAAGCCGTGAACGAACACCTGCTGCCCGCCATCAGCGAGTTGTCAGGCGGGCTGGCGGAATTGTCTGCACGCCACATGAAACTGGTCAAAACAGGCCGTACCCACATGATGGATGCGACGCCCATTACGTTTGGCCAAGAGCTTTCGGCGTACATTGCCCAACTCGATTACGCTGAGCAGGCCATACGTGCGGCATTGCCTGCCGTATGCGAACTGGCTCAGGGCGGCACGGCAGTCGGCACGGGGCTCAACGCCCCCCACGGTTTTGCCGAAGCGATTGCGGCTGAACTGGCGGCGTTGTCCGGGTTGCCATTTGTTAGCGCACCTAACAAGTTTGCGGCTTTGGCCGGGCATGAACCACTGACCACCCTGTCGGGCGCCCTTAAAACGCTGGCTGTAACGCTCATGAAACTGGCCAACGACTTTCGCCTGCTGGGTTCCGGCCCTCGCGCCGGCCTTGCGGAAATCAAACTCCCCGCCAATGAGCCGGGCAGCTCAATCATGCCGGGCAAGGTCAACCCAACCCAATGCGAAGCGCTGTCGATGCTGGCCTGTCAGGTCATGGGCAACGACGTGGCCATTGGCTTTGCTGCCAGCCAAGGTCATTTGCAGCTCAATGTGTATAAGCCGGTGATCATCCACAATCTGCTGCAATCCATTCAATTGCTGGGCGATGGCTGCACCAACTTCCAAAAACACTGCGTGACAGGCCTTGAGCCAGACGCAGAGAAAATGGCAGAGCATCTGGAGCGCGGGCTGATGCTGGTGACGGCACTTAACCCACACATTGGCTACGACAAATCAGCTGAAATTGCCAAAAAGGCCTACGCCGAAGGTTTGACCTTGCGTGAGGCCGCATTGGCGCTGGGTTATCTGACCGATGACGAGTTCAACCAATGGGTTCGCCCCGAAAACATGCTGGGGCCTGGCAAGCATTAAGCGCCCAGTGTGAAGCGCGGCCTGCGATCTTGTGATGCAGATCAAAAGATCGCAGGCGGCTACCACAAGCATTGCCTGCGGGGCTTACTTCTTGTGCTTTTTGTCGTGCTTGTCGCGTTTTTCAAAAGCAGCTTCGAGTGCGTCGTTAATGGTGCGTAGCACTTTAACCCGCGCCCAGCGCTTGTCATTGGCCTCGACCAGCGTCCAAGGGGAGATTTCGGTACTGGTGCGATCCACCATGTCGCACACGGCATTGCGGTAAACATCCCACTTCTCACGATTACGCCAATCTTCTTCCGTGATTTTGAAGCGTTTAAAGGGGATGGCTGCTCGCTCCTCAAAACGCTCGAGCTGAGTTTGCTTATCAATCGCCAGCCAGAATTTCACGACGATCACGCCCGCATTGCTGAGCTGCTCTTCAAAATCATTGATTTCGCCATAGGCGCGCATCCAGTCAGCCTGGGTGCAAAAACCCTCGACCCGCTCCACCAGCACCCGGCCATACCAAGAGCGGTCGAAAATCGTAAATTTGCCCCGTGCAGGAATGTGACGCCAAAACCGCCAGAGATAAGGCTGCGCACGCTCATCTTCAGAAGGCGCAGCAATCGGCACGATGCTGTATTGACGCGGATCGAGCGCCGCAGCTACTCGCCGAATCGACCCGCCTTTACCCGCCGCATCGTTGCCTTCAAACACAGCGACCAAGGCATGACGACGCATGCGCTTATCTCGCATCAGGCCCGACAGCCTTGCCTGCTCGGTAATCAGTTGTTCCTGATAATCGTCCTTATCAAGGTGCAAGGTCATGTCCAGACAATCGAGCAGGCTCAAGCCGTCACGGTTTTCCGGCAGAGGCGGCACGTTGGTCGAGCGGACTTTGGTCTTGGGGGTATTGAGCGCCGCCTGCAAGCCTTCTAGCAAAATTTTGCCTACCGTCAAACTGCGGTAATACGGGTCTACGCCTTCAACAATGTGCCACGGCGCATAGTCGCGGCTGGTGCGGCGTATCACTCGTTCACCGAAACGTACAAATCGGTCGTAGGTTTCTGACTGTTGCCAATCCAGAGGGCTGATGCGCCAGCTGTGCAGCGGGTCGTCCTTAAGGGCTTTGAGGCGAGCTTTCATTTGTTTTTTGGACAAGTGAAACCAAAATTTGAAAATCACCGCGCCTTCATCACAGAGCATTTTTTCCAGCCGCTCTGCGCCGTTAATGGCTTGATCAAGCACAGCGTCCTTGAACACCCCATGCACCCGGCCTTGCAACATTTGGCTGTACCAGTTGCCAAAGAACACGCCCATGCGGCCTTTGGCCGGCAGCTGACGCCAGTAGCGCCAGGCCGGCGGGTGGGCAAGCTCTTCATCCGTTTGCTGGTCGAAGGTGCGCACTTCAATCAAGCGTGGGTCCATCCACTCACTCAGCAGTTTGACCGTCTCGCCTTTACCGGCCCCTTCAATGCCGTTGATCAGCACGATGACCGAGTTTCGCTTTTGCTGCTGGAGTTCGAATTGAGCTTCAAGCAAGGCTTCGCGTAAGGCGGGAGCTTCGTTGTCGTAGGTTTCTTTGTCGATGAAATGACCGATTTCGGCGGATTCGAACATGGAAAGCTCCCTGGCAAGATGCGACAAGACTAGCGGATTGCTCGCCATTGCGTAGGAACAAACCGCGCAAAACTGTCATGGGTCAAGCACGCGCTGCCCGATCAGCTAGAATGGCCGCCTTGCCGTTGCCGAGCCGCACATGACTACTGAAATGCCCAATGCCCAGATTGACTGGGATGAACAAGGTCGCCCACTTTCTCGGGTGTTTGATGACGTGTATTTTTCTGACAAATCGGGGCTCGAAGAAACCCGTTATGTCTTCATCGAACAAAACGCCCTAAGCGAGCGCTTTGCTGCCCTGCCCGCCCAGGGCCAGTTGGTCATCGGTGAGACCGGATTCGGCACCGGGCTCAATTTTTTGTGCGCTTGGCAATTGTTTGAGCAGACGGCCCGAGCCGATGCGCAGTTGCATTTCATCAGCGTTGAAAAATACCCGCTGACCCGCGCCGACTTGCAGCGCGCCCTAGCCTTGTGGCCAGAGCTTGCCAGCTACAGCGAACAATTGCTGGCCGCCTATTTCGCCATTCATCCGGGCTTTCAAACCCTGACTCTGGCCAATGGCCGAGTGACGTTGACGCTGTTAATCGGCGACGCACTTGAGCAGCTGCCGCATTTGGATGCGCAGATCGACGCCTGGTTTCTGGATGGGTTTGCCCCGGCGAAAAACCCGGACATGTGGACGCCAGCGCTCTTTACACAATTGGCGCGTCTGGCAGCGCCCGGTTCAACGATCAGCACCTTCACCAGCACTGGCTGGGTGCGGCGCTCACTTAACGAAGCGGGCTTCAAGATGCGGCGTACGCCCGGCATCGGCCACAAGTGGGAAATTTTGCGCGGCAGCTTTATTGGCGTGCCAGAACTGGCTGCATCCGAGCCCGGTGTAAAGCCGTGGTTCGCCCGCCCGCCTCACCACACGGGTGAGCGCAAAGCATTGGTGATCGGTGGCGGGCTCTCGGGTTGCGCCAGCGCCAACAGTCTGGCCCGTCGCGGCTGGCAGGTGTGTCTGCTGGAGCGCCACGAGCGCTTGGCCAAAGAAGCCTCAGGCAACCCGCAAGGCGTGCTGTATCTGAAACTCTCGGCTCACGGCACAGCCTTGTCGCAGCTGATTGTCAGCGGTTTCGGTTACACCCGTCGCTTATTGGAACAACTGCAACGCGGGCGTGATTGGGATGACTGTGGCGTGTTACAGCTAGGTTTCAATGCCAAAGAAGCTGAGCGGCAAGCGCAGTTGGCCGGGGCCTTTCCTTTTGCCTTGGTGCATCTGCTCGACCAGCCACAGGCGCAAGCGCTGGCGGGGGTTGAACTGGCACACGGCGGGTTGTTTTACCCCGAAGGAGGCTGGGTGCATCCGCCTGCGCTGTGTCAGTACCAAGCCATGCACCCCAATGTTCAAGTGCTGACCCACCACGATGTGTTGCAACTGAACAAAGTCGACGACCAATGGCAAGCCTCTCAGGACGGAAAACCACTGGCCAGCGCGCCGGTGGTGATTCTGGCCGGGGCTGCCGAGGTTAAGCGGTTTGCCCCGGCCAGCGGTTTACCGCTCAAACGCATTCGTGGGCAAATCACCCAACTGTGCGAGACCGAGGGCAGCGCAGCATTGAAAACCGTGGTGTGTGCTGAAGGCTATATCGCTCCGGGACGGCTGGGTGAGCACACCTTGGGCGCCAGCTTCGATTTTCATAACGAAGACCTGACCACCACGCCTGAAGGTCATCAGGGCAATCTGGATTTATTGCAGGAAATATCCCCACCGCTTGCTCAGCAACTGGGCGACGAGCAATTGAACCCAGAGACCCTCAGAGGCTGGGCAGCTTTTCGCTGCACCAGCCCCGATTACCTGCCGATTGTCGGGCCACTGGCTGACCCACAACTGTTTGCCCAAGCCTATGCGGTATTGCGCAAAGACGCCCGCCAAGTGCCGCAGGTTATTTGCCCTTGGCTTGAGGGTTTGTACGTCAACAGTGGTCACGGTTCTCGCGGCCTGATAACGGCACCATTGTCCGGTGAAATACTGGCGGCCTGGATCAATCATGAGCCCTTGCCCGTACCTCGTAGCATCGCCGAAGCGTGTCACCCCAATCGCTTTGCCTTACGGGCATTGATCAAAGGGCTTTAGCGCCACGACACTCAAAGGAGCCCTTAATCTGAGCTTTCACTGGATACGGGAGTTGAAGCAACTGAAGGCAAAATGATTTTTGTCTTTTCAAAGCTCCAGGCCTCAATGACCCGATCCAGTTCATTACGGATCTCGGTGACTTTGCGTAAGTAGCGTAGGCTGCTCATTTCCGGCGATTCTTTCAAAACTGCAGCCAGCTTGCTGAAGTACGGTTCGGTCAGTAATGTGTACTCGGTCACGTTTTGATCGATCAAATGCTCTCTCCAAAAATCACGCGTACTGACAAACTCCACCAGCGCAGCAGTTCCCTCGGCACGAATGACTTCGGCATGAGCCCTATTAAGATCCTCTTGAGTTACACCCGCAATTTCTTTGAACAACATACTTTGAGGCTGGCTGGGAAGTTTAAGCACCTTAGCCAAGCCAAGACGATAGGCCAAGTGCACTTCAAGCTCATCGGGGGCAGGCCCAGCAATGTGCAAACGGGAGTTGTAGTCTTCAGAAGCGACCCGGCTCACTTGTTCAAGCCTGAATAGACGCTTGGCAAATGATAGTAAATCTGCCTCCCGGGTCTGTGAGTTCAGCGAAATATTGGACAACTGCATTTGCTGCTCAAGAAAGCTAAAACTCATTGCCACACTGTCACTGCAACTGCGCGGTGAGGCGGCTATTTCCAGTAACTCACGGCGCAGCGGCTCACTCTTATTCGCCGCCTCGATCATTTCCCATACCCGGCGGGTCATGTCATAACGAATGCTCTGCGCATCGGCGGTAGTCACCAAACGGCTTATCACGACGAAAAAATCTTCCGAAGCAGGGTCAGCACGCAAACTGCTCCACAGCCCCAAGCGTCGAGTAAGCTCCGAGTTGGTAATACCCAATGTCCAAAAATCAAACGCTGACGTCTCGTCGACCAAGTGTTCACTACGAACCCCCATATTGCTGCCACCATTGGCAACAAAGCGGGATAAACGCAAACGGCTGCTGGCCGATAACGGGTTACCCGCCAAAGAGGTATTGCCTGAAGCACTCGCAGGAGCCTGAAACACCTCTTCGGGTATGTCAGTGATCTGGTTTTCACGCAAATCAGCCACCTCAAGCAGCGGACGCGTAATCAGCCCTTGGGGCCACTCACGTATCTCTGTTTTGCGAAGATAAACATTTCGCAAGCGCGGCATGTCATCCAAATCGAGGCCATTACCTAGCGGGTTGTAATTGAGGTTGAGACTTTCCAACTTGGTCAACGAGCTCAATATTGTAATATTTCTAGTCGTTAATTCGATCCGGTTACGCGCCATGGACAACGTTGTGAGGTATGGCAATTGCTCAAGCTGGGTCGGAATATGAACCAGGCCGTTATTGTCCATATCAAGTGTTGTGATATTTGGAAAACAGACAAGAAACTCATTAATTCCACGCGTGACGCTCATGTTGCTCAACTTTAAGATGCCTACGTGGTTGAGCCTAAGATTACTGGGTAAAGGCGGTAACTCGCCGAGGCGTATACCGTCCAGACTAACGTTATAGCTGTCATCGCCTGGCGCCCATGAGATATGATCCAAGCCTCTGCGCCAGGCAAGCATCATCAGAGCACTCGCCTCATACTTATTTTCGGCACTATCCATAAACGCACTTTCAGGCCTACCTGAACCTGTAGGCGAGTCGATCCAAGCCTGTAAGCTTTTGGTTATCTCTCGCTTAACGCGCTTGAGTCGGCGCAATTCTGTCAGTGGATCAACCCCTTGCTCAATCAACAAATCGAGATATCCCACAACTTCAGCATCGTCAAAGTCCTTATAAATATATCTGGCACGCCGCTTTAACGATGAGGAGTGCGCTCCGACATCTCTCCCGCATAAGGGATAACCTACCTTGCCGCTCGCCAGCCTGATAGGCGGCTTAAACAACGGCTTAATCTGTTGCATGCCTAAGGCCTGCAGCGACTGCGTACGCGCCTTCACCGCCAACTTAGCCAGTGCCGCATTGAAAAGTGACTCATCTGTAACCTCTGGGAACCCCAGGGCATTACGCTCTGAGGCTGTCAGCGACTTAAATACTGTCGTCACCAAGGACGGTGTAGCCGCTTCGGGATCAAGTATGTAAGTCTCACCCATTAGCGTGTAACGCTGATACCCCTGAACACTGCTGACCAATACACGAGGGCTCGCCGAACCTACAGCACCAAATCGATGAGTGACTGCGCCATAGATAGAGCCATCACGGACTTCAAAACCCACGCCCTCTGGCCAATGATCAAGCAGAGGCAAGAAGTGGCCGGCGAGTGTTTCTGTGTCCTGAAGGTTTACCGACTCCAGATAAAAACCCTCTAAAGCGCGGTCCAAACGTGCTGTTTGCAGGTAACTACGAGCATACCCAGCCACACGAAGAGGCACTTTGCCTTCAATCAAAGAAATGTAATCAGCATGATTGGCTGTCTCCACCAAGGCTTGAATCACGGGTGCTGGCAAGCCCGAAAAACTCGTATGGATAGGGTTACCAGCCGTATCAGCGAACACATTGAAACGCTCATAATTACTTTCAAATACCTGCAGTCGGTGCTCCCGAGCATAAGTCGTCATCTTCGCAGCGAGCAGGTTCACCGAGTCCGGGGTCACTGCAGCACTTGTACCTATCAACGCTTCGCGCTCTTGCTCAGTCAGCCCGGTAAGTAGGGTTTCAAGCAGATTGCCTTCAACAGCTGCAGAAGGCAGAACGCTGATACTTTCAGCGGTATGACTCCAGGCAGAGTTGCCATATCGCTGCCTGACGGCACCCGAAGCATCCAGCAAGCTCAGTCCTTTGCCCTCAGGCCAGCCCGCCAATTGGGGCGCGACACTTAATTGCAGCTCTGCCAAACCCGGTGCTCGATGTTCACCGCGACCCATTTTTTCAATAAAAGCAGTGATCTCTGAATCAATCTCAAAACGTTTTAAACTCACCTTCAACAACGCGGGTAGCGGCAAGTTATCCAGATGCACCTCTCGCAACACCGCTTCGCTGGTGTCAGTGACCTGCATGACTCGCTCCAAAGCGACGTCATCGAGCTTGGCGGCGACGACTCCCAAACGCCGCATTAAGGTGCTACTCCCCTCCCACTTCAACGGCTGTTCATGCACATGCTGCCAAGTACCTTCACCATTGTGTACTAAGGCTGGCCCATAAGCGTTTTCACGCTTAGGGTGCTCAATGCGCCATTGATTGATTTTGTCATCAAACTCGATCTGGTATTTTTTGCCATCAACCTCGGCATAGGTTTTACCGCCAACAGTGATAATCCCCTGCTCATCGACGGTTTCATGGGGGAGCATCTGTTGCGTGCTTTCATAGTGCTTTAGATCACGGTTCCACAAGCGCACGGAGCCATCATCACGGGCAATAGGTTCAAACTCATTGAAGTAAGCCACGCTTGCTTGGCGCACACTGGTAACAGTCTTTTTGAGTACCTCTACCCCGATCACCGTGGCCACACCAACGGCCAAATCTTTAGCCACATTCAATAAGTGCGAACGGGCATGGTCGATATCGCCATGCGCCCAGTCCTCTACGCCTTCATAAACC
This sequence comes from Pseudomonas sp. E315, assembly GCF_055406205.1. Lineage (NCBI taxonomy): Bacteria > Pseudomonadati > Pseudomonadota > Gammaproteobacteria > Pseudomonadales > Pseudomonadaceae > Pseudomonas > Pseudomonas sp. E315. The sequence goes on along the minus strand of NZ_JBUZPJ010000004.1, from coordinate 286,249 downwards.
TGCGACAGCATTTCAACAACTGCCACTGCCAACATCACTGCACCCAACGCCGGGACAAACAGCGAAGCCACATTGACCAAAAACAGCCCTGCTGACTTATACATCTGCCACGTTTTTTCACGCTCACGCTCATCGACCACCCGCGTAGGAACGGCAAATACTTGAGCGTCGGCAAACATCTTTTTTATATGGCTGGCGACTAAATAGTGCGCAGCTGTTTTGCCCAGAGGCGTTGTCGTAAGTGCCAAAGCCGGGGGCATGGATTTGAGTGACTGAATAAAAGCGGGTTTAGCACTAAGAGCAATAAAGCGACTAAAAAAACTCTGAAAATCCGGTTGTGCCAGCCGCACTTTCAAATCATCGATAAATGCCTGTAAAGACGGGTACTCCCGCAAGGGGGACACGGGGTCATTAGGGATATAAGCGATTAAACGGTTGGTCGGGTGCATCAACACCGAATCTGCTGAAAATACAACCACACCTTCGATGGTCGTGTCGAGAATAGACAACGAGCTTTGAAGAATCGGCTGATCATCCAGCATAACCTGAGCGTCAGAACCTGTTGCGCAACCTTGAGCCGCCAAATCAATCAGCGCTTGATAGGCTGTTTCGCTAATGCGATTGCTCAAATACGCCACATGAGCATCGACTTCCAAATCGTAAGCCTTGAGCAACTCCAAGTCCGAGTGAGTGGCCGCCTGCTCAGCGGTTGGGGCTTCACCGCCCGGTACTGCAACTTTCAAGAAGTCCTTCAAATAGGACTGATAATGACCACCCAAATCAAGCTGGCGACAAAAGGCTGCAAAGTGCCTGAACTCGAGACCGTTGATTTTTTTAGGCTGGCCCTTTAGTAAGAAGTGACACCGCTGGTGGAAGTTCTCCCTCTCTGGAAAGTTTTGCAGCGCTGCCCATAACAAGGTTTTAGGTTCTTCGTAGGTCACACGATAGTCAAGCGTGCCTAGCAATGTGCTAATCCCTGCGAGCTGTTCGTGAGCAATCACCACATGATCGCTTGGAGTAAGCGGTGCTCCTTTGAACTGGCGCTTGAGTTCAGCATTCAACAACGCTGCGCCGAAGGTTTCTACATCTTTAAGCTGCCCGAATTGCTTGCCGACTTTAAGGTGATAAGTACGGCTAACTTCCATTGCCTTATTCAAGGCTTTGATGATTTGCGGTGTAGCGCGAGTGCTTACCAACCACTTCGGCATGTGGCTGAGCACTAACTCCGTAGGCTCCAGATCGCTCAAGGTGTTGTCGCGTGCGTCCAACAGTAGACGCTTGTTGGTGTGGGTCATACAGGGGGCTTCCTTGTCAGTTGATAGTGAGCCATCAACCTAACGCCCCGTTTCTCGCTCCAATCCATACATAACTATTGCGCTCACTCAAAAAAATGGCTACACCAAGTTTTTTGAACGATTGAGGCTCTCCCCACTCGAAAAAAGACTGCTTACGCCAGCGCACTCTGACGATGTGCTTGCGCTGAAAGGGATCGGGTTAAAGGTCAGAGTGCTACACCCGGTCCAAAACAGAGCCTGAGCGCGATCAATCAGTTGCCATGTGTCATTGGCATGTGTGACTGAGAAACAGCGCTCAGGCCCGGATTCAAAAGGGTTTTAGCACCATGTGCGGATTAGCTGGCGAGTTACGTTTTGATCACCAACCTGCCGACCTGGCAGCCATCGAACGCATCACCCATCACCTTGCACCTCGTGGGCCTGACGCTTGGGGGTTTCACAGTCAGGGGCCAATAGCCCTCGGCCACCGCCGACTGAAAATCATGGATTTATCGGACGGCTCTGCGCAGCCGATGATCGACAATCAGCTTGGGTTGTCTCTGGCCTTCAATGGCGCCATTTATAACTTTCCCGAATTAAGGGCAGAACTCGAAGACCTCGGCTACGCCTTCTATTCCGAGGGCGACACGGAGGTGTTGCTAAAGGGTTATCACGCATGGGGCGAGGCCTTACTGCCCAAACTCAATGGCATGTTTGCTTTTGCCATTTGGGAGCGCGATAGCCAAAAACTGTTCATTGCCCGCGATCGTCTGGGCGTCAAGCCGCTGTACCTGTCGCATACCCACCAACGCTTGCGCTTTGCGTCGACCCTGCCAGCCTTGCTCAAGGGGGGCGACATCAACCCGATGCTCGACCCGGTCGCGCTCAACCATTATCTGAACTTCCACGCGGTAGTGCCTGCCCCTCGCACGCTGGTTGCCGGTATCGAAAAATTGCCACCCGCAACATGGCTGCGCATCGACGCCAAGGGCAACACCGAACAGAAAACCTGGTGGACCTTGCCCTACGGCCCCCATGCCGACGAAACCCATTTAACCCTGGAGGACTGGCGTGACCGCGTACTCGACAGCACCCGTGAAGCCGTGGCCATTCGCCAGCGTGCAGCAGTGGATGTTGGGGTTCTGCTGTCGGGCGGTGTTGATTCCAGCTTGTTGGTGGGGTTGTTGCGCGAAGTAGGCGTACAGGATCTGTCGACCTTTTCCATCGGATTTGAAGACGCAGGCGGCGAGCGCGGTAATGAATTCGAGTATTCGGATCTGATCGCCAAGCACTACGGCACGCACCATCACCAGTTGCGCATTGGTGAGCATGAAATCATCGAACAGCTACCCGCCGCTTTTCGGGCCATGAGTGAGCCTATGGTCAGTCACGACTGCATTGCGTTTTACCTGCTGTCTCGTGAAGTGGCCAAACACTGCAAAGTGGTGCAAAGCGGCCAAGGCGCTGATGAGTTGTTTGCGGGTTATCACTGGTATCCCCAAGTCGACGGCGCCAGCGACCCTTATGCGGCTTACCGCGAAGCATTTTTTGATCGCAGCTATGACGACTACAAGGCCACAGTTCAACCGCAGTGGCTGACAGCCAATGATGCGGCCGGCGACTTTGTGCGCCAACATTTCGCACAACCTGGCGCAGACGCTGGCGTCGATAAAGCCTTGCGGCTGGACAGCACAGTGATGCTGGTGGATGACCCGGTCAAACGAGTGGACAACATGACGATGGCCTGGGGGCTTGAAGCGCGTACGCCGTTTCTCGATTACCGCTTGGCTGAACTGTCGGCACGCATCCCCGCGCGCTTCAAGCTGCCCGATGGCGGTAAGCACGTCCTCAAAGAAGCTGCCCGTCTGGTCATTCCCAGTGAAGTCATTGATCGCAAAAAAGGCTACTTTCCGGTCCCCGGTCTCAAGCATTTACAAGGCGACACCCTCAATTGGGTGCGCGACCTGCTGCTGGACCCAAGCCAGGATCGTGGCCTGTTTCAACCCGCTATGCTCGACCGCCTGCTGACCAACCCCCAGAGTCAACTGACGCCGTTAAACGGCTCAAAACTGTGGCAACTGGCTGCGTTAAACCTGTGGCTGAGCGAGCAAGGAATCTAACCCATGAAACCCCTCGCTACGGCTTACAGCCAACGTTTGTTACGCGGCCAAACCCCGTCTTACGAGCGTCTGCAAGCACGCTTTGCCGAAGATGGCAGTGAACTGGGCGCACAACCCGTGGCCGTGCATTGCGGCTGGGGGCGTTTGCTGATCGGGCACACCTTTCCCGACCCGGCTTGTCTGGCCAGTGAGTTGCTCAATGAACAAGCTGGTGAACGCGATATCGCCCTGTATGTGGCTGCGCCCCAGCAAGTGCTCGCGCAATCGCCGCAACAGTTGTTTCTTGATCCGTCTGACACTTTACGTCTGTGGTTCACCGATTACCGGCAAGCAACCCGCGTGTTCCGTGGCTTTCGGATTCGACGGGCGCAAAGCGATGCCGACTGGCAAGCGATCAACGCGCTGTATCTGGCGCGCACAATGCTGCCCATTGACCCGGCCCTACTAACAGCCCGCCATCAAGGAGGCCCGGTGTATTGGCTGGCTGAGGACGAGGACAGTGGCGCGGTGATTGGCAGTGTGATGGGTTTGAACCACCACACAGCTTTTAACGACCCTGAGCATGGCAGCAGCCTGTGGTGTTTGGCCGTTGACCCGCAATGCACACGGCCTGGCGTGGGTGAGGTGTTGGTGCGGCACTTGATCGAACACTTTATGAGCCGGGGCCTTAGCTATCTCGACTTGTCGGTGTTGCACGATAACCATCAGGCAAAAAACCTGTACGCCAAACTGGGCTTTCGCACCTTGTCCACGTTCGCCATCAAACGCAAAAACGGCATCAATCAGCCGCTGTTTCTTGGGCCGGGGCCACAAGAAGGTCTAAATCCTTATGCCCGCATTCTGGTTGAAGAAGCCTACAAGCGCGGGATCGATGTCCAAATAGATGACGCCAGTACCGGACTTTTCACCCTCACCCACGGCGGTCGCAAAATCCGATGCCGTGAGTCACTCACCGACCTCACCAGCGCTATCAGCATGAGCCTGTGTCAGGACAAAAGCCTGACCCACAAGGTGTTAAACAATGCGGGTTTGAACGTGCCCACGCAGCAACGTGCGGGCAATGCCGATGACAATCTGGCGTTTCTTGAGCAGCACTTACGCGTGGTGGTCAAACCTCTGGATGGCGAACAAGGCAACGGCGTAGCCGTGGATCTGACCTGCATTGAGGATGTGCAGCACGCCATCGACGTGGCAAAGCGCTTTGACCAGCGCGTGCTGCTCGAAAGCTTCCATGAGGGGCTCGACCTGCGCATTGTGGTGATCGGCTTTGAAGTGGTGGCGGCTGCCATTCGCCGCCCTGCACAAGTGTTGGGGGACGGTTTGCACAGCGTGCAGCACCTGATTGAAACCCAAAGCCGTCGCCGACAAGCTGCCACCGATGGCGAGAGCCGCATCCCGCTGGACGCCGAAACCCTGCGCACAGTGCAGGCCGCTGGCTATGAGTACGACAGCATTCTGCCAGCAGGCCAGACACTGGCGGTGCGCCGCACTGCCAATCTGCACACTGGGGGGTGCTTGGAGGACGTGACCCAACACCTGCATCCCGTGCTGGCCGATGCAGCCATTCGCGCTGCTCGGGCGTTAGATATCCCGGTCGTTGGGCTGGATCTGATGGTGCCGGCTGCCGATCAGCCTGAGTACGTGTTTATCGAAGCCAATGAGCGCGCAGGGCTGGCCAACCACGAACCTCAACCGACAGCTGAGCGCTTTATCGACTTGCTGTTCCCCCACAGTCAGCCTGCGCTTTGAGTGCATGGCTGAACGTCAAATGGGGCCAACTCGCGAAGACAGAACGCGATTGGCCCTGCCTGAGGAGTTCTTATGAAACGCACAATCCCCGAACCCGACCTTGACTACCTGCAACGGGTACTGCTGGAAATGCTAGCCATCCCCAGCCCTACCGGGTTTACCGATACCATCGTGCGCTATGTCGCAGAACGCCTCGAAGAACTCGGAATCCCCTTTGAGTTGACCCGGCGCGGCACGTTGCGGGCCACTCTAAAGGGCCAGAAAAACAGCCCGGATCGCGCCGTCTCTGCCCACTTGGACACCATCGGCGCCAGCGTGCGGGCGATCAAAGACAATGGGCGTTTGGTGTTAGCGCCCGTGGGCTGTTGGTCTAGTCGCTTTGCCGAAGGCAGCCGGGTCAGCTTATTTACCGACAATGGCGTGATTCGCGGCAGTGTGTTGCCATTAATGGCCTCAGGCCACGCATTCAATACCGGGGTCGATGAACTGCCGATCAGTTGGGATCACATTGAATTACGTCTGGACGCCTACTGCGCCACCCGCGCCGACTGCGATTCACTAGGCGTCAATGTCGGCGATTTTGTGGCCTTTGATCCACTCCCGGAATTCACGGACAGCGGTCATATCAGTGCTCGCCACCTGGATGACAAAGCAGGTGTTGCGGCGTTGTTGGCCGCGTTAAAGGCCATCGTCGACAGCGGCCAACAGCCACTGATTGACTGCCATCCGCTGTTCACCATCACCGAAGAAACCGGCAGCGGCGCCGCAGCGGCATTGCCGTGGGACGTGAGTGAGTTTGTCGGCATTGATATCGCACCCGTAGCACCGGGCCAACATTCCAGCGAACACGCGGTGAGTGTGGCGATGCAGGATTCGGGGGGGCCGTATGACTATCATTTGTCGCGCCATCTGTTGCGTTTGGCGAGCGAAAACGAGTTGCCGGTACGCCGCGATATGTTCCGCTACTACTTCAGCGATGCGCATTCGGCAGTAACCGCCGGGCATGACATTCGTTGTGCATTGCTCGCCTTTGGCTGTGATGCGACCCACGGCTATGAGCGCACCCACATCGACAGTTTGGCGGCGTTAAGTCGCCTGCTTGGGGCGTACATCCTGAGCCCACCCGTGTTTGCCAGCGACGCACAGCCCGCACAAGGCTCGCTGGATCGCTTCAGTCATCAGCTGGAACATGACGCACAGATGGAGAGCGACACCCGAGTGCCGTCGGTAGACAGTTTGATGGGGGACAACCGAGGCTAAACAAACAAAAAACGCCCGCAGGCTGCGAACGCGTGATCGTAAAAATCACACAATCGCAGCCTACGGGCGTGTCGCGGGTTGTTACACCTGAGACTGTGCGCCTTCAAACCACGCCAGCTTCTCACGCAGCAATACCACTTCGCCCACGATCACCAGCGTAGGGGCGTGAACTTCATGCTCTGCCACCAGTGTCGGTAAATCGCTCAACGTGCCGGTAAATACTCGTTGGTTGGACGTTGTGCCTTGCTGTATCAGCGCGGCGGGCGTGGCAGGTGAACGCCCATGTGCGATCAACTGTTCGCAAATAGTCGGTAAACCCACCAGCCCCATGTAGAACACCAAGGTTTGTGCCGGGGCGACCAAGTCGTTCCACGGCAGATTGCTGGTGCCGTCCTTCAAGTGCCCGGTCACGAAACGCACAGATTGGGCGTAGTCGCGATGGGTCAGCGGAATCCCGGCATAGGCTGCGCAACCACTGGCTGCGGTAATCCCCGGCACGACTTGAAAAGGAATCCCGTGGGCGGCCAGCTCTTCGATTTCTTCGCCGCCACGACCAAAGATGAACGGGTCGCCGCCTTTAAGCCGAACCACACGCTTGCCTTGCTTGGCCAAATCCACCAATTGCTGATTAATCTGGTCTTGGGGCACGGCATGGTCAGCACGACGCTTGCCGACGTAAATGCGCTCGGCGTCACGACGGCATAGCTCAAGAATCGCAGGGGCGACCAAACGGTCGTAGAGCACCACGTCCGCCTGCTGCATCAAACGCAGTGCGCGAAAGGTCAGCAAATCCGGATCACCCGGGCCAGCACCCACGAGGTAAACCTCGCCGGTAGCCTTGGTGGCTTGGCCGTTGATCTTGGCCAGCAGCAAGCGCTCGGCTTCAGTCCCCTGCCCGGCCAGTTGGCGGTCAGCAATCGGGCCTTGAAAGACGTCTTCCCAGAAAGCGCGGCGTTGCTGCACATCCGGGAACAGGCCTTTGACCTGAGCACGAAAACGCGCGGCCAACCCCGCCAACTGACCATAAGTCGAAGGAATCCAGGTTTCGAGCTTAGCGCGAATCAAGCGGGCCAAGACCGGCGCATCACCACCACTGGAAACCGCAATCACCAACGGCGAACGGTCCACAATGGCGGGAAAAATCACACTGCACAAAGCAGGCGCATCCACCACATTGACCGGCACACAACGGCGATGAGCATCCGCACTGACTTGAGCATTAAGCGGCTCGTCATCGGTGGCGGCGATGATCAATCCGCAGCCATCAAGGTCGGATTCAACATAGCCACGCAACACCAGCTCTCCACCGCTGCTGTTAACCAGCTCGCACAGTTGGGCCTCTATGGCGGGTGCAACAACCCGCAGCACTGCCCCGGCATCGGCCAGCAGTCGGGATTTGCGCAAGGCAATTTCCCCACCACCGACCACCAGCACACGACTGCCACGCAGGTTATGAAACAGCGGCAGAAACTCCATTTAGCCGATGACCTCAATGCCGCCCATGTAGGGCTTGAGCACTTCAGGCACACGGATCGAGCCGTCAGCCTGCTGGTAGTTTTCAAGCACGGCAACCAAGGTACGGCCTACTGCCAAACCAGAACCGTTGAGGGTGTGAACCAGCTCAGGTTTGTTGGTTTCAGGGTTACGGAAGCGGGCCTGCATACGACGGGCCTGGAAGTCGCCACAGTTGGAGCACGACGAAATTTCGCGGTACTTGTCCTGGCTCGGGATCCACACTTCCAGATCGTAGGTTTTGACCGCGCTGAAGCCCATGTCACCTGTGCAAAGCGCCAGCGTGCGATAAGGCAGCTCAAGCAATTGCAGGACTTTTTCGGCGTTGCCGACCAAGCCTTCCAGTGCCTGCATCGAGGTGGATGGCTCAACGATCTGCACCATTTCAACCTTGTCGAACTGGTGCTGGCGGATCATGCCACGCGTGTCACGGCCCGATGCGCCAGCCTCACTGCGAAAGCATGGCGTGTGTGCCACAAACTTGATCGGCAGCGATTTGTGATCGACGATTTCGCCCGACACAATGTTGGTCAGCGACACTTCGGCGGTCGGAATCAAGTACAGATCGGCTTCGCCTTCGCGGCTGATCTTGAACAGGTCTTCTTCGAACTTAGGCAACTGGCCCGTACCTTGCAGCGCAGGTGCTTGCACCAGGTAAGGCGTATACGCCTCTTCGTAGCCGTGTTCATTGATATGCAGGTTGAGCATGAACTGCGCCAACGCACGGTGCATACGTGCGATAGGGCCGCGTAACAAGGCAAAACGTGCACCAGACAACTTGGCCGCCGTTTCGAAATCCAGCCAGCCGTATTGTTCGCCCAGTGCAACGTGATCCTTGATCTCAAAATCAAAGGTCTTGGGTGTGCCCCAGCGACGAATTTCTACGTTGGCGTCTTCATCAGCACCTACCGGCACGGAGGCGTCTGGCAGGTTTGGCAGGCTTAGCAGAATCGAGTCCAGCTCGGTCTGAATGGCGTCCAATGCAACCTTGCCGTTGTTCAGCTCGCTACCCATGGTTTCGACGCTCGCCATCAGCGGCGCGATGTCTTCACCACGGGCCTTGGCCTGACCAATGCTCTTGGAAATGGCATTACGCTCAGCCTGCAACCGCTCGGTCAGGGTCTGCACTTCTTTGCGCTTGGCTTCCAGCGCGTCGATACGTGCCACGTCCAGCGTGAAGCCACGGGATGCGAGGCGATCCGCTACGTCCTGCAGGTTGCTACGTAACAGTTTGGAATCGAGCATGTCGGTTTCTCGTTTATCAAAGTTTGGTCAGGGACAGGCCAGCCCATGTTGCAAGCAGCCCGCCGAATACGCTGAGGGCCGCATAGCCCAGTGCCAGTGGCACTTGCCCGCTTTCAAGCAGGCGCACCGTATCCAGTGAAAAAGATGAAAAAGTGGTTAACCCACCCAGGAAACCGACCATCAGTCCGGCACGGACTTCAATCGGTACTTCCGGGCGTATCAGAAAAAGTCCGTAAAGGACGCCAATCAGCAGGCAGCCCACGATATTAACGGCCAACGTCGCGGTATAAAAGTGCCGCGGCCAATTGGCGGTAATCCAGTTACCCGTCGCAAAGCGCAGCAAGGTGCCTGCAATGCCGCCTGCCGAGACGGCCGCGATCAACGCAATCATGGCTTTCGGCGCTGTATGGGGCTGACACGATCAAGTGCTGCCAAGTGTTTTAGCTTCTCGCCGATCTTCAATTCAAGCCCACGCGGCACAGGCTGATAGAGCGCCAAGGGCTCAAGTTCATCCGGGAAGTAGTCTTCACCGGCCGCGTAAGCGTCGGGCTCGTCATGGGCGTAACGGTATTCGTCGCCATAGCCGAGTTGTTTCATCAGCTTGGTTGGCGCATTACGCAAATGCAGCGGCACTTCAAGCGAGCCATGCTCGCTGGCACTGCGCAGTGCAGCCTTGAAGCCCATGTACACGGCATTGCTTTTGGGCGCACAGGCCAAATACGTGATTGCTTGTGCGACGGCCAGCTCACCTTCCGGGCTGCCGAGACGCTCTTGCACGTCCCACGCCGACAAACACAAGCTCAACGCGCGAGGGTCTGCGTTACCAATGTCTTCACTGGCCATGCGCACTACACGTCGGGCGATGTACAACGGGTCGCAGCCGCCATCAATCATGCGTGCAAACCAATACAACGCACCGTCCGGGTTAGAGCCACGTACCGATTTATGCAATGCAGAAATCTGATCGTAAAAAGCCTCGCCCCCCTTGTCGAACCGACGCTGAGTGTCGCCCAACAAACTTTGCAACAGATCGGTGCCAATTTCGCTGTTGTCTTCAGCTAGATCCGAGGCGTTTTCAAGCAGATTAAGCAACCGCCTGCCATCACCGTCCGCGGCCCTGAGCAAGATATGAAACCCTTCTTCACTGAGGGTTAAACCACGCTTGCCCAAGCCTCGTTCTTCGGTCAGTGCGCGCTGCACCAACTTATGCAAAGCGGCTTCATCAAGGCTTTTGAGCACATACACTCGCGCCCGCGAAAGCAGCGCGTTATTGAGTTCAAAAGACGGGTTTTCAGTGGTCGCACCAATGAAGATCAAGGTGCCGTCTTCCACATAAGGCAAAAACGCATCCTGCTGTGACTTGTTGAAGCGATGCACTTCGTCAACGAACAGGATGGTACGCCGTCCATACTGGCCAGCTTGCTGCTTGGCGATTTCGACAGCTTGACGGATCTCTTTGACCCCTGCCAAAACCGCCGAAACGGTTTCAAAGTGCGCATCCGACACTTCAGCCAGCAACCGCGCCAAGGTGGTTTTACCCACACCCGGCGGCCCCCAGAAAATCATCGAATGCAGCGCGCCCTGCTCCAGCGCTTCGCGCAAGGGCTTGCCGCGTGCGAGCAGGTGCTGTTGGCCGACATATTCATCCAGGTTGGTTGCGCGCAAACGGGCAGCCAAGGGTTGAGCTATCGGAGCGCTTCGAAACAAATCCATGAGCAGCGTTTAAAACCTCTTGTCCCAGGCTTATTCCTGGATCACATCAGCCCCTTTCGGGATGTCGAACTTGAATTTTGACGCTGGGATCGGCTCGTTGGCCTTCACTCCAGTGAACAAAATGTTGGTGCGCTGCCCCACGCTGTCAATCAACTGCATATCGTTGATTTTGCCGCTACGAAACGACAGGCGTAGGGAATCGAACAACGTGTCTTTGGTTTTAGGTTTCAAGGTGAAGTCCTTCACCTCACCGGCCTCTTTAGAGGTGATGTCAAAACTTTCGCTGATTTTAGACACATCACCCGACAACAACAGGGCAGGGGTTTGAGTTAAACGCTGATCAAGCTTCTTGATCGTGGCCTGCTCCAGATCAGGGTCCCAGAGGGTGACTTTCTGACCATCAGAAATCATCGTCTGCTCGTTAGGAGCATCGGTGTGCCAGTAGAACAGGCCCGGACGCTGCAAAGCCATCTCACCAGCAGTTTCCTGTAATTGTGTACCGGAGCCATCAAGTGTGAGCTGCGTAAAACGGCCAGTAAGCGTTTTCGAGCTTTCTAGAAGGTTGGTCAAACTCTGAACATCTGGCTGAGCGGCACTGGCGGAAAATGCAGTAAAGGCCAACACCGGTAACAAAAGCATGCTGATAAGACGCATGAAAATCCTCATTGATTGGTTTAACGCTGCCTGCTTGTACGCAGGCAGGCATAATCAGTCGCGTATTGGAGCAGGCGCCAGCACTTCACGCGAGCCATTGGTATTCATTGAAGTTACGACCCCGGCCATTTCCATGGACTCGATCATGCGCGCAGCGCGGTTGTAGCCGATTTTCAATTTGCGCTGTACCGCCGATATTGAGGCGCGGCGACTTTCCAGAACGAACTGAACGGCCTCGTCGTACAGCGCATCGGTTTCAGCATCATCACTGCCTTCGCTGCTGCCGCCGTCAAACCCGCTGCCGGGCTCTTCAACGCCGGCAAGAATGTCATCGTTGTAGTCCGGGCTGCCACGCAGCTTCCAGGCTTCAACCACACGGTGTACTTCTTCATCCGATACAAACGCACCATGCACACGAATCGGCAGGCTGGTGCCTGGCGGCATGTACAGCATGTCGCCGTGGCCCAGCAATTGCTCGGCACCGCCTTGATCGATGATGGTACGTGAGTCGATCTTGCTTGAAACCTGAAACGCCATGCGGGTCGGAATGTTGGCCTTGATCAAGCCAGTGATCACGTCAACCGAAGGGCGCTGTGTGGCGAGTATCAAGTGGATGCCCGCGGCTCGCGCTTTCTGGGCAATACGGGCGATCAGCTCTTCAACCTTTTTGCCGACGATCATCATCATGTCGGCAAATTCGTCGACCACCACCACGATGGTTGGCAACTTGGTTAGCAACGGCGCTTCGTCGTGAATGCTTTCACGCTTATACAGCGGGTCGGTCAAGGGTTCGCCAGCCGCTTCTGCGTCCTTGATTTTCTGGTTGAAGCCCGCAAGGTTACGCACCCCCATCTTGGCCATCAGCTTGTAGCGACGCTCCATCTCGGCAACGCTCCAACGCAGAGCGTTGGCCGCATCCTTCATGTCGGTAACCACTGGGCACAGTAAATGCGGGATGCCTTCGTAGATCGACAGTTCAAGCATTTTCGGGTCGATCATGATCAGCTTGGCGTCTTCAGGGCCAGACTTGAACAGAATCGACAGGATCATGGCGTTAACGCCTACCGACTTACCGGAACCGGTCGTACCGGCCACCAGCAAGTGTGGCATTTTGGCCAAATCGGTGATCACTGGCTTGCCGCCAATGTCGTGCCCCAGGGCCAAGGTGACGGGCGATTTAGCGTCGTCAAATTCAGGGGTCGACAACACCTCCGAAAAGCGCACGATCTGGCGGTCTTCGTTAGGAATTTCGATACCAACCGTGGTTTTACCGGGGATGACTTCAACCACCCGCACGCTGGTCACTGCCAGCGAACGAGCCAAGTCTTTGGCCAGGTTGGCGATACGGCTTACCTTGACCCCGGCAGCAGGCTGAATTTCGTAGCGAGTAATAACCGGGCCCGGGTGGATAGAGTCAACCGAGACCTCAACCCCAAACTCCTTGAGCTTGATCTCAAGCAGGTGCCCCACAGCGGCCAACGACTCTGGCGAATAATTGAGTTGTTTCTTCTCGGCCGGGTCAAGAATCGAAATGGGAGGCAAAGTGCCCTCTACTGCACTGTCGACAAACAACGGCACTTGTTTCTCTTTTTGCACACGCTTGCTCGGCTCTGGAGCCTTGGCTGGGGCCGGAGCAATCACGGCAGGCACATGTTTTTCGCGCTCGGCCATGTGCTTGCTCAGCGCCTGCTCGCGTTCGATCAAGCGCTCTTTGGCCTTGGCTTGTTCGCGTTTGTCAGAAACGCTCGGTGCGACCACTTCGCTGACCCGTGTATCCACCTCACGCAATTGCGCCACAAGCTGTTTGCGCTCATTGCGCTCCGACCACCAGCGATTGGCAGCGCCTTGAATCAGCTCAAACAAATCCAGAGTGATTTTGCCGGTGACGTCCATGACCTTGAACCATGACAAGTCAGTGAAAACCGTCAAACCGAACAGAAACAGGGCAATCAGCAACAAAGTGCTGCCCTGAATGTTCAGGGCGTTCTTGGCCAGATCACCCAGACTTTCACCCAGTGCGCCACCCGCACCCGCTGGTAGGCCTTCGGCGGAGTGAAAGTGAATGTGAGCCAGCGCTGCTCCCGAGAGCACCAAAAAAACCAGACCGATCAAGCGCCACGAAAACAACCAGCCACTCCACTGCCACGGCTGATGCCGTTCACGGAAAATCTGGTAGGCCTTGACCGCCAGCAGCAGCGGGAAAATGTAGGCAAAGTAACCGAGCACCATGAACAGGATGTCAGCACTGTACGAGCCCGCAGGGCCGCCAAAGTTCTGCACATCCACCACACGGCTATTGTGGCTCCAGCCGGGATCATCCTTGCTGTAGGTCAGCAAGGCCATCATCAGAAACAGGCATAAGGCGCCTATAGCAATCAATGCACCTTCCTTAAGCCGGTAGTGCAATTGCTGACGCCAGAGAGGAACTGCTGTAGGTGCTGCTGTGGATTTCTTCAAAACGCGTCTATTCCTGCGCCTGCGGCGCGCCCAACTATTGATTGACTGCAAAATACTGTTCAAATCGAACAGGTGACAAGTTCAGACATGAAACTGGACTAGCCTTGCACACAGCCTTGTACTATTACCCGCAATGACATGATCAGCCGACCATGAAGTGCAGCGAACTATGTGCAGCTTAGAACAGCTCAAACAGGCGAGCCATTGTACGGGTTTAAGCCGTGGATGCCACGTTGACAAAGGGCGTGAGAAAAATCGCCCATCAGATACCTTTGAGGCGCCAATTTGAGCACGCATTACCTTTTGTGACAAAGACTTATAGCGCAACCAAAACAGTAACTGGTCAGATCGACTAAGACCGCACAAGCACCACAGAGTTGCAGCCTCCTCCCCTTATTCTGTAAGACTGATTGCCATGCTGACTTGGTTAAAACGCGACACCCTGACATTCCCGCCTTTAACAAAGGCAATGCGCGAGCCCAACGGCCTTCTGGCCGCTGGCGGCGATCTTTGCGCGGATCGGCTGATTCACGCCTACCGCCACGGGTGCTTTCCATGGTTTTCCGAGGGGCAGCCCATTCTTTGGTGGTCGCCTGACCCGCGCACGGTGCTGTTTCCCGAAGAACTGCACATCTCTCGCAGTTTGGGAAAGCTTCTACGCCAACAACGCTACCAAGTGAGCTTTGACCGGGATTTTGCCCGCGTGATTCAAGCCTGCGCCGCCCCGCGCAGCTATGCGGACGGCACTTGGATTACCGATGAAATGCAAAGTGCCTACATCGAGCTTCACGCTCGGGGCTTTGCCCACTCAGTAGAAGTGTGGGACAACGGTGAGCTAGTCGGTGGGCTGTATGGCCTGGCAATGGGCCAACTGTTTTTTGGCGAGTCGATGTTCAGTCGTGCCGACAACGCTTCAAAGTTCGGCTTTGCAACACTGGTCAAACACCTTCAAGCATGGGGTTTTGTGCTGATTGACTGCCAAATGCCAACCGATCATCTGCACAGTTTGGGTGCGCGCGCTATACCGCGTCAGCAGTTCGCCGATTACTTACGCGACCATCTGGATCAACCTACAACGGCCCAATGGGTTTTGTAGGCGAGTTTTGCGAGCTGGCTTACACTTAATTTAAAGATTTTCCGAGGGCCGATCATGACCGAGCTGGCGCGCTTGAAGTTTTATGCCACTCAACCTCACACTTGCAGCTACCTGCCCGATGAACAGGCCACCACGCTGTTCCTCGACCCCAGCCAGCCAATGGACGTGCAGGTGTATGCCGACTTGTCCGAAATGGGCTTTCGGCGCAGCGGCGATCACCTCTACCGTCCGCACTGCCAAAAGTGCGACGCCTGCACCCCGGCGCGCATTCCAGTGGCACGCTTTATCCCTAATCGTCAGCAAAAACGCATTTTCAAGCGCAACGCCGACTTAAAGGTGCAAGAGGCCAAGCCGGGGTTCAGTGAAGAGCATTTCGATCTTTACCAACGCTATATCGAACAACGCCATGCTGATGGCGATATGTTTCCGCCCAGCCGAGACCAGTTTTCGACTTTTTTGGTGCGTGACCTGCCGTTCTCGAAATTCTACGAGTTTCGCCTTGATGGACGCCTGCTCGCAGTAGCGGTAACCGACGTACTGCCTAATGGCTTATCAGCGGTCTACACCTTTTATGACCCGGATCAAGAGCGCCGCAGCCTTGGACGCTACGGGATTCTTTGGCAAATTGCCGAAGCCCGGCGTCTGGAGCTTGATGCTTTGTACCTTGGGTACTGGATCAAAAACTGCAAAAAGATGAATTACAAGACCGAATACAGGCCCATTGAGCTGCTGATTAACCAAAGATGGAGCACTCTTAACTGAACCCCTTGGCTTAAACCCCATTTTTCGGGCACAATGCACGCCGCTTTTGCCTGGCGCAGTTGCACCGGGCCATTCATTGGACACCGAGGGCTTTACTGCATGTCGAAAGAAGACAGCTTCGAAATGGAAGGCACTGTCGTCGACACCCTGCCCAACACCATGTTTCGTGTGGAGTTGGAAAATGGGCACGTCGTAACCGCGCATATCTCCGGCAAGATGCGCAAGAACTACATTCGTATTCTTACCGGTGACAAAGTGCGCGTCGAGCTGACGCCCTATGACTTGAGCAAAGGGCGCATCACTTACCGCGCTCGCTAATCAAGTCAATACAAAACGCCCGGTTATGCCGGGCGTTTTTGTGTGCGTTATCCGCTGGCGACGATCTTTTGATCCTTAAGGATCGCAGCCTGCGGCAGCTCCCACGGAATTGCGGTACAAAAAAAGCGCCTTTCGGCGCTTTTTTTGTACCGCGATATCAACTACGCCATTTCGACTGCAGTTTCATATTCAAAGGTCAGTTCGCCGTCTTTCAGGTCGATGTGAACCACACCGCCGTGATCGGCCAGCTCACCAAAGAGAATCTCCTCAGCCAACGGACGCTTGATTTTTTCTTGGATCAAACGCGCCATTGGTCGTGCGCCCATCAACACATCGTAGCCACCTGCTGCCAACCAACCGCGCGCCGCGTCTGTCACATCAAGCTGCACATGCTTGTCTTCCAGCTGTGCTTGCAGCTCGGTGAGGAACTTGTCCACCACATTTTTGATGACCTCATGACTGAGGCGACCAAACTGAATGATGGTGTCCAAACGGTTGCGGAACTCCGGAGTAAAGCTCTTCTTGATCGCTTCCATCGCATCGGAAGAGTGATCCTGGAAGGTAAACCCGATTGACGCCCGCGAAGCCGTCTCTGCGCCTGCGTTGGTGGTCATGATAATGATCACGTTGCGGAAGTCAGCCTTGCGCCCGTTGTTATCAGTGAGCGTGCCGTGATCCATCACCTGCAACAACAGGTTAAAGACTTCGGGATGCGCCTTCTCGATCTCATCGAGCAACAACACGCAATGCGGTTGCTTGGTAATGGCTTCCGTCAACAAACCGCCCTGATCAAAACCTACGTAACCTGGAGGCGCACCGATCAGACGCGATACGGTATGACGCTCCATGTACTCAGACATGTCAAAACGCACTAACTCGACACCCAAAGCCTTGGCCAACTGACGCGCAGCTTCGGTTTTACCCACGCCGGTAGGGCCCGCGAACAGGAATGAGCCGACGGGCTTGTCCGGTGATTTGAGGCCAGCACGAGACAGTTTGATAGCAGTCGACAGCGAATCAATCGCTGCATCCTGACCAAACACGGTCAGCTTGAGATCGCGCTCAAGGTTACGCAGCAGCTCTTTGTCGGAGCTGGAGACATGCTTAGGTGGAATACGGGCGATTTTCGCCACGATGTCTTCAACCTGCTCAACCTCAATGCGCTTGACGCGTTTTTCAACGGGCTGCAGGCGCTGGTAAGCACCTGCCTCATCAATCACATCAATGGCTTTGTCCGGCATGTGCCTATCGTTGATATAACGCGAAGCCAGTTCAGCGGCGGCCCGCAACGATTCATCGCTGTATTCAATATTGTGATGCTGCTCGAAGCGCCCTTTAAGGCCACGCAGGATCCCAATGGTGTCTTCAACCGATGGCTCGGACACATCAACTTTCTGGAAACGACGCGCCAAGGCCCGGTCTTTTTCGAAGATTCCGCGGAATTCCTGAAAAGTGGTCGAGCCAATGCAACGAATGTCACCCGAGGACAGCAGCGGCTTGAGCAGGTTGGAGGCATCCATCACCCCGCCAGACGCTGCACCAGCACCAATAATGGTGTGGATTTCGTCGATGAACAAAATCGCCTGGGGGCGTTTTTTCAACTCACCCAGCAGCGCCTTGAAGCGCTTCTCGAAATCACCACGGTACTTGGTGCCCGCCAGCAGTGCGCCAAGATCAAGTGAGTAGACAATGCTGTTAGCCAGCAAATCCGGCACTTGATTATCCACAATGCGCTTGGCCAAGCCTTCAGCAATTGCGGTTTTACCCACGCCTGCCTCGCCCACCAGCAACGGGTTGTTTTTACGACGACGAGCCAGAATCTGAGCCACTCGCTCAACTTCAAGCTCACGTCCTACCAGCGGATCAATCCGCCCTTGGCGGGCCAGTTCGTTCAAGTTGCTGGCATAAGCATCCAGAGGATTGCTTGAGGACGACGATTCGCCGCCCTCTTCATCCTGCATGTCGTGCTCGCCATCAGAGTGATCGCTATGGCCCGGCACTTTAGAGATGCCGTGGGCAATAAAGTTGACAACGTCGATGCGCGCCACGCTCTGCTGCTTGAGCATGAACACGGCCTGGCTTTCTTGCTCGCTGAAAATAGCGACCAGTACATTGGCACCCGTGACCTCACGCTTGCCAGAGCTTTGCACATGGAACACCGCACGCTGCAAGACGCGCTGAAAGCCCAGTGTTGGCTGGGTCTCACGGTCTTCATCGTGGACAGGGATCAGAGGGGTTGTGGAGTCAATAAACTCTTGCAGGTCATGCTTGAGTTTGTCGAGATTTGCGCCACAGGCGCGTAGAACGGTTGCGGCTGCCTCATTATCCAAAAGGGCCAACAGGAGATGCTCAACCGTCATGAACTCATGACGCTTGGAGCGGGCTTCCTTGAAGGCAAGATTGAGGGTGACTTCGAGCTCGCGGTTTAACATGGCTTCACCTCATACCCAAGTGGTCGGCGTTAACCGTCCTTCTCGATTTCACAGAGTAGCGGATGCTGGCTTTCGCGTGCGTACTGATTTACCTGCGCCGCTTTAGTCTCAGCAATATCACGGGTAAACACGCCGCACACTGCCCGTCCTTCTGTATGAACGGCCAGCATGACCTTGGTCGCCAATTCGCGATTCAAGTTAAAAAACACCTCAAGCACTTCGACAACGAAATCCATCGGTGTGTAGTCATCGTTGAACAAAACCACCTTGTACATCGGCGGCGCCTGAAGGACAGGCTTAGCCTCTTGAACAGCCAAGCCAGCGGAGTCGTCGCCATCAAAATCGGGTCGATCCTGATTGAATGTTAGTCGAATCTGGCTGATTGCATGCATGGAAAGAAAGGTTCGTAGTTGAGCGAATACAGTGATGGAGGCAAGCACGTCAAATTTCAACCGCGCCGCCGCGTGACCTTGACTATCGGTAAAACGGTGTTACAACCAATAGTACCCACAGTGGGGAATAAAGGTCCGCACAGTCAACCCTATTTATGGGTTTATGTGCGAGTGAACTGGATGATACTCCAGTGATGGAGTCGTTTGTAGCAGAGGGATATGAGTATGCAAGGCAAGGTCAAGTGGTTCAACAATGCCAAAGGCTTCGGCTTTATCAATACGGAGGCCAAGGAAGGCATCGATGAACAGGGACACCCAATCGACTTCTTTGCCCATTTTTCAGCCATTCAGATGGACGGCTACAAGACGCTAAAAGCGGGTCAGCCTGTGAGTTTCGAAATCACCCAAGGCCCCAAAGGTCTACATGCCGTGAACATTACGAACACTCCAACGACCAGCGCGACAACAGTGACTGCGCAAGAGGTTAATCCCCTCTCGGTCTGACCCACCGATCCCACAGTCAGCCTCAAAAAAACGGCCGATTCATTTACATGAATCAGCCGTTTTTTATGTCACATCAGCTCACATATGAGCGATCAAGGCATCGCCAAAGCCCGAAGACGACACCAGCTTGGCGCCCTCCATCAGTCGCTCGAAATCGTAGGTCACCGTCTTAGCGGAAATCGCGCCATTGGTGCCCTTGATAATCAAATCAGCGGCCTCAGTCCAACCCATATGACGCAACATCATTTCAGCCGACAGGATCAATGAGCCGGGGTTGACTTGATCTTTGCCCGCGTATTTAGGCGCCGTACCGTGTGTAGCCTCAAACATGGCGATGGTGTCAGACAAGTTGGCACCCGGCGCAATCCCGATCCCGCCGACCTCCGCTGCCAGCGCATCAGACAGGTAATCGCCATTGAGGTTGAGCGTGGCAATCACGTCATATTCAGCAGGGCGCAGCAGAATCTGCTGGAGCATGGCATCGGCAATGGCATCTTTGACGATCACATTGCGACCCGTTTTGGGGTTTTTGAACTGCATCCACGGGCCACCATCAAGCAGGGTTGCGCCGAACTCTTCGGCTGCCACTTCATACGCCCACTCTTTGAAGGCACCCTCGGTGAACTTCATGATGTTGCCTTTGTGAACAATGGTCAGCGACTCGCGATCATTGTCGACCACGTACTGCAACGCCTTGCGCGCCAGTCGCTTAGTGCCCTCTTTGGACACGGGCTTAACGCCAATTCCGCAGTCCCGATCGAAGCGGATCTTAGTCACGCCCATTTCTTCTTTCAGAAATTTGATGACCTTAATGGCTTCAGGCGAACCCGCCTTCCATTCAATGCCGGCATAAATGTCTTCGGAGTTCTCGCGAAAGATGGTCATGTCCACGTCGCCGGGCTTTTTGACCGGGCTCGGCACACCTTCAAACCAGCGAACCGGCCGTAGACAGACATATAAATCGAGCTGCTGACGAAGCGCTACGTTAAGGGAGCGAATACCGCCACCCACTGGAGTCGTCAGCGGGCCCTTGATGGAGACGACGTAATCCTTGACGGCATCCAGGGTTTCTTGCGGCAGCCATGTGTCCTGATCGTAGACCTGAGTGGCCTTTTCACCTGCATAGACTTCCATCCAGGAGATTTTGCGCTTGCCGCCGTAGGCTTTATTAACGGCTGCATCGACGACCTTGATCATGACCGGGCTGATATCGACACCAATGCCATCCCCTTCGATATAGGGAATGATCGGGTTGTCAGGCACGTTGAGAGAGTGGTCTGCGTTGACGGTGATTTTTTCACCTGCGGCTGGAACCTTAATCTTGTTGTATCCCATGCTGAACTCCATTTGTGGGTTGAACATCATGCCGATCTGGAGCGTAACCCAGTTAAATCGGCACGCAAACTGAATGTTCTTCCCGTCGATTTCAGACCACCCCTGGAGGGTACTGGCAACCCCGTAAACAAAGGCTAAACAGACAATATCCAGCACTTTCAACACACCATCCTTAGACCAATGGATGCCCTTTGAATCACCTCAACCCTCGCAGCAACCTTAGCGACCTATGTATACTGCGCCGGTGACCGCGGAGTCATCGCGAGACACCACACTGCAATGAGTCTTTCAGGCCTAGAAAGGCTGAGCCGTTACCCCGGCTCGACCGCTTGACGCTCTACTGATGCATTCACATCACCGCGAAGAACCTCGACTTTCGGCTCATTGTTCACTGTGAACGAAAGCGCCTACCCTGCGCATCTCGAGAATCTGAGCACGCTCAGCAAAGAAGAGAGTTAATCCGAAATGTCCACCCGTTCGAAGATCATCTATACCTTCACCGACGAAGCTCCGGCCCTCGCCACCTACTCACTGCTGCCCATCATCGAAGCCTTTACCGCTCCCGCTGATATTGCTGTTGAGACGCGCGACATCTCTCTGGCAGGCCGTATCCTCTCCAGCTTCCCCGAGCAATTGGGTGACAAGGCTGTAGCAGACCACCTCGCCGAACTGGGCGCCCTGGCCGTTACGCCTGAAGCCAACATCATCAAGCTGCCTAACATCAGCGCCTCGGTTCCGCAATTGCAAGCCGCAATCAAAGAACTGCAAGCGCAGGGCTTCAACATCCCGGACTACCCTGAAACCGTAACCACTGACGCTGACAAAGACGTCAAGGCGCGTTACAGCAAAGTCATGGGCAGCGCTGTAAACCCGGTACTGCGCGAAGGCAACTCTGACCGCCGCGCACCGCTGTCGGTTAAAAACTACGCCCGCAAGCACCCGCACAAAATGGGCGCTTGGGCTGCTGATTCCAAATCCCACGTAGCGCACATGAGCGAAGGCGACTTCTACGGCAGCGAAAAAGCTGCACTGATTGAAGCCCCGGACAGCGTAAAAATCGAACTGATCGCTCAAGACGGCACTACTTCCGTCCTGAAAGAAAAAACCGCCGTACAAGCCGGCGAGATCATCGATTGCTCGGTCATGAGCAAAAAAGCCCTGCGCCAGTTCGTAGCGGCCGAAATCGAAGACGCCAAGAAAAAAGGCGTTCTGTTCTCGGTTCACCTCAAAGCCACCATGATGAAGGTCTCCGACCCGATCATGTTTGGTCAGATCGTGGCTGAGTTCTACAAGGACGCGCTGGAAAAACACGCTGACGTCCTGAAAGAAATCGGTTTCAACCTGAACAACGGCATTGGCGATCTGTACGCTCGCATCAAAGCCCTGCCAGCAGACAAGCAAGCTGAAATCGAAGCTGACATTCAGGCTGTGTACGCTGACCGCCCTGCTCTGGCGATGGTGAACTCCGACAAAGGCATCACCAACCTGCACGTGCCGAGCGACGTTATCGTCGACGCCTCGATGCCAGCCATGATCCGTGACTCTGGCAAAATGTGGGGCGCCGACGGCCAACTGCACGATGCCAAGGCTGTGATCCCGGATCGCTGCTACGCCACCATCTACCAAGCGACCATCGAAGACTGCATCAAGCACGGCGCTTTCGATCCAACCACTATGGGCAGCGTGCCAAACGTTGGTCTGATGGCGCAAAAAGCCGAAGAATACGGCTCCCACGACAAAACCTTCCAAATCAAGACTGACGGCGTTGTTCGGGTAACCGACAGCAGCGGCAAAGTGCTGATGGAACAAAAAGTCGAAGAAGGCGATATCTGGCGCATGTGCCAGGCCAAAGACGCGCCAATCCGCGACTGGGTCAAACTGGCCGTTAACCGCGCTCGCGCCAGCAACACCCCAGCGATTTTCTGGCTGGACCCTAAGCGTAGCCACGACGGCGTGATGATCGAAAAAGTTCAGGCTTACCTGAAGGATCACGACACCAGCGGCCTGGACATTCGCATCATGTCGCCTGTAGACGCCATGAAGTTCACCCTGGAACGCACCCGTGCAGGTCTGGACACCATCTCGGTGACTGGCAACGTACTGCGCGACTACCTGACTGACCTGTTCCCGATCATGGAACTGGGCACCAGCGCCAAAATGCTGTCGATCGTTCCGCTGATGAATGGCGGCGGTCTGTTTGAAACTGGCGCAGGCGGTTCTGCACCTAAGCACGTCCAACAACTGCTGGAAGAAAACTTCCTGCGCTGGGACTCGCTGGGTGAGTTCTTGGCTCTGGCAGCATCCTTGGAGCACCTGGGCACGACCTACAACAACCCGAAAGCGTTGGTGTTGGCCAAAACCCTGGACCAGGCCACTGGCCAGTTCCTCGACAACAACAAATCGCCATCGCGTAAAGTCGGCAACATCGACAACCGCGGCAGCCACTTCTACCTGGCGCTGTACTGGGCTCAAGCTCTGGCCGCACAGACTGAAGATGCTGCACTGCAAGCACAATTCGCCCCTGTAGCCAAAGCCATGGCCGAGAACGAAGCAACTATCGTTGCTGAGCTCAACGCTGTACAGGGCAAGCCTGTCGACATTGGTGGTTACTACCACGCCGATGCTGACAAGGTGAGCAAAGTAATGCGCCCTAGCGCCACATTGAACGCGATCATCGCCTCCGTGTAAGCGCAACAAAGCAACACCACAAACCCCGGCCCACGACGCCGGGGTTTGTGGTTTCTGCACAACACACATTTCGTAGCGGCTGCCGAAGGCGGCGCTCGGTTGCGAAGCGAATACAAACACCAGCAACAGCGTACTGCCTGACTTTACAGCGACGGCAGCGGCGACAGGCTTGGGGCTTGGAGCGAAGTTTCTGTAGCATCTACAAACCTCCCTAAAACCGAGCACACCTCATGGACTGGAAACCCCACATCACTGTCGCCACCGTCGTTGAAGACAACGGCCGCTTCTTGATGGTTGAAGAACTCAAAGGCGAGCGCGCCGTGCTCAACCAGCCCGCCGGGCATCTGGACCCAAATGAAAGCCTGATCGACGCCGCCATTCGCGAAACCCTTGAAGAGACCGGCTACGACGTTGAGCTCACCAGCGTGATCGGCATTTATTTGTACACCGCACCCAGCAATGGCGTGACTTATCAGCGCGTGTGCTTTGCCGGCAAGGCCCTCAAACATCACCACGACTATCAACTGGACACTGGCATCATCGGCCCGCTGTGGCTGAGTCGTGACGAGCTGATAGCACAACGCGATCGCTGGCGCAGCGAGTTGACCTTGCAGTGCATCGATGATTATTTGAGCGGCAAACGGTTTGACCTCAGTTTAATCCGCCCTTCGGTTTAGCCTTGAGCGCTTGGGCCTGCTAGAATCGCGTCCTTTTTCAAGAACACTCATTGAAACCTTATGCGTGATCCAGCCTTAGTCGCCCCCGAAAACCAGCGCGTCATCGTCGGCATGTCCGGCGGTGTTGACTCTTCCGTTTCCGCCGTTTTGCTCATGGAGCAGGGCTACCAGGTGGAAGGCCTGTTCATGAAGAACTGGGAGGAAGACGACGGAACGGATTACTGCACCGCCATGGACGACCTGGCCGATGCCCAAGCTGTGTGCGACAAAATTGGTATCAAGCTGCACACTGCCAACTTCGCCGCTGAATACTGGGACAACGTGTTTGAGCACTTCCTGGCGGAATACAAAGCCGGTCGCACACCCAACCCGGACATCCTTTGCAACCGTGAAATCAAGTTCAAGGCGTTCCTCGATTACGCCCTGATGCTGGGCGCTGATCTGATTGCTACCGGCCACTACGTGCGTCGTCGGGACATCGACGGCCGTACCGAACTGCTTAAGGGCTTGGACCCGAACAAGGATCAGAGCTACTTCTTACATGCCGTCGGCGGCGAACAAATTGCCCGCACCCTGTTCCCGGTTGGGGAGCTTGAGAAGCCAGAAGTACGCAAAATCGCCGAAAAGCACGATTTGGCCACCGCAAAGAAAAAAGACTCCACGGGCATCTGCTTTATTGGTGAGCGCCGTTTCAGCGACTTCCTCAAGCAGTACCTGCCTGCACAGCCGGGCGAGATCAAAACCACCGAAGGCGAAGTGATTGGCCGCCATCACGGCTTGATGTATCACACCATCGGCCAGCGTCAGGGCTTGGGCATCGGCGGTTTGAAAGACGCGAGCGACGAACCGTGGTACGTGCTGTTCAAAGACTTGGAAAACAACGAGTTGATCGTCGGCCAAGGCAACGATCACCCGTGGCTGTTCTCCCGCGCGTTGCTCGCCTCTGAAATCTTTTGGGTTAACCCGATCGACCTCAGCAGCCCACTGCGCTTGACGGCCAAGGTTCGTTATCGCCAAAGCGACCAACCTTGCACCCTCGAGAAAACCGCTAATGGCTATCGCGCAACCTTCGACGACCCGCAGCGAGCAGTAACGCCCGGCCAATCTGTGGTGTTTTACGAGGGTGAAGTGTGCTTGGGCGGCGGCGTGATCGAAGTAGCCGAGCCCTGGACAAGCAAGAGCGCACAGGCATGAACGCCACTCAGGAACAACTGATCGCCCTTGGCGGTGTGTTTCTCGCCGCTGTGCTGGTCGACAAAATAGCCAAGACAGGCCAAGTGAGTGAAGCCGATCTGGCCTGCATGCTCGGTAGCTTGCTGATTCGCGACCCCAAAGACACGCTAGAAGTGTATGGCGGTGACGACATCAACCTGCGTGAAGGCTACCGCGCCCTGATCGGCGCCCTTGAGCGCGACCCCAACACCCTGCAACGCGAGCCATTGCGCTATGCGCTGTCAATGCTGGGGCTTGAGCGCCAACTGGCCAAGCGTGAAGACATGCTTGAGCTGATCGGCAAGCGTCTACCGCAAATCCAGTCACAAGTGGAACACTTCGGGCCCGCTCACGAAAACGTGGTTGCCGCCTGTGGCGCGCTCTATCAGGACACGCTCAGTACGCTGCGCCAACGTATTCAAGTCCACGGCGACATGCGCAACCTGCAACAACCCAGCAACGCCGCTAAAATTCGCGCCCTGCTGCTGGCCGGCATTCGTTCGGCACGGCTGTGGCGGCAATTGGGTGGTCATCGCTGGCAGTTGGTCTTCAGCCGCCGCAAGCTGCTCAAAGAGCTTTATCCCATGCTGCGCGGCTAAAACCCGTCAGCACGTACACCTTGTAACGTCGCTACGCGTATGACGCCGGTCACTTGGCAACGGACCGGCCGTTTTTTTCATGTATGATACGCGCCCCATTTCGTTGCCCGACTGTCCGAGAACACCCCATGCAGCTTTCTTCGCTCACTGCGGTTTCCCCTGTTGACGGCCGCTACGCCGGCAAAACCCAGGCCCTGCGCCCAATTTTTAGCGAGTACGGCCTGATCCGTGCTCGCGTACTGGTTGAAGTTCGCTGGCTCCAGCGCTTGGCTGCACACGCTGCCATCCCTGAAGTCCCAGCTTTCTCCGCCGAAGCCAACGCTGTTCTGAACGAACTGGCCGAAAACTTCTCTCTGGAACACGCCGAACGCGTCAAAGAGATCGAGCGCACCACCAACCACGATGTAAAAGCCATTGAGTACCTGCTCAAAGAGCAGGCTGCCAAGCTGCCTGAACTGGCCAACGTCAGTGAGTTCATCCACTTTGCTTGCACCAGCGAGGACATCAACAACCTGTCCCACGCTCTGATGCTGCGCGAAGGCCGTGATGACGTCATGTTGCCGCTGATGCGCCAGACTGCCGAAGCCATCCGCGAGCTGGCGATCAAATTCGCTGACGTGCCGATGCTGTCGCGCACTCACGGCCAACCGGCTTCGCCGACCACACTGGGCAAAGAACTGGCCAACGTGGTTTACCGTCTGGAGCGTCAAATCGCTCAAGTGGCCGCTGTTCCGCTGCTGGGCAAGATCAACGGCGCTGTCGGCAACTACAACGCTCACCTGTCGGCCTACCCGCAGATCGACTGGGAAGCCAATGCCCGCGCCTTCATCGAAGGCGAGCTGGGCCTGGGCTTCAACCCGTACACCACGCAAATCGAACCGCACGACTACATCGCCGAACTGTTTGATGCCATTGCGCGCTTTAACACCATCCTGATCGACTTTGATCGCGATATCTGGGGCTACATCTCGCTGGGCTACTTCAAGCAGCGCACCATCGCTGGCGAAATTGGCTCCTCGACCATGCCGCACAAGGTCAACCCGATCGACTTCGAAAACTCCGAAGGCAATCTGGGTATCGCCAACGCCCTGTTCCAGCACTTGGCCAGCAAATTGCCAATCTCTCGCTGGCAGCGCGACCTGACTGACTCCACCGTATTGCGCAACCTGGGCGTGGGCTTTGCTCATAGCGTTATCGCGTACGAAGCCAGCCTTAAAGGCATCAGCAAACTGGAGCTTAATGCTCAGAAAATCGCTGCTGACCTGGACGCGTGCTGGGAAGTTCTGGCCGAACCCATCCAGACCGTGATGCGTCGTTACAACATTGAAAACCCGTACGAGAAGCTCAAAGAGCTGACCCGCGGCAAGGGCATCAGCCCAGAAGCCCTGCAAACCTTCATCGACGGCCTTGAAATGCCAGAAGCAGCCAAAGCCGAGCTGAAACTGCTGACACCTGCCAATTACATTGGCAACGCTGTTGAGCAGGCCAAGCGCATCTGATCGCTGCAACGACCTATTAACGCCCGGCCGTGCCGGGCGTTTTTATTCCCGATTACAAAGTGTATTTTTTCAATAGGTTACACATGAATCCTGATATTCCTCTTCAACTTCTGGGCGGCATCACGGCACGCGAGTTTTTGCGCGACTACTGGCAGAAAAAACCGCTGCTGATCCGTCAAGCCATCCCTGACTTCGAAAGCCCAATCGACGCCGACGAACTGGCCGGCCTGGCGCTGGAAGAAGAAGTCGAATCGCGCCTTATCATCGAACACGGCGAACGCCCGTGGGAGTTGCGTCGCGGCCCTTTCGCCGAAGACGAATTCAGCAAATTGCCAGAAAGCGAATGGACGTTGCTGGTGCAAGCTGTCGATCAGTTCGTGCCTGAAGTGGGCGAGCTGCTTGAAAACTTCCGTTTTCTGCCAAGCTGGCGCATTGATGACGTGATGATCAGCTACGCCGCACCCGGCGGCAGCGTAGGCCCGCATTTCGACAACTACGATGTGTTCTTGCTGCAAGGTCACGGCAAGCGCCATTGGCAGATCGGCCAGATGTGTGACTCCGAAAGCCCACTTCTGGAGCACGCCGACCTGCGCATTCTGGCTGACTTCCAGGCCACCGACGAGTGGACACTGGAGCCCGGCGACATGCTTTATCTGCCTCCGCGCCTTGCCCACTGCGGCGTTGCAGTAGACGACTGCCTGACCTATTCCGTAGGTTTTCGCGCCCCAAGCGCCGCTGAAGTCCTGACCCACTTCACCGACTTCCTCAGCCAGTACCTGCCTGATGAAGACCGTTACACCGACGCCGACGCACAACCGGTTAGCGACCCGCACCAGATCCAGCACGACGCCCTCGATCGCCTCAAAGGTTTGCTGGCCGAGCACATGAGCGATGAGCGCATGCTGCTGACCTGGTTCGGCCAGTTCATGACCGAACCACGCTATCCGGAACTCGTCGTCGGCCCTGAGCTCGAAGAAGAAGACCTGTTCGCCAACCTGGACCAGGGCGCGATACTGATTCGCAACCCAAGCGCTCGACTGGCATGGTCAGAGGTTGACGAAGACCTGCTGCTGTTCGCCAGCGGTCAAAGTCGCCTATTGCCAGGCAAGCTGCGCGACCTGCTGAAAATGATTTGTGCAGCAGATGCTTTGCACAGCGACAACCTCGGCTTATGGTTGGCCGACGAAGATGGACGCAACCTGCTCTGTGAGCTGGTTAAACAAGGAAGCCTGGGGTTCGCCGATGAATAGCATTCACGTACGTGTCGCCGACTGGCAAAAGGACAACGCCGAACTTCGACGCATTCGTGAGGCCGTGTTTATTGCCGAACAATCTGTCCCGCCCGAGCTGGAGTGGGATGCAGACGATGCCGATGCTGTGCATTTTCTGGCCTATGAGGGCGACTTTCCCATCGGCACTGCTCGCCTTTTGCCGGATGGTCATATTGGCCGGGTGTCAGTCCTCAAAGACTGGCGTGGACTGAGCGTGGGCGACGCTCTGATGCAAGCGGTAATCAGCGAAGCTGAAAAACGCGGCCTAAAAGAGCAAAAACTCAGCGCCCAAGTGCATGCCACACCGTTCTATGAGCGACTGGGCTTCAAAATTGTCAGCGACGAATTCCTGGAAGCAGGCATTCCTCACGTTGATATGGAGCGTGCGGGCTAATCCAAAGCCCCGCCTTCGCGAAGACTATTAACGCCCTGCTATCTCTTGGATCGCAGGGCGTTTTGCTATCTGGCATTCAACCTCACCCCATTGATGCCGACAAACTGGCAAACTCTGGCCACATCCTTTCCAAATATTGCGGAGATAACGGACATGTCCCTACGCCCCCTCATCGCCAGCTTGTTGCTGATGTTCAGTATCAGCGCCCTTGCCGATACCCAAGTGATCACGCTGCAAAATCGCACCAGCGCTGATCTTCTGCCTGTAGCGCAAAACTTTATCGGCAATGACGGCAAGGTCAGCGCATACGGCAATCAATTAATTGTCGAGGCCTCCGCGCAAAAAATTCAAAACCTGGAAACGCTGCTAAACCAACTCGACACACCCGCCAAGCGCCTGCTGATCACTGTTGACACCAGCGATAACAACTCCCCCAACACTGACAACAGCACCCGGGTGTACAGCACCGCCAGCCGCGAAGGCGGCATGCAACAGATTCAAGCGACAGAGGGTGTGCCTGCACTGATCCAGACCGGCAAAAGCGTGCCGCTGACCAGCACACAAACTGATGCCTACGGGCGCCTGCTGACACAGACTGAGTACCGCAACGTGACACAGGGTTTTTATGTCACGGCCAGCATTACAGGTGAAACGGTACACCTCGCCATTAGCACCAATCGCGACCGCATGAGCCAGGAACGCCCAGATGTAGTGAACGTGCAAAGTAGCGACACACAAGTCAGCGCCCCCCTCGGGCAATGGATCACATTGGCAGGCATCAACGGCCAGACCCAAGCCGACAAACAGGGTACAACCCGCACGTACTCTACTCAAAGCCGGGATGACATGACGTTACGGGTCAAAGTCGACATGCTCGACCAAAAAGCCCAAAACTGACTGATGAGTCGTATTAGACCAAATATGTAGTGCCATATAAAAAGCACTACAAAGTGTTTGACGGCTCAAAAAAGCAAAGGCATGATGGCCCCGCTCCCGCCGATCAGAGCCCTTGTAAAGGATCTTGATCGTTAACGAGAAGCCATTCACGCACTCACTCAAACAACTCAGTTGTGTGCCTGGCGGAGCAAGCATTTTTCAATCCAGACCTATGCGACGAGGTTTATCTCCATGGCACTGACACGCGAACAGCAAATTGCAGCCCTTGAAAAAGACTGGGCCGAAAACCCACGCTGGAAAGGCGTGACTCGCGATTACTCCGCTGCTGACGTGGTCCGCCTGCGCGGCTCGGTTCAACCCGAGCACACTTTTGCAAAAATGGGCGCTGACAAGCTGTGGAAACTGGTGACACAGGGCGCACACCCGTCCTTCCGTCCTGAGAAAGATTTCGTCAACTGCATGGGCGCCCTGACCGGGGGTCAAGCAGTTCAACAGGTTAAAGCCGGCATCCAGGCTATCTACCTGTCGGGTTGGCAAGTGGCGGCAGACAACAACTCTGCCGAATCCATGTACCCCGATCAGTCGCTGTACCCAGTGGACTCCGTGCCAACTGTGGTCAAGCGCATCAACAACTCGTTCCGTCGTGCTGACCAGATCCAGTGGAAAGCCGGCAAAAACCCGGGCGACCAAGGTTACATCGACTACTTCGCACCGATCGTGGCTGACGCTGAAGCCGGTTTCGGCGGCGTTCTGAACGCATACGAACTGATGAAAAGCATGATCGAAGCAGGCGCCGCCGGCGTTCACTTTGAAGATCAGCTGGCCTCGGTTAAAAAATGCGGCCACATGGGCGGCAAGGTACTGGTTCCAACCCAAGAAGCCGTACAAAAGCTGACCGCTGCTCGCTTGGCGGCCGACGTTGCAGGCACACCGACCATCATCCTGGCTCGTACCGATGCTAACGCCGCTGACCTGCTGACTTCTGATTGCGACCCGTACGACCAGCCATTCGTCACCGGCGAACGTACCAAAGAAGGCTTCTACAAAGTGCGCGCCGGCTTGGACCAGGCTATCGCTCGCGGCTTGGCCTACGCCCCGTACGCCGACCTTATTTGGTGCGAAACTGCCAAACCGGATTTGGAAGAAGCCCGTCGCTTTGCTGAAGCGATCAAAAAGGAATACCCGGACCAACTGCTGTCCTACAACTGCTCCCCTTCCTTCAACTGGAAGAAGAACCTGGACGACGCAACCATCGCCAAGTTCCAGCGTGAACTGTCGGCAATGGGCTACAAGCACCAGTTCATCACTCTGGCGGGCATCCACAACATGTGGCACAGCATGTTCAACCTGGCGCACGACTACGCCCGCAACGACATGACTGCCTACGTGAAACTGCAAGAGCAGGAATTCGCTGACGCCGCCAAAGGCTACACCTTTGTGGCGCACCAGCAGGAAGTGGGCACCGGCTACTTCGACGACATGACCACTGTGATCCAAGGTGGCTCGTCTTCAGTAACCGCCCTGACCGGCTCGACTGAAGAAGAACAGTTCCACTAATGGAACCACGGCCATTGCCCAGCCTGTAAAGAACAAACGCAATGCCATATACGTAGCGCCCCGACTGGTTCGGGGCGTTTTTTTGTCAGGCATTTACACGCCACACCTGAAAAACCCGGGCAAAAACTGACACAGATCCAGGCAAGCCCAAACAAAAACGTTTAAAAAGCCAAGCCCAAAACTTGCAACCTGCACATATATAAGCCAACTTCCCTGCACGCAGTCGGCGTTGTAGCAACTGCAGAAGACTTAAACGATATTAATTATCATTTAGCGCTGTTTTTATTGAATACCTGATCCACAAAACATAATCACCGAAACACGCTGTAATCCCCGCAGCACGCGGCTTACGCAGACTTTGAGGAAAGACATACCACTAAAGGATTGAATTAAATCATCTTAGAAAATTTACTTGCTGGGTGTTTAGCCATAAAATCGCGCCCATCAATTGCGCTGCGACATATCGTCACTGCTTTATTACCTTTTTAAGCTCAGAGACCTTGTTCTCTGTTAAGGATTACCAGCATGCCCGAAGCGACAGGACTCATAGCCCATAACTGGGGCTTTGCCATTTTCCTTCTCGGCGTTGTCGGCCTTTGTGCCTTCATGCTTGGCGTCTCCAGCCTCCTTGGGTCAAAAGCCTGGGGTCGCAGCAAAAACGAACCGTTCGAGTCCGGCATGCTACCTACCGGTGGCGCCCGCTTACGGCTCTCAGCCAAATTCTATCTGGTCGCGATGCTCTTCGTGATCTTCGATATCGAAGCCCTCTTTCTCTTTGCCTGGTCTGTGTCTGTTCGCGAAAGCGGCTGGACCGGATTCGTCGAAGCTCTCGTTTTCATAGCAATTCTGTTGGCAGGCCTTGTCTACCTATTTCGGGTGGGTGCTCTTGATTGGGCACCGGAAGCTCGTCGTAAGCGGCAGGCCAAGCTGAAACAATGAGGCTTTGGCGATGCAATACGAACTCACCAGGATCGACCCGGATGCTCCTAACGAGCAGTACCCGATCGGCACGCGGGAAACCGTTTCCGATCCGTTAGAAGATCAAGTCCACAAAAACATCTTCATGGGCAAGCTAGAAGACGTGCTGAACGGCACGGTCAACTGGGGGCGTAAAAACTCCCTATGGCCGTACAACTTCGGCCTGTCGTGCTGCTACGTGGAAATGACCACCGCCTTCACGGCGCCCCACGACATCGCGCGCTTTGGCGCCGAAGTTATCCGGGCATCGCCGCGTCAGGCGGATTTCATGGTTATTGCCGGTACCTGCTTTATCAAGATGGCGCCGATCATTCAGCGTCTCTACGAGCAAATGCTTGAACCTAAATGGGTTATCTCCATGGGTTCGTGCGCCAACTCCGGCGGCATGTACGACATCTACTCTGTGGTTCAAGGGGTCGACAAGTTCCTGCCCGTGGACGTTTACGTACCCGGCTGCCCACCCCGCCCAGAGGCTTTCCTGCAAGGCTTGATGCTCTTGCAAGAGTCGATTGGCCAGGAGCGTCGCCCACTTTCCTGGGTCGTCGGCGAGCAAGGCGTTTATCGCGCCGAGATGCCGTCGCAAAAGGAACAGCGCCGCGAACAGCGTATTCAGGTCACTAACCTGCGCAGCCCCGACGAAGTCTGATCCAGCTCTGCTTCTTTTATAGAACGAGACACTGGCTTCATTCTTTACGTTGAACGAAAGCGATAAAAAAACCATGACTACAGGCTCCGCTCTGTACATCCCGCCTTATAAGGCTGACGACCAAGATGTGGTTGTCGAACTGAACAACCGTTTTGGCCCTGAGGCGTTCACCGCACAGGCCACGCGCACCGGCATGCCGGTGCTGTGGGTTGCCCGCGCCAAACTGGTCGAAGTGTTGACCTTCCTGCGTAACCTGCCAAAACCTTACGTCATGCTCTATGACCTGCACGGTGTGGACGAACGTCTGCGCACCAAGCGTCAGGGCTTGCCATCGGGTGCCGATTTCACTGTTTTCTACCACTTGATGTCGCTTGAACGTAACAGCGACGTGATGATCAAGGTGGCGCTGTCCGAGGGCGATTTGAGCCTGCCGACCGTGACCGGGATCTGGCCAAACGCCAACTGGTACGAACGTGAAGTCTGGGATATGTTCGGCATCGACTTTGCCGGCCACCCTCACCTGTCGCGCATCATGATGCCGCCGACTTGGGAAGGTCACCCGCTGCGCAAGGACTTCCCGGCCCGTGCTACCGAGTTTGACCCGTACAGCCTGAGCCTGGCCAAGGTTCAGCTGGAAGAAGAAGCCGCCCGTTTCAAACCCGAAGATTGGGGCATGAAACGTTCCGGCGAAAACGAGGACTACATGTTCCTCAACCTGGGCCCGAACCACCCTTCGGCTCACGGTGCCTTCCGGATCATCCTGCAACTGGACGGCGAAGAAATCGTCGACTGCGTGCCAGACATCGGCTACCACCACCGTGGTGCCGAAAAAATGGCAGAGCGTCAGTCCTGGCACAGTTTCATCCCGTACACCGACCGTATCGACTACCTCGGCGGCGTGATGAACAACCTGCCGTACGTGCTCTCGGTCGAGAAGCTCGCAGGCATCAAGGTGCCAGATCGGGTAGACACCATCCGCATCATGATGGCCGAGTTCTTCCGTATCACCAGCCACCTGCTGTTCCTGGGGACTTACATCCAGGACGTGGGCGCCATGACCCCGGTGTTCTTCACCTTCACCGACCGTCAGCGCGCTTACAAAGTGATCGAAGCGATTACCGGCTTCCGTCTGCACCCGGCTTGGTACCGTATCGGCGGTGTTGCCCACGACCTGCCACGCGGCTGGGAAAAACTGGTCAAAGAGTTCATCGACTGGATGCCAAAGCGTTTGGACGAGTACCAAAAGGCGGCATTGGACAACAGCATCCTGCGTGGCCGTACCATCGGCGTCGCTGCATACAACACCAAAGAGGCCCTGGAATGGGGCGTCACGGGTGCAGGTCTGCGCTCCACCGGTTGCGACTTCGACGTGCGTAAAGCGCGCCCGTATTCGGGTTACGAGAACTTCGAGTTTGAAGTGCCGCTGGCTGCCAATGGCGATGCCTACGACCGCTGCATCGTGCGGGTCGAAGAAATGCGCCAGAGCCTGAAAATCATCGAACAGTGCATGCGCAACATGCCAGAAGGCCCGTACAAGGCGGATCACCCGCTGACCACGCCGCCGCCTAAAGAGCGCACGTTGCAGCACATCGAGACCTTGATTACGCACTTCCTGCAAGTTTCGTGGGGCCCGGTCATGCCGGCCAACGAATCCTTCCAGATGATCGAAGCGACCAAGGGCATCAACAGTTATTACCTGACGAGCGATGGCGGCACCATGAGCTACCGCACCCGGATTCGCACACCAAGCTTCCCGCACCTGCAACAGATCCCTTCGGTGATCAAAGGCGAAATGGTCGCGGACTTGATTGCGTACCTGGGTAGTATCGATTTCGTTATGGCCGACGTGGACCGCTAAGCATGAACAGCACGCTTATCCAGACAGACCGTTTCACCTTGAGTGAAACCGAGCGCTCGGCCATCGAGCACGAGCTGCATCACTACGAAGACCCGCGTGCGGCGTCGATCGAAGCCCTGAAAATCGTTCAAAAAGAGCGCGGCTGGGTTCCGGACGGTGCCGTTTACGCCATTGGCGAAATGCTCGGCATCCCTGCCAGCGACGTTGAAGGTGTGGCGACGTTCTATAGCCAGATCTTCCGCCAGCCAGTGGGTCGCCACATTATTCGCGTGTGCGACAGCATGGTGTGCTACATCGGCGGCCACGAATCAGTGGTTGGCGAGATCCAGAGCAAACTGGGCATTGGCCTTGGCCAAACCACACCGGACGGCCGCTTCACGCTGCTGCCGGTTTGCTGCCTGGGCAACTGTGACAAGGCACCGGCGTTGATGATTGACGACGACACTTTCGGTGACGTGCAGCCATCGGGCGTCGCTTCGTTGTTGGAGGGCTACCCATGACCCTGACTTCCTACGGCCCTGCCAACCGCATCGCGCGCTCGGCAGAAACCCACCCGCTGACCTGGCGTTTGCGTGATGACGGCGAGCCTGTATGGCTTGACGAATATCAGGCCAAAGACGGCTACGCCGCTGCGCGCAAGGCGTTCGCCGATATGGCTCAGGACGACATCGTCCAGACCGTGAAAGACGCAGGCCTCAAGGGTCGCGGCGGCGCAGGCTTCCCCACGGGCGTGAAGTGGGGGCTGATGCCTAAAGACGAATCCATGAACATCCGTTACCTGCTGTGTAACGCCGATGAAATGGAGCCCAACACCTGGAAAGACCGCATGCTGATGGAGCAACTGCCCCATCTGCTGATCGAAGGCATGCTGATCAGCGCCCGCGCGCTGAAAACCTACCGTGGCTACATCTTCCTGCGCGGTGAATACGTTACCGCCGCCAAGCACCTCAACCGTGCGGTAGAAGAAGCCAAGGCTGCAGGCCTGCTGGGCAAGAACATTCTGGGCTCAGGTTTTGACTTTGAGCTGTTCGTTCACACCGGCGCCGGGCGTTATATCTGCGGTGAAGAAACCGCACTGATCAACTCCCTTGAAGGCCGTCGGGCCAACCCGCGCTCCAAGCCGCCGTTCCCGGCCGCCGTGGGCGTATGGGGCAAGCCGACCTGTGTAAACAACGTTGAAACCCTGTGCAACGTACCGGCCATCATTGGCAACGGCGTTGACTGGTACAAATCCCTGGCCCGCGAAGGCAGTGAAGACCACGGCACCAAGCTGATGGGTTTCTCCGGCAAGGTAAAAAACCCGGGCCTGTGGGAACTGCCATTCGGCGTACCAGCCCGCGAGCTGTTCGAAGACTACGCTGGCGGCATGCGCGATGGCTTCAAGCTTAAGTGCTGGCAACCTGGTGGCGCTGGTACTGGTTTCTTGCTGCCCGAGCATCTGGACGCGCAAATGTATGCCGGTGGTATCGCCAAGGTCGGCACCCGTATGGGTACAGGTCTGGCAATGGCCGTCGACGACAGCGTCAACATGGTGTCGTTGCTGCGCAACATGGAGCAGTTCTTTGCTCGCGAGTCGTGCGGTTTTTGCACCCCTTGCCGTGATGGGTTGCCTTGGAGCGTCAAGCTTCTGATGGCAATCGAACACGGCGAAGGTCAGCCCGGCGATATCGAGACCCTGCTGGGTCTGGTCGGCTTCCTCGGCCCTGGCAAAACGTTCTGTGCGCACGCACCGGGCGCAGTGGAGCCATTGGGCAGCGCGATCAAGTACTTCCGCCCAGAGTTTGAAGCCGGTATTGCGCAAGCAAAACCTGGCGTTCCGCCTCTGGCACGCCCGATCGTAATCGGCGCGTAACGCTCTGAATGAGGGTGGTCCGTGCCGCCCTCTGATCGCTCGATAACGCCGTAAGGCTGGGTTGTTTCGAGCGAATAACAAGATTCCATTAGCCACGCCCGCTGACACCGGGCCAACGAAGAACTTTGAACCATGGCCACTATCCACGTAGACGGCAAAGAGCTCGAAGTCGATGGGGCAGACAACCTGTTACAGGCTTGTTTGTCGCTAGGACTCGATATTCCGTATTTCTGCTGGCACCCTGCCCTTGGCAGTGTTGGCGCCTGCCGCCAGTGCGCAGTCAAGCAGTACACCGACGAGAACGACACCCGTGGTCGTATCGTCATGTCGTGCATGACCCCCGCCACCGACGGTAGCTGGATCTCCATCGAAGACGAAGAAGCGAAAGTGTTTCGCGCCAGCGTCGTCGAATGGCTGATGACCAACCACCCGCACGACTGCCCAGTGTGCGAAGAAGGCGGTCACTGCCACCTGCAAGACATGACCGTGATGACCGGCCATAACGAGCGCCGTTATCGCTTCACCAAGCGCACCCACCAAAACCAGGAACTCGGCCCGTTCATTTCCCACGAAATGAACCGCTGCATTGCCTGCTATCGCTGTGTGCGTTTCTACAAAGACTACGCAGGCGGTACTGACCTGGGCGTATTCGGCGCTCACGACAACGTGTACTTCGGTCGCGTTGAAGACGGCGTGCTCGAAAGCGAGTTCTCGGGCAACCTGACTGAAGTCTGCCCGACCGGTGTGTTCACTGACAAAACTCACTCCGAGCGTTACAACCGTAAGTGGGACATGCAGTTTGCACCGAGCATCTGTCACGGTTGCTCCAGCGGCTGCAACATCAGCCCGGGCGAGCGTTATGGCGAACTGCGTCGTATCGAAAACCGCTTCAACGGTTCGGTCAACCAGTACTTCCTGTGTGACCGTGGCCGTTTCGGCTATGGCTATGTCAACCGCACCGACCGTCCACGTCAGCCACTGCTGGCCGACGGCACCAAGCTGAGCCTCGATGCGGCGCTGGATAAAGCCGCTGACCTGCTGCGTGGTCGCAACATTGTCGGTATCGGTTCGCCGCGCGCCAGCCTCGAAAGTAACTACGCGTTGCGCGAACTGGTCGGTGCCGAACACTTCTACAGCGGTATTGAAGCCGGTGAGCTGGAGCGCATCCGCTTAGTGCTGCAAGTGCTCAAGAACAGCCCGCTGCCTGTGCCGAACATGCGCGAGATCGAAGACCACGACGCTATTTTCGTGCTTGGCGAAGACCTGACCCAAACGGCCGCCCGCATGGCGCTGTCGCTGCGTCAATCGGTCAAAGGCAAAGCTGAAGACATGGCCGACGCCATGCGCGTTCAGCCTTGGCTCGACGCCGCCGTGAAAAACATTGGTCAGCACGCGCTGAACCCTCTGTTTATCGCAAGCCTGGCTGAAACCAAGCTCGACGACGTGGCTGAAGAGTGCGTTCACGCCTCGCCAGACGATCTGGCCCGCATCGGTTTCGCCGTCGCTCACGCCCTCGACGCCAGCGCACCGGCGGTTGTAGGTCTGGACGCTGAAGCCCTCGAACTGGCCAAGCGCATCGCCGACGCTCTGCTCGCGGCTAAACGCCCATTGATCATTGCCGGCACTTCGCTGGGCTCCAAAGCCCTGATCGAAGCCGCAGGTAACATCGCCAAAGCCTTGCACCTGCGCGAGAAGGTCGGTTCCATCAGCCTGATCGTCCCAGAAGCCAACAGTCTGGGCTTGGCCATGCTCGGTGGCGAATCAGTAGACGCCGCGCTGCAAGCCGTGATCGACGGCAAAGCCGATGCCATCGTGGTACTGGAAAACGACCTGTTCACCCGTGTTGACGCAGTCAAGGTCAACGCTGCGCTGGATGCGGCCAAAGTGGTGATCGTTGCCGACCATCAAAAAACCGCGACCACCGACCGTGCCGACTTGGTACTGCCGGCCGCCAGCTTCGCTGAAGGCGACGGTACGCTGGTCAGCCAAGAAGGCCGCGCCCAGCGTTTCTTCCAGGTATTCGACCCAACTTATCTGGACGCCAACATTCTGGTTCACGAAGGCTGGCGTTGGCTGCATGCCCTGCGCAGCACCTTGCTGAACAAGCCTGTTGACTGGACGCTGCTCGACCACGTTACTCAAGCCACTGCGGCAAGCACACCTGAACTGGCCCGCATCGTTGATGCCGCGCCCTCTGCTGCGTTCCGTATCAAAGGCATGAAACTGGCTCGCGAACCGCTGCGTTACAGCGGACGTACAGCCATGCGTGCAAACATCAGCGTGCACGAACCGCGCACCCCACAAGACCCGGACACCGCGTTCGCCTTCTCTATGGAAGGTTACTCGGGCTCCGCCGAACCGCGCCAACAAGTGCCGTTCGCTTGGTCGCCGGGCTGGAACTCGCCACAAGCGTGGAACAAGTTCCAGGACGAAGTGGGGGGTCATATCCGCGCTGGCGACCCGGGCACTCGCCTGATCGAAAGCAAAGGTGACTCGCTGAACTGGTTCGCCAACATTCCGGGCGCTTTCAACCCGGCACGTGGCACTTGGCAAGTTGTGCCGTTCTATCACCTGCTGGGCAGCGAAGAGAACTCTTCCAAGGCCGCGCCGGTTCAAGAACGCATTCCAGCTGCCTACATCGCACTGGCCAAATCCGAAGCTGATCGTCTGGGCGTCAATGACGGTGCTCTGCTGAGCCTCAATGTTGCCGGCGTAACCCTGCGTCTGCCGCTGCGTATCAATGAAGAGCTGGGTGCAGGCCTGGTGGCATTGCCTGCTGGGCTTGCTGGCATTCCGCCTGCGATCTTTGGCCTTACCGTTGACGGTTTGCAGGAGGCAGCCCAATGACTTGGTTTACGCCTGAAGTTATCGACGTGATCATCTCGGTGCTCAAAGCCGTGGTGATCCTGCTCGCGGTTGTGGTGTGCGGTGCATTGTTGAGCTGGGTTGAACGTCGCTTGCTGGCCTTGTGGCAGGACCGTTACGGCCCGAACCGCGTAGGCCCGTTCGGCGCCTTTCAGATCGCTGCTGACATGATCAAGATGTTCTTCAAGGAAGACTGGACACCACCGTTTGCCGACAAGGTGATCTTCACCCTCGCACCGGTTGTGGCCATGAGCGCCTTGCTGATCGCTTTCGCGATTATCCCGATCACCCCGACCTGGGGTGTGGCGGATCTGAACATCGGCATCCTGTTTTTCTTTGCTATGGCCGGTCTGTCGGTCTACGCAGTGTTGTTCGCAGGCTGGTCGAGTAACAACAAGTTCGCCCTCTTGGGCGCCTTGCGTGCCTCAGCGCAAACAGTGTCCTACGAAGTGTTCATGGGCCTGGCCCTGATGGGCATCGTGGTGCAGGTGGGCTCTTTCAACATGCGCGACATCGTTGAATACCAAGCGCAAAACCTGTGGTTCATCATTCCGCAGATCTTCGGCTTCCTGACCTTTTTCATCGCTGGCGTCGCTGTGACTCACCGTCACCCCTTCGACCAACCTGAAGCGGAGCAGGAACTGGCCGATGGTTACCACATTGAATACGCCGGCATGAAATGGGGCATGTTCTTCGTCGGTGAATACATCGGGATCGTGTTGATCTCGGCGTTGCTGGTGACTTTGTTCTTTGGTGGCTGGCACGGGCCTTTCGGCATTCTGCCGCAGATACCGTTTATCTGGTTCGCCCTGAAGACCGCGTTTTTCATCATGATCTTCATCCTGCTGCGCGCCTCTATTCCGCGCCCACGGTATGACCAAGTGATGGACTTCAGCTGGAAGTTCTGCCTGCCGCTGACCCTGATCAATTTGCTGGTGACCGCCGCAGTCGTGTTGTTGAACACGCCCGCCGGCGCGGTTCAGTGAGGATAGAGACCCATGTTCAAGTACCTGTTTGACATCGTGCATGGCACCTACACCCAGCTTCGCAGCTTGGTGATGGTGTTCGGCCATGCCTTCCGCAAGCGTGACACGCTGCAATACCCGGAAGAACCGGTCTATCTGCCACCGCGCTACCGTGGCCGAATTGTTCTGACCCGCGACCCGGACGGCGAAGAGCGTTGTGTAGCCTGTAACCTGTGCGCCGTGGCGTGCCCGGTTGGCTGCATCTCGCTGCAAAAAGCCGAAACCGAAGATGGCCGTTGGTACCCGGAGTTTTTCCGCATCAACTTCTCACGCTGCATTTTTTGCGGTCTGTGTGAGGAAGCCTGCCCGACCACTGCAATCCAGCTGACACCGGATTTCGAAATGGCCGAGTTCAAACGTCAGGATCTGGTGTACGAGAAAGAAGATCTGCTGATCTCCGGCCCCGGTAAGAACCCTGATTACAACTTCTATCGTGTTGCGGGTATGGCGGTTGAAGGCAAGCCTAAAGGCGCTGCCCAGAACGAAGCCGAGCCGATCAACGTGAAGAGCTTGCTGCCTTAAGGAAGAACGATGGAATTCGCTTTCTATTTCGCATCGGGTGTCGCTGTCGTGTCCACGCTACGCGTGATCACCAACACCAACCCTGTGCACGCCCTGCTCTACCTGATTATTTCGCTGATTGCCGTAGCGATGACGTTCTTTAGCTTGGGGGCACCCTTTGCCGGTGTGCTCGAAGTGATCGCCTACGCCGGTGCCATCATGGTGCTGTTCGTGTTTGTGGTGATGATGCTCAACCAAGGCCCGGCCTCGGTAACGCAAGAACGCCATTGGCTCAAGCCTGGCATATGGATCGGGCCGAGCATTCTGTCCGCCATTCTCTTGGCCGAACTGCTGTACGTGCTGTTCGCTCACCAAAGTGGTGCGCCAATCGGTCAAACCACCATTGATGCTAAAGCCGTGGGCGTTAGCCTATTCGGCCCGTATCTGCTGGTGGTCGAACTCGCCTCGATGCTGCTGCTGGCTGCAGCGGTGACGGCGTTCCACTTGGGCCGCAATGAGGCGAAGGAGCAATAAGATGCCTGGAATACCTCTCGAACATGGTCTAGCCGTTGCTGGTGTCCTGTTCTGCCTCGGTCTGGTTGGACTGATGGTTCGCCGTAACATTCTCTTCGTGTTGATGAGTCTGGAAATCATGATGAATGCTGCTGCACTGGCATTCATCGTTGCTGGCGCACGCTGGGCGCAACCCGATGGACAAGTCATGTTCATTCTGGTGATCACCCTGGCAGCGGCCGAGGCCAGTATTGGTCTGGCCATCCTGCTGCAGCTGTATCGCCGCTTCCATACGCTTGATATCGATGCTGCCAGTGAGATGCGCGGATGAACCTTCTCTTTCTGACTTTCGTATTTCCCCTGATCGGCTTTTTGCTGCTGTCGTTCTCCCGTGGACGCTTCAGCGAAAACCTCTCGGCCCTGATTGGCGTCGGCTCCATTGGTCTCTCGGCCATTGTTGCCGCGTATGTGATCTGGCAATTCAACGTTGCGCCGCCTGAAGGTGGTCAGTACACCCAAGTACTGTGGCAGTGGTTGGCAGTAGGTGACTTTAAAGCCAACTTTGCCCTGCATCTGGATGGCCTGTCGGTCACCATGCTGGGTGTTGTCGTCGGCGTGGGCTTCCTGATCCACGTATTTGCCTCGTGGTACATGCGCGGTGAAGACGGCTACTCGCGCTTTTTCTCCTATACCAACCTGTTTATCGCCAGCATGGTGTTCCTGATCCTGGCAGATAACCTGCTGTTCGTGTACTTCGGCTGGGAAGGCGTGGGTCTGTGCTCGTATCTGTTGATCGGTTTCTACTACAGCAACCGCAACAACGGTAACGCCGCACTTAAAGCCTTTATCGTGACCCGTATCGGTGACGTGTTCCTCGCCATTGGCCTGTTCATCCTGTACCAACAACTGGGCACGCTGAACATCCAGGAGCTGCTGGTTCTGGCACCCCAGAAGTTCCAGGCCGGTGATTTCTGGATCGTGCTGGCCACTCTGATGCTGCTGGGCGGCGCCGTGGGTAAATCCGCGCAACTGCCTCTGCAAACCTGGTTGGCTGACGCAATGGCTGGCCCGACCCCGGTTTCGGCACTGATTCACGCCGCAACTATGGTTACGGCGGGTGTTTATCTGATTGCCCGCACCCACGGCCTGTTCACATTGGCACCAGATGTTCTGCATCTGGTGGGTGTGGTCGGCGGTGTAACGCTGGTACTGGCAGGTTTCGCAGCGCTGGTGCAAACCGACATCAAGCGTATCCTCGCCTACTCGACCATGAGCCAAATCGGCTACATGTTTCTGGCGCTGGGTGTGGGTGCCTGGGACGGCGCGATCTTCCACCTGATGACCCACGCCTTCTTCAAGGCGCTGCTGTTCCTTGCTTCGGGTGCGGTGATTGTTGCCTGCCACCACGAGCAGAACATCTTCAAGATGGGCGGTCTGTGGAAAAAACTGCCACTGGCATACGCCAGCTTCATCGTCGGCGGCGCGGCCTTGTCTGCCCTGCCACTGTTGACGGCAGGTTTCTACTCCAAGGACGAAATTCTTTGGGAAGCCTTCGCCAGCGGTAACAACGAACTGTTGTATGCCGGCCTGGTTGGCGCGTTCATGACCTCGCTGTACACCTTCCGTCTGATCTTCGTGACGTTCCACGGCGAAGCTAAAACTGAAGCCCATGCCGGCCACGGCGTTTCGTACTGGCTGCCTCTGAGCGTGCTGATCGTTCTGTCGACCTTTATCGGCGCCATGATCACCCCTCCACTGGCTGGCGTATTGCCACAGAGCGTTGGCCATGCAGGTGGCGAAGCCAAGCACAGTCTGGAAATCGCCTCGGGCGCTATTGCTCTGGCCGGTATTTTGCTGGCCGCTGTGCTGTACCTGGGCAAGCGTCGCTTCGTAACGGCTGTTGCCAATAGCGGCATCGGTCGCTTCCTGTCGGCCTGGTGGTTTGCCGCATGGGGCTTCGATTGGCTGTACGACAAACTGTTCGTCAAACCGTACCTGTTGATCTGCCGCTTGCTGCGCAAAGACCCGCTCGACCAAACCATTGGTTTGATTCCGCGCGCCGCCAAAGCCGGGCATAACGCCCTGAGCCGCAGCGAAACCGGTCAACTGCGTTGGTACGCTGCTTCCATGACCGCCGGTGCTGTACTGGTCATGGGCGCCATCGTGTTGGTAGCGGTCTGATATGAACCTTCGACATTGCGAAAGGAATTGAGCCCGTCATGATTCTGCCTTGGCTAATCCTGATCCCCTTTATCGGCGGCCTGCTGTGCTGGCTGGGTGAGCGCTTCGGCGCCACTCTGCCACGCTGGATTGCGTTGCTGACCATGTCCCTTGAGCTTGCCCTCGGCCTTTGGCTGTGGTCTCAAGGCAATTATTCATTTGCACCGAACCCGGGTGCCGATCCAACGTGGGCGCTTGAGTTCAAACACGTCTGGATCGAGCGATTTGGTATCAGCGTACATTTGGCGCTGGACGGCCTATCGTTGCTGATGATCCTGCTCACCGGCTTGCTGGGTGTGCTGTCGGTTCTGTGTTCCTGGAAAGAAATTCAGCGTCACGTGGGTTTCTTCCACCTGAACCTGATGTGGATTTTGGGCGGTGTTGTCGGCGTGTTCCTCGCCATCGACCTGTTCATGTTCTTCTTCTTCTGGGAAATGATGCTGGTGC
Organism: Pseudomonas sp. E315; assembly: GCF_055406205.1. Classification (NCBI taxonomy): domain Bacteria; kingdom Pseudomonadati; phylum Pseudomonadota; class Gammaproteobacteria; order Pseudomonadales; family Pseudomonadaceae; genus Pseudomonas; species Pseudomonas sp. E315. Next base: position 241,727 of record NZ_JBUZPJ010000004.1, on the reverse strand, counting down.
CGATGTACTTCCTCATCGCGCTCTGGGGTCACAGCTCATCTGACGGCAAAAAAACCCGTATCTACGCCGCTACCAAGTTCTTCATCTTCACTCAGGCTTCCGGCCTGATCATGCTGGTGGCGATTCTCGGTCTGGTGTTGGTCAACTTCAATGACACCGGCGTGCTGACCTTCAGCTATGCCGAGTTGCTGAAAACCAAGATGTCGCTCACCACTGAGTACATCCTGATGCTGGGCTTCTTCATTGCATTTGCCGTGAAGCTGCCGGTTGTACCGTTCCACTCTTGGTTGCCCGATGCTCACGCACAGGCACCCACCGCAGGTTCGGTCGACTTGGCCGGTATCCTGTTGAAGACCGCCGCTTATGGTTTGCTGCGTTTTGCCCTGCCACTGTTCCCGAATGCCTCGGCCGAGTTCGCGCCGATTGCCATGACCCTGGGTCTGATCGGGATTTTCTACGGCGCGTTCCTGGCCTTCGCACAATCCGATATCAAACGTCTGATCGCGTTCTCCAGCGTTTCGCACATGGGCTTTGTCCTGATCGGGATCTACTCCGGCAGCTTGCTGGCCCTGCAAGGCGCAGTGATCCAGATGCTGGCCCACGGTGTTTCGGCAGCTGCGCTGTTTATCCTCAGCGGTCAACTGTACGAGCGTCTGCATACCCGCGACATGCGTGAAATGGGTGGTTTGTGGTCCAAAATCGCTTACCTGCCGGCCATCAGCCTGTTCTTTGCCGCCGCATCACTGGGCTTGCCGGGCACGGGTAACTTCATCGGCGAGTTCCTGATCCTGATGGGCTCGTTCGCCAGCTTCCCTTGGGTCACAGCGATTGCAACGACTGGCCTGGTGTTCGGTTCGGTCTACTCGCTGATCATGATTCACCGCGCCTATTTCGGCCCATCCAAGTCGGACGCCGTATTGGCCGGCATGGATGCACGTGAACTGATCATGGTGCTCGGTCTGGCGGTACTGCTGATTTTCATCGGCGTGTACCCACAACCGTTCCTCGATACTTCGGCTGCGACCATGAATGGCGTGCAGCAGTGGATCGGCACCGCCTTCACTCAACTCGCTTCGGCCCGGTAAGAGCGCTATGGAATTCACGATCCAACACTTTATCGCGCTTGCTCCACTGCTGATTACCAGCCTCACCGTTGTTGTGGTGATGCTGGCAATCGCGTGGCGCCGCAACCACTCACAGACCTTCTTGCTTTCAGTGGCGGGTCTTAACCTGGCACTGTTGTCTATTTTCCCGGCGTTGAAAGTGGCTCCACTGGCTGTCACCCCGCTGTTGATGATGGACAACTTCGCCTACTTGTACATCGGGTTGATTCTGGTCTCCACGTTGGCTTGTGTGACCCTTGCTCACGCCTATTTGGGTGAAGGTGGCACCGGCTACCCGGGTAACCGCGAAGAGCTTTATCTGCTGATCCTGCTTGCAGCGACTGGCGGCATTGTTCTGGTCAGTGCACAGCATCTGGCGGGCTTGTTTATCGGTCTGGAGCTGCTTTCAGTACCGGTTTATGGCTTGGTGGCCTATGCCTTCTTCAACAAACGTTCGCTGGAAGCCGGCATCAAGTACATGGTGTTGTCGGCGGCTGGCTCTGCGTTCCTGTTGTTCGGTATGGCGCTGCTGTACGCCGAAGCTGGCAGCCTGAGCTTTAGCGGTATTGGTCTGGCGCTGGCGGCCACTGGCGCACCTAGCGCCATCGCTCAGTTGGGCCTTGGCATGATGCTGGTCGGTCTGGCGTTCAAACTGTCGCTGGTACCTTTCCACCTCTGGACCCCAGACGTGTACGAAGGTGCTCCGGCGCCAGTGGCTGCGTTTCTGGCAACCGCGTCCAAAGTTGCCGTGTTTGCAGTGATGGTGCGTTTGTTCCAGATCTCGCCAGCGGCCAACACCGGCGTGATGAGCGATGTGCTGACCGTTATCGCGATTGCTTCGATCTTGTTCGGTAACCTGCTGGCACTGACCCAAACTAACCTCAAGCGTCTGCTGGGTTACTCCTCTATTGCTCACTTCGGCTACCTGCTGATCGCACTGGTTGCGAGCAAAGGCATGGCGATGGAAGCAATTGGCGTGTACCTGATCACCTACGTACTCACAAGCTTGGGTGCGTTCGGCGTGATTACCCTGATGTCTTCGCCTTACAAAGGCCGTGACGCCGATGCACTGTACGAGTACCGCGGCCTGTTCTGGCGTCGCCCGTACCTGACCGCTGTACTGACCGTAATGATGCTGTCGCTGGCGGGTATCCCACTGACGGCAGGCTTTATCGGCAAGTTCTACATCATCGCCACGGGCGTTGAAGCACACCAATGGTTGCTGGTCGGGTCCTTGATTCTGGGCAGCGCCATCGGCGTGTTCTACTACCTGCGCGTGATGGTGACCCTGTATCTGGTTGAGCCAAAACTGCATCGCCACGATGCACCGCTGAACTGGGAACAAAAAGCGGGTGGCGTGATGCTGCTGGCTGTTTCAGTGCTGGTATTCGTGCTGGGTGTTTACCCACAGCCGATGCTTGAACTGGTACAACGTGCAGCGTTGGGCTTGGCAGGTTAAGACCTGACCGGCTGCCCCCATACCCCGTGAAGGCTTGGCTTTCACGGGGTATTTTTTTGTTCGTCCGCTCAGTCGTCGTCTAAACAACATGAAATTTAATGTTTGCCTCACAGAAAACCCAACAATAAATTCGCGAATATTCCCCTTACACACAAGAACTAATATCGAACTATTCTTTCCCAGAGAAACCGCCTACTAAAACTTACGATCTAGCGACGCTTATAGCCGCTTAATTCCCAAGCCCCGTCTTTTAAAACAACCACCCACATTCCGTAAAAAAATAACAGAAGCACTTCACGCCCCCTCCACACAGCTGGTATTTAGTGCCTGAACAGTACACCTGCGCTTTTTATATCGCCTAAAACACATGAGCAGTCGTGTCAATTAAATATATAGTTACACACTCAAAACTCTCAAACTAATGACCTCACTGGCACACACTTCAGCACATTGACACGCTCTAACCACACTCTTACATTCAAACCGCAACACGCGCATCGCAAAATCAACCCACGTATATATGTGCAATTAAGAGGACAGTGATATGGGCTACATGATGAGTTGGAATGCAAATGAAATAACTGAGTCTCAGGTGCTGGATTCTGAAACTCAACAACAGCAAATTGAAAGTTTGCAACTGAGTGACGAAGAAAAAGCTGAACTTGACGTCGAGTAACTCAATACAAGGGGGAGACGTGTTTTACCGCTCCCCCGCATCGATCAATGGAGGTCTCTATGAGTACCGCGCAACAGGCCTGCGAGCGAGAGCTTTCGTTAGCCAAGGCTCGACAACGCATCGACCTAGAGATAGCCGCTCTGAATTTAACCTGCCATTCGCACACGTACGGAACCAAGGTTATTAACCAACGCATTACGCTCACGATGCCAAATACCCGTTGCAGCGCCATTGGCTCAGGCAAGGGCTACACAGACACAGCGCAAGTCGGTGCACGCTTTGAAGCGCTGGAGCACTACCTCACGCAATACCACTCCCTTAAAAGTGACTTCGACTATCGGCATAGCAACAGCTTTGTACGCACCGGTTTTTTGAGTGATGACAGCGTGCTGGATTTTTTGACCCGCGCCCCCGCAGCAACCATCGCCTGCCGCCGTTACCACAGCCCTCTGGATCAAAACACCTTCAGCTATCCCGTTGCATTAAGCCTGCCTCATTACGCAAACGCACCACTACCTGACGACACCTTCAACTACGCCAGCCTGAGGCGCTATTGCAGCAACAGTGGCATCGCCATTGGCGCCACATACAACGAGGCCGTCCTGCATGCCAGCAACGAGTGCATCGAGCGCGATGCCTTGTCGTTGTTCTTGTTGAGCCATTTTTACTATCAAGACCGCGTGCCAATAAAAGTCCTGCAACGCCCTGACGATCTTCACCCCCTTGCTTGCTTATGGCGAGATGTCGAACAAGAACTGGCCAGCCAAGTGGTCGTGTTGGATATCAGCACTGAGTTTTGTTCAAGCACCTATCTGGCCTTTTGCAAGCCATCACGGGCAGGCGTCAACGTGTTCGGCACAGGCACATCATTAGATCCAGAACATGCCGCCAGCCGCGCGCTTACAGAACTTGCGCAGTTACAGTTAACTACTGATACGCCAGAAGTCGCCCAACACCTTTCGCTTCAGTCCCGCCATTTGGCAGCCTTCCCGCGGTTGCAGCGTTGCCTGCACATGAACATCCAAACGCTTATGCTCAATGCCACTGTCGTGACTGTAACGCTGTCACCTGCTCAACCAGGCCTAAGCGTGTCCGAGCAGGTGAATACCATCGCACAAAATGTCCGCATCCACGGCAGAGAATTGGGCGTCAACGTGATGCACCAAAGCCAACTGGGCACAACATTGGCTAATGTGGTTATTCCAGGGTTGGAGCGGTTTTATATTGTCGGCAGTGGCAATGTTGTAGCCCCTCTTGCTCGCGGACTTAATCATCACCGTTACTGTCGGAGCTTCTATGGCTGACACTCCACGTGCGGTATTACTGAGTCAAGAAATCAATGCAATCGGTCAGTTACGCGACGAGTTTAATATTCCAAAACAAACAGCCCACTTTACATTCCCTGTCGGGCCCACCTTAAACGCACTTTTTATACTCAGCGTAGATAACGTTAACTGGGCGGGGCGAAAACTGATGACCCACACCCCTGAAAGTGGGTGGCAATCATCAAGCTGTTTGACACCCGCGATGCTATTTGGGCAACTTGTCGCCCTGTTTTATACAGAGCAAGGTTTAACCCTGTCTTTTATAACGGCCTCTACCGACGAAAAGAACCACGCCTTTGATAAAGCACTGCTTGCCCCTGAGAGCGAACTTTACTTTCCCTATCCTTTACTCAATGAGCAAGGTCAAGAGTGGGTCGCACGGGAAGACCAGTGGTCATTCAATAAACAGTTGGTGGAACAACTCGACCGTGACGAACTGCATTTTCGCCACTATTGCGCTGCTTTTTTAAAGCCGTACATCAAGCCTGGCAGTGTGCTGTATGACCCCGCGTGCTCCACAGGAACGTTTATTGCCTCTTTAGCCACCGCCTTTCCCAATGCCCGCTGTATTGGCTCAGATCAATCTCAAAGCATGGTCGACTACGCCCGAACACAGCACATTTTGCCTTCCTTGAGGTTTGAACACGGCACGGCGGCCGCCATGAGCTGTTTTACACACACCTGCGATGTTTTATTTTTGCGCTTTCTGAATGCAGAAGTCGTCAGCCACGCAGACGCCCACGCACTATTGCGCTGCATGGTAAAACCTCTGAAGCCCGGCGCCACCCTTATTATCTTTGGCCACACCCCGGTGCTGATTAATGTCCGCTACTGGGCCAATGCGCTGGGCTTAACCCTTAAAACTTCTTTGGCCGCTCGCCCTGAGCATCGTGAGTTATTTGAATTTTATGTGCTGCAGGCCAATCCATGAATTTGCAAAGCCAACACGCGGGCTATTACTCAACGACGGATGGCCATCAACTTTATTGGCAACGTCACGGGCACCTTGGCGCTGAGCCGATATTTTTTCTGCATGGCGGCCCGGGCGGGTACTGCCAGGAGCAACATCTGGCTTTTTTTGATTTGGCCCGTTTCGATGTTGTGCTGTTCGACCAAAGAGGTTGTGGGCGCTCAAAACCCCAAGGGCTGCTTACCGACAACACTACCGATGCGCTCATTCAGGATATTGAGTCCCTGCGCCAGTTCTTCGGTTTCACTCAGATCAGTTTGCTGGGCATCTCCTGGGGCAGTTGGTTGGCGCTTAAATACCAGCACCATTTCCCACACCGCGTACGCACATGTGTGCTGGCGTCTGTGTTTGTCCCCGTTGCAGAGAACCTCGCCACCTACCACCAAACGCTCAGCCAGATATTCACACCGCTGAGCCTGGAACACGCCTATCAGGTGCTGTGTACTGGCTGTGCACAAGCGCAACGTGAAATGACACTGATCTGGTGCAAAGCCCATCTATCAACGTCAATGGAAGCCAATCAACTGGACGCCTTTGTCGATGAAGCGGCGATTGCTTCCATTCGCCTCGAACTGCATTACCACCTCAACCACTACTTCTTTAGCGCTGACGATCACACCCTGCGACTCGCACCATCAACCACATTGATTCAAGGCATCTTCGACCCTCACGGCATGCAAAGCCTGCGCTGGCTTAGACAGCGGGCCAACCTCCCGCGCAAACTGGTTCGCGCCGGGCACAATGCGCTTGAGCCCACCCTGCTCAAGACTATCCGCAACACGCTCAGCCCAATCTAGTTGTTGCGACTCATTCTTGGCTTGTATAGGCTTGCGCGCCGCCTGCCTATCGATCTGGAATCTACGTTAATGCGCCCTGCACGTTCTTCGCTGTTGCCCTTGGCGCTACTCTGGGCTGTGCCCACTTACGCCAATGCACTGGAACTGGATGAAGTTCAGGTGCGCGGCGAACAAAGCAGCGAGCTGGAAATGGCCCAAGCCGCACTCAAGCAAGTGCCCGGCGCCAGCAATCTGATTGATATGAGCCGGGTCGAAAATGGCCGCGCTGCCAGCAATAGCGATGTGCTGGCTTATCAGCCGGGCGTGTATGCGCAGTCTTCAGGCAACGATGGCACCAAGGTGTCCGTTCGGGGCTCGGGGATTAACCGCGCACCCGGTGCTCATGGTTCTGGGCTGTATGTGATGTTTGACGGCCTGCCATTGACCGGCCCCGGCGGTACGCCTTACGAATTGTTCGAGCCGCTGTGGCTGAACCGCGCCGAAGTACTGCGCGGGGCCAATGGTTTTGAAACGGGCGCACTGGCGCTGGGGGGCTCGATCAACTATGTCACCCATACCGGTTATGACGCGGCCCCCTTACAAGTGCGGTATGAAGCAGGCAGTTACGGCTATCAAAAACGCCAAATCAGCTCCGGACAGGTGTTAGGTGATCTCGATTATTACGTCGCCCTGACCGACTCTGAAACAGATGGCTATCAGGATCACACTCGCGGCAACAGCAAAGGCATCGCCGCCAACCTTGGCTATCGCTTCAGCCCACAGCTCGAAACCCGTTTTTACCTGCGCTATCGCGAAACAGATAACCAACTGGCCGGTCGAGTCACCAAAGACGCCATTAAACATCACCCGCGTGCAGCCAATCCGGCCTATGTGTCCGGAGATTACACCCGCCCGCAGCCGGGCAGCACGTGGCTAGGTAACAAGACCACGATGTATCTGGATGACGACTCGCAACTGGAAGTCGGGCTGGTCTACCACGACTTTCCGATGGATCTGCGCGAAGGCCCGAACCGCCTCAAGGTCGCATACACAGACGTCAGCGGCACGCTGAACTACAGGCGCCGTGACACGTTGTTTGGCCTTGAGAGCAACACCACAGTGGGTTTGCGCACCACCAAACACCTGCCCAACAGCGGCGCCTCAGAATATGTGCGCATTCCTAGAAACAACACCGCAGGCTATGCGCCTGGCACTAAAATCCGTGATTTCAGCTACCAGGGCTCAGACACCGTATTGCACGCCAGCAATGATCTGGAACTGATCCCTGACCTGTGGCTGACCACCGGTATGGCGCTGATCTATACCCGCCGCGAAAGCGATGTGAGCTACCCGGCCACGGGGGGCAAGGTCAGCCAACATGACTGGGACTACGCACCGCGAGTCGGCCTGCGTTATGAGTTCAACCCTCAGTTGCAGGTGTATGGCAACCTCAGTCGCTCTGTGGAGCCACCGCACCCGTGGTCGATGATCTGGAGTTCTGCGTTTCGCTTTCCAGCAGGTAGCGGCCCGGCAACTGGCCAGCAAAGCACACCCATTGCCCTGCAAAACCAAACAGCGACCACCCTTGAGTTAGGCACCCGCGGCGAGTCGTGGGTCGGACAGTGGGATTTGGCCTGGTACTACTCTGACGTCCGGCATGAGCTGCTGACCGTAGAGCTGCAATCGGCTAATGGCGGTTTACAACCCATTACGGGCGAGTCCAACGCCAGCCCAACCGTGCATCAAGGTGTCGAAGCCGGGCTCAATAGCCTGCTGTGGGAGCAAGACGCTGTAGGCAAAGTGTCGCTGCGTCAGGCATACACCTTCAGTGATTTCCATTACCGCAACGACCCGCGCTTTGGCAGCAACCGCCTGCCGGGCATCCCGCAGCATTACTACCAAGCTGAAGTGCGGTACGACCACCCGCAGGGGTTCTATGCAGGGGTGAACACCCAAGTCGCCTCACGCATCGCCGTGGATTACGCCAACTCGTATTACGCATCGTCCTACACGCTGTTTGGCGCAACCGTGGGCTACGCGTCGCCGAAACAGGACTGGCAAACCTGGCTCGACTTGCGCAACCTCACCAACCAACATTACGCCGCCACTGTCACCCCCGGTTATGACGACAACGGCAAAGACGTGGCCCGCTCAACGCCCGGCGAAGGCATAGGCGCGTACGTCGGGGTTGCCTATACGTTCAAGTAAGTCGGCTTAAGGTCTGTACGAAATGTTTTCAACGCCGTACTACCGAGCGCAGATACATTTCGTACAGTGCTTAGTTGATATCGTCGGGCAGTCGCACCTTACGTCGCGTGCCGCTGAACAAGCCCCAACTGGACAGAAACAAGGCAGCGACCAAAGGCCCAATCACAAAGCCGTTCAGGCCAAAGATCGCCATGCCGCCCAAGGTTGAAATCAAGATCAAAAAGTCCGGCATTTTGGTGTCTTTACCGACCATGATCGGACGCAGCACGTTGTCCACCATGCCGATTACAAACACCCCGTACAACGCCAAAATCACACCGTCCCACACCGCCCCTGTAGCAAGAAAGTACAGCGCCACCGGCGCCCAGACGATCCCGGCGCCCACTGCGGGGAGTAAGGATAAAAACATCATCAGGACCGCCCAGAACAAGGCGCTGTGAATCCCCAGAACCCAGAAGATCAGCCCGCCTAACGCCCCCTGCGTGACAGCAACGGCAACGTTACCTTTAACCGATGCCCGTACCACGCGACGAAATTTGAGTTGTAACAGACGTTTTTGTTGCTCCGCCAGCGGCACCGCGTTGCGGATCATGCGCACCATTTGCTGACCATCGCGAATAAAAAAATACAGCAGGTAGAGCATGATGAAAAAGCTCACCACCAACTCAAAGGTACTCTGGCCAAAACTGAATACTTGTGTGGCAAAGAACTGACTGCCTTCGAGTGCACCCTTGGAAATCTTCTCGCTCAAGCCTGCCATATTGCCCAGACCAAAGCGGTCGAGCCAGTTTTGAACCGTCTGAGGAAGAATGTCCTTGAACTGCATTACGTAGCTGGCAACGTTAATTTTGCCGCTTTCGACATCCTTGTAGAGCATGGCCACTTCTTGCACCAACAAGGCCGTGGTGATAATCACCGGCAAAATCGCAATTAACGTACACACACCCAAGGTGGCGAAGGTTGCCAGGTTACGGCGCCCTTTAAACTTGAGCAGCAGTTTGCGCTGCAAGGGCGCAAATAGAATCCCCAAGGTAACGGCCCAGAAAATCGCGCCATAAAACGGCAGCAAAATCCAGATAAAAGCAATTGTGACCAAGGCCAGCAGCAACAGGAGGGTTTTGCGTTGTAGGCTGGTTTCGTTCATATGCTGTCCATGTCAATTAGGGGCCGGGGCGCCAATATACAGCCGGGGGGCGTTTTTGCTGCATAAAGCATAGATCCAGATCAAGATTGCGACGTTGGAGCTGGACTACCATCGCGCCCTTTTGCGAATGGCTCGACTATGTCCCTTGCTCCGCCCGAACTCCTCGCCCCTGCCGGCACCCTGAAGAACATGCGTTACGCCTTCGCGTATGGTGCTGACGCCGTGTACGCAGGCCAACCGCGCTACAGCTTGCGGGTGCGCAATAACGAATTCGACCACGACAATCTAGCGATTGGCATCAAGGAAGCCCAAGCCCAGGGCAAGCGCTTTTATGTGGTGGTCAACATTGCCCCGCACAACGCCAAACTGCGCACCTTCCTCAAAGATCTGGAGCCTGTCATTGCGATGGCTCCAGATGCACTGATCATGTCTGACCCGGGCCTGATCATGCTGGTGCGCAAGCACTTCCCACAGATGCCGATTCATTTATCAGTACAAGCCAATACCGTGAACTGGGCCAGTGTCGAGTTTTGGTATCAGCAAGGCTTAAGCCGGATCATCTTGTCGCGTGAGCTGTCGCTGGAAGAAATCGAAGAAATTCGCCAGAAAGTCCCTGACATGGAACTGGAGATTTTCGTACACGGCGCGCTGTGCATGGCCTATTCGGGCCGCTGCCTCCTATCGGGCTACATGAACAAACGCGACGCCAATCAGGGCAGTTGCACCAATGCCTGCCGCTGGAAGTACGAAGCAGCACCGGCCACCGAAAATGAGCTCGGCAATATCGTCAATGTGGTGCAACCGCTGCCCGTGGAGCCCACGCTGGGCATCGGTCAGCCGACCGACGAGGTGTTCGTGTTGCACGAGGCAAATCGCCCGGAGGAACCGATGGCCGCGTTTGAAGACGAGCACGGCACCTACATCATGAACTCCAAAGACCTGCGTGCGGTGCAGCACGTAGCGCGCCTGACTGAAATGGGCGTGCACTCGCTGAAAATTGAAGGTCGAACCAAGTCGCACTTTTACTGCGCGCGGGCCACGCAGGTGTATCGCAAGGCGATTGATGACGCCGCGGCAGGCCGCGAATTTGATCGCAGCTTGATGACTGATCTCGAATCACTGGCTCAGCGTGGTTATACCGAGGGCTTTTTACGCCGCCACGTTCACGATGAATACCAGAACTACTTGCATGGCAGCTCGCTGTCCCAACGCCAACAGTTTGTGGGTGAATTGACCGGCGAGCGCCGTAACGGCCTGGCCGAGGTCAAGGTCAAAAACCGCTTTGCGCTGGGCGACCACCTGGAACTGATGACGCCGCATGGCAACTATCACTTTGACCTGGACCAACTGCACAACAGCGCAGGTTTGCCCACCCCAGTAGCACCGGGCGACGGGCATACCGTGTACTTGCCTATCCCCGACCAAGTGGACTTGAGCTACGCCCTGCTGATGCGGGATTTAACCGTGAGCGAAACCCTGGAACGATAGGTCTGCCCCCCGTTGGGGCTGGCGCAGCCTGCGGTCTTTTAATCTTGATGGGCGAAGAATCAAAAGATCGCAGGCTGCGCCAGCTCCAACGAAAGCATGCCGTGTGTAGCAGTGCGCAATGCGCAGGTTTGGACGTTAACTGCAGACACTCCCGCTTGTGGCCTCGGGGCAAGGCGCGTTCTGTCGAGCACCGCAGTCAATCGCGAAACACTTCATCCAGCAGGTTGTGCATGGCGGTGAAGGCTCGTTTGGCTATTTTGGCGTCGTACATCATCTTGCCCGGCACATCGGCGTGAAGGTCAGTGAACGAATGCACTGCGCCGCCGTAGCTGATCAACTGCCAATCAACTTCCGCTCCATTCATCTCAGCTTCAAATACGGGTAACTGCTCATTCGGCACCAACGGGTCAGACGCGCCGTGCAGCACCAGCACAGCCCCCTTGATGCTGTTGGCGTCAATCGGATTGGGCGTATCGAGTGTGCCGTGGAAGGAGATGGCCGCTTTTAACGGTGCACCGCCGCGCGCCAGCTCCAGTGAGCAACACCCGCCAAAGCAGAACCCAAAGGTCGCCAGTTTGCTGGTTTCGAGCTTGGCAAACGACGTATTGCGCAACGTGTCATAAGCCGCCCACATACGCTTGCGCAACAAGGCGCGGTCGTTTTTCAGCGGCATCATTGCAGCCCCTGCCTCGTCCCCGTTGGCGGGGCGAATGCCTTGGCCATACAAATCCGCAATCAGTACAACATAACCCTTCTCGGCCACGGACTTGGCAATCTCTTCGGCATCAACGCTGATCCCCATCCAGTTGGGCGCCATCAGCAACCCCGGCAGCAGATCTACTCGGCTGGAGTCATAAGCAAGACGGCCTTCATAGGGTTGGCCATCAATTTGATAAACCACCGATTGGAGCGTGATTGATTCCATTAAAAACTCCTGAACTCAAAACAAAAAAAACCCGCCGAAGCGGGTTTTTTATAGCGGTGTTACACAGACAACTCAACGAGCAACTTGTTGAGACGACGAACATAAGCCGCCGGGTCTTTCAAGCTGTCGCCGGCCGCCAGCGCCGCCTGGTCGAAGAGGATGTGCGACAAGTCGCCAAAACGCTCTTCACTCTGCTCAGCATCGAGTTTTTCGATCAGCGGGTGAGCCGGGTTGAACTCGAAGATTGGCTTGGAGTCCGGCACTTTCTGGCCGCTGGCTTCAAGAATCTGGCGCATTTGCAGACCAAGGTCTTGCTCGCCAATGGCCAAAATCGCAGGAGAGTCAGTCAGGCGATGGGACACACGCACCTCACTGACGCTTTCACCCAATGCAGCCTTAATGCGCTCAACCAGCCCTTCTTTGGCTTTGGCGACTTCTTCAGCGGCTTTCTTGTCCTCTTCGGAGTCCAAGTTGCCCAAGTCCAGATCGCCACGTGCCACATCAACAAAGGTCTTACCGTCGAATTCGCTCAGGTAGCTCATCAGCCACTCGTCGATACGGTCGGTCAGCAGCAGCACTTCGATGCCTTTCTTGCGGAAGACTTCCAAATGCGGGCTGTTTTTAACCTGAGCGTAAGTTTCGCCTGTCAGGTAGTAGATCTTGTCCTGACCTTCTTTGGCGCGCTCAAGGTACTGAGCCAGCGACACAGTTTGCTCGCCGCCTTCTTCATGGGTCGAAGCAAAACGCAGCAGACCGGCGATTTTTTCTTTGTTGGCGAAATCTTCAGCCGGGCCTTCTTTCATGACCTGACCGAAGTTTTTCCAGAAGCCCTGATATTTCTCAGGCTCGTTCTTCGCCAGTTTTTCGAGCATGTCGAGTACGCGCTTGGTCAGCGCCGACTTCATGGAGTCGATGATCGGGTCTTTTTGCAGAATTTCACGCGAAACGTTCAACGACAAATCGTTGGAATCGACTACACCTTTGATAAAGCGCAGGTACAGCGGCAGGAACGACTCAGCCTGGTCCATGACAAACACGCGCTGCACATACAGCTTCAGGCCTTTAGGCGCTTCACGCTGATACAGATCGAACGGTGCACGCGCTGGCACGTACAACAACGAGCTGTATTCCAGCTTGCCTTCAACCTTGTTGTGGCTCCAAGCCAGCGGGTTCTCAAAATCGTGAGCAATGTGCTTGTAAAACTCTTGGTATTCCTCATCTTTGACTTCAGTACGAGGGCGAGTCCACAGAGCACTGGCGCGGTTAACGGTTTCCCATTCCAGCACTGGCGCCTCTTCGCCTTCAGCCGCGGCCTGCTCTTTAGGCAGCTCGATTGGCAAGGCGATGTGGTCGGAATACTTTTTGATGATGTTGCGCAGGCGCCAGCCGTCAGCGAACTCTTCTTCGCCAGACTTCAGGTGCAGAACAATTTTGGTACCGCGCTCAGGCTTGTCGACGTTGGCAACTTCAAACTCACCCTCGCCTTTGGAGGACCAGTGCACGCCTTCGCTTGCAGGCGTACCGGCCCGGCGGCTGAACACGTCTACTTTGTCAGCGACGATAAAGGCTGAGTAGAAACCCACGCCGAATTGACCGATCAGGTGCGAGTCTTTCTTTTGGTCGCCCGAGAGGTTTTTCATAAAGTCGGCAGTGCCGGATTTAGCGATCGTACCCAAGTGGGTGATCACGTCGTCACGGTTCATACCGATACCGTTGTCTTCGAGGGTGACGGTTTTAGCGTCCTTGTCGAAGCTCACACGGATTTTGAGTTCGTCGCCACCTTCCAGCAGTTCTGGCTTGGACAGCGCTTCAAAACGTAATTTGTCGACAGCGTCAGAGGCGTTCGAGATCAATTCGCGAAGGAAGATTTCCTTGTTGGAATACAGCGAATGGATCATGAGGTGCAGCAGTTGCTTGACCTCGGTCTGGAAGCCCAGGGTTTCCTTTTGAGTTTCCACGCTCATTGTTATCAAACTCCAATTAGATGGCATGAGCCACGCCCTTCAGGGTTGGCGGCGGGATGTCATGAAAGTTGGGGCTTGTGTTCAAATTTCAAGGCCGCGCGTTAAAACAACACAACCAGGCCGATTTCAAACGTTTTAAACAACCTCTAAACACGCTCTAAATAAGGCCTTTGAGGTATTGCTTTGGCCTTTGACTAATCTGCTTGGCTTGTCGCTGGGTGACTGCGTAGAATCCGCGCGCGGCCAGCAGTTATATATCTGCTCGCCCAAGGAACTTAAGCTATCGGCCTGTGCTCAAACGGCCGGTAGATCTACTCAATAAGGAGAAACACCCCATGCGTAAGACTTTTGCTGTTGCCTTGATGTTGGCTGCCTCCCTCGGTCTCGCTGCTTGCGATAAAAAATCCGAAGAAAAAGCACAAGACGCTGCTCAACACACTGAGCAAGCTCAAGAAAAAATGAATGAAGCACAAGACAAAGTAAACGAAGCTGCAAAAGAAAACGCTGAAGCTGCTAAAGACCAGGCTGAGTCGAACAAAGCCGCTGCTGAAGAAGCAGCACCTGCTGCTCCAGTTGCTCCGGTCGCTCCAGAAGCAGCGCCTGCTACCAAGTAATTCAATTACTCGGCTGCAAAAGAAAGCCCGCCAAGTGCGGGCTTTACTTTGTCTGGCGCTTAACACTCAGACTAAAAACGTCCTGAATGTAGGGCTAAGCATCAATAACAGCGTGCATATCAGCCCCACCACCCACGCTAACGTGCGCTGCCAGGCCCTGTCAGCCCAGTAACACAGCAAGAACACAATGCGAGCACATACAAACACAATCGCCAGCGTGTCGATCACAAAGCCTTGTGTCTGCGTGGTATGCGCCATGAGCACGCCAGCAGCGAAAAGCATGAAGGCCTCGAAGCTATTTTGATGCCCCGCCAAAGCCCTTGCCCCCAAGCCGGTCAACCGAGCTTGTTGTTCTCGCGGCGAGTTATTGTCATAGCCCCCCTGCTCTTTCATCGCCTTGGCCACAGGCATTCGCGCTATAAAAATGAGCAATGCGCTAATAAATACACACCAAAAAGGAATACTCATGGGGCTGCGTCCTTGGTTAGCTCGGGCATGATTGCCTCTGTCGGGGTGTAGACCATGACACTCAACACGTCTGAATGAAACTCACGGCGGTATAAAACCACTACAACGCCGGCACTCATCAACATGAATAGCCACGGGCTGACAAACCACGCCAGCATGCTCATGCCAAAGTAATACGAGCGCAGCCCAAAGTTGAACTGGTTGGCTGCCATTGAAATAACTTTGGCGGCGCGCAATGCAAAGGCCTTGCGCTCTTGTTCGTTCACATCACGCTCGCCAATCATGGGCGCAGAGCCAATCAAAATTGCAGCAAAGTTGTACTGGCGCATACACCAGCTGAACGTGAAGAAGGCGTAAACAAACACCAGTGCCAAGCACAGTAACTTGATCTCTGACATCCCTTGTGACGCCTGCTGCACCATTGGAATGTCCGCCAGCAATGACACCGCGCGATCGGAGGCACCCAAGACGGTCAAAATGCCGGCAAGAATGATCAGCGTACTAGAGGCAAAGAACGAGGCATTGCGCTCTAAATTGCCGATCACACTGGCGTCGGCAATCCGGTTGTCACGCAGCAACATGCGGCGCATCCAGTCTTTGCGATACAGGTGCAGCACACTGGCCAGACAGGCCGTGTCGCGCGCCTTCCACATGGCGTAGCGGGTGTAACCGCCCCAGCACACGACAAACCATAACGCTGCCAGCAGATGGATCAGATTGGATTGAATAAACAACATGGGGGAGTTCTCGAAGCGCGCCTGATAATTTGGGGCAATACGTTGTTTCGACGCTTTGTCGAGTAAAAAGGCACGCCCATAAAAAATGCCCTGTATCTAATTGATACAGGGCATTTTTAGTTATTCATTGCCAGTTTTTGGCTGGCCGAACACTTACGCCAATGCTTGCTGGCGCTTACCGACCAAACGATCGTAAATCACAGCGGCTAACAAGATAACCACTGACGGCACGAGCCACGCCAGACCTTGTTCACTGAAGGGCATATTGGACAGACGCGCAGGAATCCAGCTCGCCATGCCAGCCCCTTTGAGGGCATCAACAGCACCAAAGATGAACGACACCAGCATCACCGGGCCTACAATCCGCGCCTGGTTATTCCACAAGTTTTTGCAGAAACTCAACGCTACCAGCACGATGCACGGCGGATAAATAGCTGTCAGCAGCGGAATGGAGAATGCAATCAGCTTGGTTAAACCAAGGTTCGACACCACCAGCGAGAACACAGCAAGGATAACCACCAGCGTCTTGTAAGACAGCGGCAGTACTGTGCTGAAGTATTCAGCGCAAGCACACGTCAGACCAACAGCTGTGACCAAGCAAGCCAAGGCAATCAAGACTGCAAGGAAACCGCTGCCCAGCGAACCAAAGGTGTGTTGAACATAGGCGTGCAAGACCGCTGCGCCGTTAGTTGCACCCGCCGCAACTTCATGGCTGCCAGCACCAAGGCGGAACAGACTGATGTAAACCAATGCCAAACCAACGCCGGCAATCAGGCCCGCGATGATGGCATAACGGGTAATCAGTTTTGGCGATTCCACGCCACGGGAGCGAATCGCGTTAACGATGACAATGCCGAACACCAACGCACCCAAGGTGTCCATGGTCAGGTAACCGTTGATAAACCCTTGTGAGAACGGTGCAGCAACGTATTCAGGCGTCGCTACGCCAATATCACCGGCAGGCAAGACGCACGCAGCGATACCAAGAATCGCCAGAGCAATGATTTTCAACGGTGCCAGGAAACGCCCAACTGTATCGAGCAAACGACCAGGGTAAAGCGAAACGAAGAACACGATCAGGAAGTACACCGAGCTGTACAAAAACAGCGCCAGTGGACTTTCACCTGTGAGCGGCGCCAGACCTACTTCAAACGAAACGGTTGCGGTACGTGGGGTTGCGAACAGCGGGCCAACGGCCAAATACGCGATAGCGGCCAGCAAACCGCCTGCTACTTTACCAATCGGGCTGCTAAGTGCATCCATGCCGCCGCCCACTTTGGCCAGCGCAACAACGGTGATAACCGGTAGGCCTACAGCAGTAACCAAGAAACCCAATGCGGCCATCCAGACGTTCGGTCCAGCCTGCAAGCCAACGATTGGCGGGAAAATGATGTTGCCAGCCCCAACAAACAGGGCAAAGGTCATAAACCCAAGTGCCAGGATGTCCTGGCCTTTCAATACTTTCATTACGGAAATACCACACTACTGAATCGGAATTTAGAGGGGAATTTCCCGTGCGGATGTGGGAAATGCTGCCGGACTGTATAAGTCCAACCCGTCTAGCGCGCGGCTTCCTTGTGGGATGCGAACGCAGAATTGGCCGCCAGATTACCGAGTTTTTTCCTGTAACGCACTGTTGCGGGGCGTTCTGTCCGATGAACGCACGCAGTTGTCGCTTTGTTGACATCGAAAATCAGTCTGGTGTGGTTTTCCTACAGTTAAATTCTCAAACCCTTACATCAATTTCCCGTAGGAGCTGCCGCAGCTGCGATCTGAGCAAAAGATCGCAGCCTGCGGATTTTGGATAACGCCAAACGCACAAAGGCCACCCGAAGGTGGCCTTTGTCTGGTGTAGCAGTCAGCTAAGCGCGTGGCTTATTTGATTGCCCAGCCAGTCAGCTCGGACAGAGCCTTGCCGATATCTGCCAGCGAACGCACGGTTTTAACGCCTGCGTCTTCCAGAGCAGCAAACTTCTCGTCTGCAGTGCCCTTGCCGCCAGAGATGATTGCGCCAGCATGGCCCATGCGCTTGCCAGCAGGGGCAGTCACACCAGCGATGTAGGAAACAACCGGCTTGGTCACGTGTGCCTTGATGTAGGCAGCCGCTTCTTCTTCAGCCGAACCGCCGATCTCACCGATCATAACGATCGCTTCGGTCTTCGGGTCTTCCTGGAACAACTTCAGGATGTCGATGAAGTTGGAGCCCGGAATCGGGTCACCACCGATACCAACACAAGTCGACTGGCCGAAACCGGCGTCAGTCGTTTGCTTAACAGCTTCGTAAGTCAGGGTGCCGGAACGCGACACGATGCCTACTTTGCCTGGCAAGTGAATGTGACCTGGCATGATGCCGATCTTGCATTCGCCTGGAGTGATAACGCCTGGGCAGTTAGGGCCGATCAGGGTAACACCCAGTTCGTCGCACTTAACTTTAGCGTCCAGCATGTCCAGGGTAGGAATGCCTTCAGTGATGCAAACGATCAGCTTGATGCCGCCGAACGCTGCTTCAAGGATGGAGTCCTTGCAGAAAGGAGCCGGTACGTAGATAACGCTGGCGGTTGCGCCAGTGGCTGCTACGGCTTCTTTCACAGTGTTGAAAACAGGCAGGTCCAGGTGAGTGGTGCCGCCTTTACCCGGCGTTACGCCACCGACCATCTTGGTGCCGTATTCGATGGCTTGCTGGGTGTGGAAGCTACCCTGCGAACCGGTAATACCTTGGCAGATAACTTTGGTGTCTTTATTGATCAGGACGCTCATTACTTGCCCTCCGCAGCTTTAACAACTTGTTGAGCAGCGTCGGTCAAGCTGGTAGCAGCGATGATGTTCAAGCCGCTTTCTGCCAGTACTTTAGCGCCCAGTTCAGCGTTGTTGCCTTCAAGGCGCACAACCACCGGGATTTTCACGCCGACTTCTTTCACTGCACCGATGATGCCTTCGGCAATCATGTCGCAACGAACGATGCCGCCGAAGATGTTGACCAGCACTGCTGCGACATTGCTGTCGGACAGGATGATCTTGAACGCTTCAGTCACGCGTTCTTTGGTTGCGCCGCCACCAACGTCAAGGAAGTTGGCTGGCTTGCCGCCATGCAGGTTAACGATGTCCATTGTGCCCATCGCCAGACCAGCGCCGTTAACCATGCAGCCGATGTTGCCTTCCAGTGCTACGTAGTTCAGTTCGAACTTGGCAGCGTGCGCTTCGCGCGGATCGTCTTGCGACGGATCGTGGAAAGTTTTCAGCTTAGGCTGACGGTACATAGCGTTTGCGTCGATGTTGATTTTTGCATCGAGGCAGTGCAGATCGCCGTCAGTCTTGATAACCAGCGGGTTAACTTCCAGCAGGGCCAGATCGTGGTCCTGGAACAGTTTGGCCAGACCTACGAAGATCTTGGCGAACTGGGAAACCTGCTTGCCTTCCAGACCCAGCTGGAAAGCCAACTCGCGACCCTGGAATGGCTGAGCGCCAACCAGTGGATCGATCGTTGCTTTCAGAATTTTTTCTGGAGTGTCGTGTGCGATCTTCTCGATGTCCACGCCACCTTCGGTGGAAGCCATGAACACGATACGACGGCTCGAACGGTCAACGACAGCGCCCAGGTACAGCTCTTTAGCGATATCAGTGCACGATTCAACCAGGATCTTGGTGACCGGCTGACCATTGGCATCAGTCTGGTAAGTCACCAGACGCTTGCCCAACCATTGTTGTGCGAATGCTTTAGCGTCTTCTTTGCTACGAACCAGCTTTACGCCGCCCGCTTTACCGCGACCACCTGCGTGAACCTGGGCTTTTACAACCCATTCGGTCCCGCCGATTTTGTCGCAAGCTTCTGCGGCCGCTTCCGGGGTATCGACTGCATAACCCTTGGATACTGGCAGGCCGTATTCAGCGAACAGCTGCTTACCCTGATACTCGTGAAGATTCATGCTTTTTACCGTCTTCGTTAGGTACTGCGCATTCGGCGCTGCACTTTTATTAGTGCCGCACCACCTGTGACTGCTGCATGTATTGCCTCAACAAACCCGACACCCGCGTGAGCGGAGCCGGGCCCGGTTGAAACAAGACAAGACTGCGTCCGGCGGAAGTTCCGCGGTGAGGCTTGCTAGCAAGGCTCACGACGGGCAAACCGCCGTGGTTTCTTATTGTCTGGTCTTAACGTTTTTTGCGGTTGGCAATGTGGATGGCGCCGCCATTCACTGCCAGCGCTGCTTCATGCAACGCTTCGGACAGGGTTGGATGGGAGAAAACCATCATGCCCAGATCCTCGGCACTGGTGCCGAATTCCATACCAATAGCGCCCTGCTGTACCAGCTCTGCTGCGCTCGGGCCAATCACGTGGACGCCCAGTACGCGGTCAGTTTTGGCATCAGCAATGACTTTTACAAAGCCACCGGTGTCGTTTGCTGCCATGGCACGGCCACTGGCTGCGAACGGGAAGGTGCCGACGTTAACTTCAACGCCTTCAGCTTTCAAGGTCTGTTCGGTTTTACCGACCCACGCGATCTCCGGGTGAGTGTAAATAACCGATGGGATCAGGTCGTAGTTCATCTCGGTCTTGTGACCTTTGATGCGTTCAACAACCATGATGCCTTCTTCGGATGCCTTGTGAGCCAGCATCATGCCGCGCACCACGTCACCAATGGCGAATACGCCCGGTACGCTGGTGGCGCAATGATCGTCAACAAACACGAAACCGCGCTCGTCGATGGTCACGCCGCTGTCAGCTGCCAGCAGTTCGGTGGTCACCGGACGGCGACCCACGGCTACGATCAGCTTGTCGAAAGTGATGGTTTGTTCGCCGTTGGCGTCGGTGTAGGTCACAACGACTTCTTCGCCGTTAACCTTGGAACCGGTTACGCGAGCGCCCAGCTTGATGTCCAGACCTTGTTTGGTCAGGGTTTTGTAGGCTTCTTTGGACACAGCAGCGTCAGCTGCCATCAGGAACGTGTCCAGAGCTTCCAGAACAGTTACCTGAGCGCCCAGACGCGACCACACCGAACCCAGCTCCAGACCGATAACGCCAGCGCCGATAACGCCCAGACGCTTAGGTACAGTTTGGAATTCCAGAGCGCCAGTGGAGTCAACAATCACGTTGTTGTCTACAGGTGCAGGCGGGATGTCAATCGGACGCGAGCCCGAAGCCAGAATCACGTTCTCGGCTTCGATGATTTCAACGCTGCCGTCTGGCTTGGTCAGTTCTACACGCTTGCCGGCCAGCAGTTTGCCGTGGCCTTGCAGGGAAGTAACGCCGTTAGCCTTGAACAAGGTCGCAACGCCGGAAGTCAGACCTTTAACGATATTGGCTTTACGGCCAACCATCGCAGCAACGTCCATCTTCACTTCACCGGTGGTGATGCCGTGGATAGCAAACGCATCCTTGGCTTCGTGATACTTCCAGGAGCTGTCCAGCAACGCCTTGGATGGAATGCAACCAACGTTCAGGCAAGTACCGCCCAGTGCCAGTTTGCCTTCCTTGTCGGTGTATTTTTCGATGCAAGCAGTCGAAAGGCCCAGTTGCGCGGCCTTGATGGCTGCAACGTAGCCGCCAGGGCCCGCACCAATCACTACAACGTCAAATTTCTGAGACATGTAAAAGAATCCTCTTTAGCGACAAGCTTCAAGCTGAGTGCTGCAAGCCACAGCTACGCCATAAACGACGTGAAGCATGTGGCTTGCAACTGACAGCTGCTTCTATCAGATATCCAGCAGCAGACGCGCTGGATCTTCCAGCAGGTTTTTGATTGCTACCAGGAAACTTACAGCTTCTTTGCCGTCGATCAAGCGGTGATCGTAAGACAGAGCCAAATACATCATCGGACGGATTACGACTTGACCGTTGACTGCCATTGGACGCTGAAGGATGTTGTGCATGCCCAGGATCGCGGCTTGCGGCGGGTTAACGATCGGGGTCGACATCATCGAACCGAAAGTACCACCGTTGGTGATGGTGAAAGTACCACCGGTCATTTCGTCGATGGACAGTTTGCCGTCACGGGCTTTTTTGCCGTAAGCAGCGATACCGCCTTCGATTTCAGCCAGGCTCATCAGCTCTGCGTTACGCAGAACAGGAACAACCAGACCGCGGTCGCTGGACACGGCAACACCGATGTCTGCATAGCCGTGGTAAACGATGTCCGAACCGTCGATCGAAGCGTTAACAGCCGGGAAGCGCTTCAGCGCTTCAGTGGCTGCTTTAACGAAGAACGACATGAAGCCCAGACGTACGCCGTTGTGGGACTTCTCGAACAGGTCTTTGTACTTGGAACGCAGTGCCATGATTTCAGACATGTCCACTTCGTTGAAAGTGGTCAGCATCGCCATGTTCGACTGAGCTTCAACCAGACGTTTGGCCACAGTGGCGCGAACGCGGGTCATCGGAACGCGCTTCTCAACGCGGTCGCCAGCAGCGAATACCGGGGCAGCGGCAGCAGGTGCAGCGGCTTTGGCCGGAGCAGCAGCTGGAGCAGCTTTTTTGGCAGCAACAGCAGCTACCACGTCTTCTTTGGTCACACGACCGCCTTTGCCAGTACCGGCAACGGAAGCGATGTTGATGCCGTTTTCTTCAGCGATCTTGCGTGCAGCAGGTGCTGCAACAGGATCGTCTTCGCCATCAGCAGCGGCCGGAGCAGCTCCTTGTGCCGCAGGTGCGGCAGCGGCTGGAGCGGCTGCAGCGCCGCCTTCAACGATGGAGCCCAGGACTTCGTCGGACAGAACGGTGTCGCCTTCGTTCTTGACGATTGCACCCAGCACGCCGTCAGCGGTAGCCAGTACTTCCAGCACAACCTTGTCGGTTTCGATATCAACGATCAGGTCGTCACGCTTTACAGCGTCGCCTGGTTGCTTGTGCCAAGTGGCAACGGTGCCATCGGCAACCGATTCCGGAAAAGTAGGGGCTTTAATCTCGATAGCCATGTTCGTGGTTCCTTTAATTCGGTTCAGTGCGCGAAGGCGTTAAACAGTAAACGCGTCTTGCAACAGTTTTGCCTGTTGCTCAGCGTGCATCGATGCATAACCACAAGCAGGTGCAGCAGAAGCGTCACGGCCCGCGTACTCAAGTACGAGAGATTTATCGTGACCACCAATGATGCGGCGCATGTGATGTTGGCTGCAGTACCAAGCACCCTGGTTCATCGGCTCTTCCTGACACCAAACAATGTGTTTGAGGTTTTTGTACGGAGCCAGGACGTCAATCAAGTCGTCCTCAGGGAACGGGTACAGCTGCTCAAGACGCACGATGGCGATGTCATCACGACCTTCGGCACGGCGTTTTTCCAGCAGGTCGTAGTAGACCTTGCCGCTTGCCAGCACGATGCGATCGACTTTCGCCGGATCTTGCGCATCGATTTCTGGAATAACGGTTTGGAACGAACCTTCGGCCAGATCTTCCAGGGTCGAGATTGCCAATTTGTGACGCAGCAACGACTTGGGTGTCAGGACGATCAGCGGCTTACGCAGCGGACGGATAACCTGACGGCGCAGCAGATGGTAGATCTGTGCAGGGGTCGTCGGTACGCACACCTGAATGTTGTGCTCTGCACACAATTGCAGGTAACGCTCAAGACGTGCCGAGGAGTGCTCTGGGCCCTGACCTTCGTAACCGTGTGGCAGCAACATGGTCAGACCGCACAGACGGCCCCACTTGTGCTCGCCGCTGGTGATGAACTGGTCAATGACAACCTGAGCACCGTTGGCGAAGTCGCCAAACTGGGCTTCCCAGATCACCAACGCATTTGGCGTGGTGGTCGAGTAACCGTATTCAAACGCCAATACCGCTTCTTCCGACAACAGCGAGTCGTACAGGTCAAAACGTGGCTGACCCTCGTACAGGTGCTTGAGCGGAATGTAGGTGCTGGCGTCTTTCTGGTTGTGCAACACAGCGTGACGGTGCGAGAACGTACCGCGGCCGATGTCTTGACCTGTCATGCGGATCGGGTGACCTTCGAACGCCAGGGTCGCGTAGGCCATTGTTTCGGCATAACCCCAGTTGATCGGCAGGCCGCCGGCTTGCATTTTCTGACGGTCTTCGTAGATCTTGGACACCTGACGCTGAACCACGAAGCCTTCTGGAATTTCCAGCAGTTTAGCCGACAGCTCTTGCAGGGTTTTTAGATCGAAGCGCGTGTCATGACGTGCAGTCCAGGCGTGGCCCAGGTATGGACGCCAGTCTACGAACAGTTCTTTGTTTGGCTCTTTGACCAGACTTTTCACAACATGCAGACCGTTGTCCAGCGCGTTGCGGTATTCGTCGATCTTGGCCTGAACGCGTTCAGCGTCAACAACCTGCTCTTGTGTCAGACGCTCGGCATACAGCTCACGGGTGGTGCGCTGTTTGGCGATTTGCTGATACATCAGCGGCTGAGTACCGTTTGGCTCGTCGGCCTCGTTGTGACCGCGACGGCGGTAGCAGAACAAGTCGATCACGACGTCACGCTTGAACTGCATGCGGTAGTCGATGGCCAGCTGGGTCACGAACAATACGGCTTCCGGATCATCACCATTTACATGGAGGATCGGCGCCTGAATCATTTTCGCAACGTCAGTGCAGTACTCGGTGGAGCGCGAGTCTTCAGGGTTGCTGATGGTGAAGCCAACCTGGTTGTTGATGACCAGATGAACTGTACCGCCCGTCTTGAAGCCGCGAGTTTGCGACATCTGGAAGGTTTCCATGACCACGCCCTGACCTGCAAAAGCAGCGTCACCGTGGATGGAAATTGGCAGTACCTTTTCGCCAGTTGTGTCGTTACGACGGTCCTGACGGGCACGCACCGAGCCCTCAACCACTGGAGAAACGATTTCCAGGTGAGAAGGGTTAAACGCCATTGCCAGGTGAACTTCACCACCTGAGGTCATGACGTTGGAGGAGAAGCCCTGGTGGTATTTAACGTCACCGGAACCCAACTCGATTTTTTTCTTGCCTTCGAACTCGTCGAACAATTCGCGCGGGTTTTTACCGAAGGTGTTCACCAATACGTTCAGACGACCACGGTGGGCCATGCCGATGACGATTTCTTTGGTGCCGTAGTTGCCCGAACGCTGGATCAACTCGTCCAGCAAAGGAATCAGGCTCTCGCCGCCTTCCAGACCGAAACGTTTGGTCCCCGGGTATTTGGTGCCCAGGTATTTTTCCAGACCTTCAGCTGCTGTGACGCGCTCAAGCAGATGGCCTTTGACTTCGGCCGAATACGTTGGGCGACCACGTACGCTTTCGAGGCGCTGTTCAAACCAGTGGCGCTGCTCGGAATCGACGATGTGCGTAAACTCTGCGCCGATGGTGCGGCAATATGTCTGCTGCAACGCTTCGAGAATTTCGCGTAGGCTCGCTTCCTCTTTGCCGATGTACAGGTCGCCGGCACGGAAGGTCGTATCAAGATCGGCATTGGTCAAGCCGTAATGATTGATCGACAGGTCTGCAGGTGCAGGACGCTGCCACAGCCCCAGCGGATCAAGCTGGGCTGCCTGGTGGCCGCGCATCCGATAGGCCTGGATCAATCGCAGCACTTCAACCTGCTTCTTCTCGTGCTCACTGCTCACGCTCCCGGCGGAAACCGGTTGGGCGCGGCGCTGGTTCTTTGCCAGCAGCACGAAATGGTCGCGGATTGTGGAGTGCGAAACATCGTTGGCAGAGTTGCCGTCAGTAGGCAACGTCTGAAATTTGGTGCGCCATTCTTCTGGCACAGCGTTAGGGTCGTGCAGGTAGAGCTCGTAGAGCTCTTCCACATAGGCAGCGTTACCACCTGAAAGATAGCCGCTGTTCCACATGCGCTGCATCACGCTTTCTTGCATGCTTGGTCACCCTCGGTTAGGGGACACCATCGACGAGAACACCAGAGCATGCTTGAGAAAGTCCGAATACAGCGACTAAAACAAGCCACTTAGGATCACGCTGATAGTCCGGGTACCAGCCCGGATGCCCCTGCTGGTCTCATTTCTTCAAAATAAGAGCCGCAGCTTTGTGAGCTGTTGCTCAGGTTAAAACTACGGCGCCGGTTGAAGCCTGCGCCGTAGCATCTACGGTTACAGCGATCGTGCGGTAAAGCTTTGTATCAAATGCCGCTTTGCAGCAGCATGCTACGCACGTGACCAATGGCCTTAGTCGGGTTCAGGCCCTTTGGACACACGTTGACGCAGTTCATGATCCCGCGGCAGCGGAATACGCTGAACGGGTCATCCAGTGAAGCCAGACGCTCGCTGGTCTTGGTGTCACGGCTGTCAGCCAGGAAACGATAGGCTTGCAGCAGTGCAGCAGGGCCCAGGAACTTGTCCGGGTTCCACCAGAAGGACGGGCACGAAGTCGAGCAGCAGGCGCACAGAATGCACTCGTACAGACCGTCGAGCTTTTCACGCTCTTCTGGGGTTTGCAGACGCTCAATGGCCGGAGCCGGAGTGTCGTTCTGCAGGAACGGCTTAACCTTCTCGTATTGCTTGTAGAAGATGCTCATATCGACCACCAGGTCACGGATAACCGGCAAACCTGGCAGTGGACGAACAATCAGCTTGTTACCTTTTACGACAGCAGACAGCGGCGTTACACACGCCAGGCCGTTTTTGCCGTTGATGTTCATGCCGTCGGAGCCACAAACGCCCTCACGGCAAGAGCGACGATAGGAGAAACCTTCGTCCTGCTCTTTGATCAGGGCCAGTACGTCCAGCACCATCAAGTCTTTACCGTGGGTATTGACTTGAAACTCCTGCATGAACGGAGCGGCGTCCTGATCAGGGTTGTAACGATAAACACTGACTTTCAACATATCGGCCACCCTTAGTAAGTACGAACCATTGGCTGGAAGGTCGGAACGGTTTTCGGCGAGAAGTTCACCGCACGCTTGGCTACGCGTTTTTCACCCGGGAAGTAAAGGGTGTGGCACAGCCAGTTCACGTCGTCACGATCTTCGAAGTCTTCACGGGCGTGAGCACCGCGCGATTCCTTACGGGTTTCAGCAGCGATAGCAGTGGCTTCAGCCACTTCGAGCAAGTTTTGCAGCTCAAGAGCTTCGATACGGGCCGTGTTGAACGCTTGGCTCTTATCGTTGATTTTCACGTTGGCGATGCGCTTGCGCAGATCAGCCAGCTGAGCAATACCCTTCTGCATGTATTCGCCAGTACGGAATACACCGAAGTAGTTCTGCATGCAGCTTTGCAGCTCTTTACGCAGAGTAGCCACGTCTTCGCCATCAGTGCGCGAGTTCAGGCCATCCAGACGTGCCAGAGCAGCGTCGATGTCAGACTGACGTGGACGGGCGTAATCAACGCCTTCCTTGAGGGTTTGCTCCAGGAACAGGCCCGCCGCACGACCAAATACCACCAGGTCGAGCAACGAGTTACCGCCCAGACGGTTTGCACCGTGAACCGATACGCACGCCACTTCACCTACTGCGAACAGGCCAGGAATGACCTGATCAACGCCATCAGCGTCTTGCGTGATCGCTTGGCCATGAATGTTGGTGGCAACGCCGCCCATCATGTAGTGGCAAGTCGGAACCACTGGCACCGGAGCAACAACCGGGTCTACGTGAGCGAACGTTTTGGACAGTTCGCAGATACCTGGCAGACGGCTGTGCAGAACTTCTTCACCCAGGTGATCGAGCTTGAGCATTACGTGGTCGCCATCTGGACCGCAACCGTTGCCCGCGATGATTTCTTTAACCATCGAGCGAGCTACAACGTCACGACCTGCAAGGTCTTTGGCGTTCGGAGCATAACGCTCCATGAAACGCTCACCGTGCTTGTTGATCAGGTATCCACCTTCACCACGGCAACCTTCGGTAACCAGTACACCCGCGCCAGCAATACCGGTTGGGTGGAACTGCCACATTTCGATGTCTTGAACCGGAACGCCTGCACGCAGCGCCATGCCAATACCGTCGCCGGTGTTGATCAGAGCGTTGGTAGTCGAGGAGTAGATACGGCCTGCACCGCCAGTCGCCAATACAGTGGCATTGGCACGAACATAGGACGTTTCGCCAGTTTCGATGCAGATAACGATCATGCCGACAAAATCGCCAGCTTCGTTTTTCACCAAATCAACACCGTAGTATTCGTTCAGGAATACAGTGCCGGCCTTCAGGTTGGCCTGATACAAGGTGTGCAGCAGCGCGTGACCGGTACGGTCAGCTGCAGCGCAGGTACGGGCAGCTTGGCCACCTTTACCGAAGTCCTTGGACTGACCACCGAACGGACGCTGATAAATACGACCCTGTTCGGTACGGGAGAACGGCAGACCCATGTGCTCAAGCTCGAACACGGCCTCAGGGCCTACGGAACACATGTATTCGATAGCGTCTTGGTCACCGATGTAGTCGGAACCTTTGACGGTATCGTACATGTGCCAGCGCCAGTCATCGTTCGGGTCTGCAGAAGCGATAGCGCAGGTGATGCCACCCTGTGCCGACACTGTGTGCGAACGCGTCGGGAAAACCTTGGTGATTACAGCAGTCTTGTGACCGCCTTGCGCCAGCTGCAATGCAGCGCGCATGCCAGCACCGCCGCCGCCAATGATGATGGCGTCGAACGAAAGTGTATTAACTGTGTTAGTAGCCATGAATCAGATACCCCAAAGAATCTGCACACCCCAGACAAAGTAAGCGAACATCGCAACGCCGCAGACTGCCTGGAAGAGGAAACGTACTGCTGTCGCACTTTTGCCCAGCGCCATTGGCGTCAGGTAGTCGGTCGCGATGGTCCACATGCCGACCCAGGCGTGAGCGCCCAGAGCAACGAGGGCCAGCAGGCTGAAGATACGCATCCAGTTGCTTGCGAACAGTTCATGCCATTGGGCGTAGCCAATGCCAGGGTTCGCAACGAGGTATCCGATCAGGAAGATGAAATAAGCCGCTAGAACGACCGCAGACACACGTTGTGCCATCCAGTCATAGAGGCCCGAACGCGACAGGTTCGTAACGCTGGTTACCATATCCAAACTCCCGCCAGAACGATCATCACCACGGAAATGACGATTACGATTTTCGAGCCCAGTTTGCCGCCTTCTAGCGTCTCACCGATGCCCATGTCCATGATCAAGTGGCGAATACCTGCCACAAGGTGGTACAGCAAGGCAGATAGCAGGCCCCATGCAACGAATTTGGCCAGCGGACTGGTCAAGCATGCCTTCACCTCGGCAAAACCTTCTTCCGAACCCAGGGATTTGCTCAATGCATAAAGCATGATGCCCAGGCCGAGAAAGAGAATGATGCCCGATACACGGTGCAGAAATGACGTAACGCCGGTGATGGGGAGTTTGATGGTCCTTAGGTCTAGGTTTACAGGTCGTTGGCTATTCACGGCTTTTTCACACTGAAGAGCCCCTAACAATCAGGGCAAAGTTGTTGGGATGTGCACTGGTCAGGTACCCACCATCCAGGGAGTGACGACCCCCATCTAAACGGGCCCAAAAGCCCCTGGCGGTCGGCTGCCGAGTATAGACAGTTAGGTTACTAATGACAACGCAATCACCTCCCCCCTAATAGCTCATTGCAATGAAGCTGTAAAAGGCGTAAACGGCCTATATCTTCCAGAAAAAACGCTCCTCAAAGCCTTGTACAGCAAGACTTTAGGCAAATTGACATTCAAATTTATATATCTATAGTGGTGCGGGCCCTGCGTGGGGGGTCTGTCTGATGATTTCAAGCATAAATAGGAGGCCACATGGCTGACAAAAAAGCGCAGTTGATCATCGAGGGCGCAGCCCCCGTCGAGCTGCCCATTTTAACTGGCACCGTGGGTCCCGATGTAATCGATGTGCGAGGCCTTACGGCCACGGGCCGGTTCACATTTGACCCTGGCTTCATGTCGACCGCGTCTTGCGAGTCGAAGATCACCTATATTGATGGTGACAACGGTATCCTGCTGCACCGCGGCTACCCGATTGAACAATTAGCTGAACACTCTGACTACCTTGAGACAGCTTATCTGCTGCTCAACGGCGAACTGCCGACTGCAGAGCAGAAGGCTCAATTTGTCAGCACCGTGAAGAACCACACCATGGTTCACGAGCAGTTGAAGACCTTCTTCAACGGCTTCCGTCGTGACGCCCACCCAATGGCGGTCATGTGCGGTGTAGTCGGCGCCCTCTCGGCCTTCTACCACGACTCTCTGGACATTAATAACCCGCAGCATCGCGAAATTTCCGCGATCCGTCTGGTTGCCAAAATGCCTACCCTGGCCGCAATGGTTTACAAGTACTCCATGGGTCAACCCATGATGTACCCGCGTAACGACCTGAGCTACGCCGAAAACTTCCTGCACATGATGTTCAACACACCGTGCGAGATCAAACCGATCAGCCCGGTACTGGCCAAAGCAATGGATAAGATCTTTATCCTGCACGCTGACCACGAACAGAACGCATCGACCTCCACAGTACGTCTGGCAGGCTCTTCGGGCGCAAACCCGTTTGCCTGTATCGCTGCGGGCATTGCTGCACTGTGGGGCCCTGCTCACGGCGGCGCCAACGAAGCTGTGCTGACCATGCTCGACGAAATTGGCGATGTGTCTAACATCGACACCTTCATCGCCAAGGCCAAGGACAAAAACGATCCGTTCAAGCTGATGGGCTTCGGTCACCGGGTTTACAAAAACCGCGACCCTCGCGCAACAGTCATGAAAAAGACCTGCGACGAAGTGCTCAAAGAGCTGGGTATTCAGAACGATCCGCAACTCGAGCTGGCCATGCGCCTGGAAGAGATTGCCCTGACCGACCCGTACTTCATCGAACGCTCGCTGTACCCGAACGTCGACTTCTACTCGGGGATCATCCTCAAGGCGATCGGCATTCCAACCAGCATGTTCACTGTGATCTTCGCCCTGTCGCGTACTGTAGGCTGGATCTCACACTGGAAAGAAATGCTCTCCAGCCCGTACAAGATTGGCCGCCCGCGCCAGCTGTACACAGGCTACGAGCAGCGTGACCTGACCAAGCTGGAAGACCGCAAGTAAGACCATCCCACGATAGCGTCTTAGCTGCACCGAATACGGCCTCTGCCTCTTAACAAAGAGCAGAGGCCGTATTTGTTTACCCACACAAAAGATCAAAAGCTCGCAGCCTGCGGCAACTCCAAACACCCGCCCTACGGAACCGCCGAGAAACAAGCAGCCATCAACCACTGTTAAGAGCGCTTCGTAATCGGACGCCACCTTCGTCAGCTGCAACACAAAGCACCCTGCAGGCTGCCATCGGTTGAGACAGGCGCAATCTCCAATACTCGCCCTACACACACAAAAAAAATCCCCCTGCCTTTCGACAGAGGGATTTCATTACGCAGACTGCTTAACGTGTTGCCGGATTAGTGATCTACCGCCCCACTTGCACCCAAGCCCGTTTGCGAACGCACAAACTGCGGGAAGAACAATGCACGCTCTTTCTCAGCTGCCTTGGACTTATCAGTGATAGAGAAGAACCAGATACCCACAAATGCAATGATCATGGAGAACAGCGCAGGGTATTCGTAAGGGAAGATAGCGGTCTCATGGTGCAAGATCTGCACCCAGATAGTTGGGCCAAGAATCATCAAGCCCACCGCACTCACCAGACCCAGCCAGCCACCAATCATCGCGCCGCGAGTGGTCAGGTTTTTCCAGTACATGGAAAGCAGCAATACCGGGAAGTTACAGCTCGCAGCAATGGAGAACGCCAAGCCCACCATGAAGGCGATGTTTTGGCTTTCAAACAGAATGCCCAAACCAATAGCCAACACGCCCAGCGCCACTGTCGTGATCTTCGAGACGCGAATCTCATCCTTGTCGTTAGCCTTGCCCTTCTTGATAACACTGGCATACAAGTCGTGAGAAACCGCCGACGCACCTGCCAGAGTAAGACCCGCAACCACCGCCAGGATGGTGGCGAAAGCAACTGCCGAGATAAAACCAAGGAAAATGCTGCCACCTACCGCATCAGCCAAGTGCACAGCAGCCATGTTGTTACCACCCAGCAAAGCGCCAGCAGCGTCTTTGAAATCAGGGTTAGTGCTTACCAGCAGAATGGCGCCAAAACCAATAATGAAGGTCAGGATGTAGAAGTAACCGATAAAACCAGTGGCATACAGCACGCTCTTACGGGCTTCTTTGGCGTCACTCACCGTGAAGAAGCGCATCAGAATGTGTGGCAGGCCCGCTGTACCGAACATCAGCGCCAGACCGAGGGAGAATGCCGAAATCGGATCCTTCACCAAACCGCCCGGGCTCATGATCGCTTCACCTTTAGGGTGAACCTTTACAGCTTCAGCAAACAGCGAGTTGAAGTCGAAGTTAACGTGCTTCATCACCATCACGGCCATGAAGGTTGCACCCGACAACAGCAACACCGCTTTAATGATCTGAACCCACGTGGTCGCCAGCATGCCGCCGAACAACACGTACAGGCACATCAAGATGCCGACCAAAATCACTGCAACGTGGTAGTCAAGGCCGAACAGCAGCTGAATCAGCTTACCGGCACCTACCATTTGCGCGATCAGGTAAAACGCCACCACGACCAGCGAACCGCAGGCCGACAGCGAGCGGATTTGGGTTTGACCCAAGCGGTATGAGGCAACGTCAGCGAAGGTGTACTTGCCTAGGTTGCGCAGGCGCTCTGCGATCAAGAACAAAATAATTGGCCAGCCCACAAGGAAGCCGATCGAGTAAATCAAGCCGTCGTAGCCAGAGGTGTATACCAGCGCGGAAATACCCAGAAAGGAAGCGGCGGACATATAGTCACCCGCAATCGCCAGACCATTCTGAAAACCTGTGATCTTGCCACCTGCCGCGTAGTAGTCCGCAGCCGACTTGTTGCGCTTGGAAGCCCAGTACGTGATGCACAGGGTTGCCCCCACAAACACGACGAACATGATGATCGCCGAGACGTTGAGCGGTTGTTTTTGGACTTCTCCGGTCAAGGCTTCACCCGCCCAGACCCCCGAAGACAAGGCAGCCATGCCCAGTGTTGCCAATAGACGCCGGATCATTGCGCAGCCTCCTTGAGAATTGCATTGTTCAGGTCGTCAAATTCGCCATTAGCCCGGTGAATATAAATAGCCGTTAGAACAAAGGCCGAAACAATCAACCCAACTCCAATCGGTATTCCCCATGTAATTGACGAACCAGGGCTCAACTTAGCCCCCATGATGTGTGACCCGTATGCAATCAACAGGATAAAACCGGCATACAATCCAAGCATGATCGCCGAGAGAATCCAGGCGAATCGTTCCCTTTTTCTAACCAGCTCCTTGAAACGCGGGCTGTTTTGAATCGAGAGGTAAATGCTGTCGTTCATTATTTTTGTCCTCGCAGCACAGATGAGATGGAACGTTTTCACTATTAGGGGGCTTCGAAATCGGCACCAGACGACTTTAGTAGTAGAACCCCGAATAAGCTGCAGCCCCCGGTTTCTCTAGTCTGTACTGACGATGACATCATCATGCCACCCCAAAAAATGCAAAAACCGCCTGACAAAAACGTCAGACGGCTCTGTGTGCTGCGAGCTAGACACTGCGCTGCTTTTTATTGAGTCCACTCAGCGACACGTTCCGGGTGCTTAGCCACCCATTCTTGAGCTGCAATTTCAGGCTTTTCCCCCTCCTGAATCGCCAGCATGACCTCTCCAATTTCGTCTTTTGAATTCCAGGAAAATTTCTTCAAAAAAGCTGCCACTTCAGGTGCTTTCTTGCCCAGCTCCTTGCTGCCGACGCTGTTGACCGTTTCCGCAGCGCCATACACACCTTTGGGATCATCAAGGAAACGCAGCTTCCATTTGGCAAACATCCAATGCGGCACCCAACCGGTCACCACAATGGGTTCATTTTTCGCCACCGCGCGCCCAAGCTCCGATGTCATGGCCGCGCCCGAACTGGCTTGCAGCTTGTAGCCAAGGTCATAGTCCTTGATAGCCTGATCGCTTTGAAGCATCACGCCCGACCCGGCATCAATACCCACAATTTTTTGCTTAAAGCCCGGATCGTCTTTTAAGTCCGCGATAGAAATAGCCTTCACATATTCAGGCACGATCAGACCAATTTTTGCGTCTTTGAAGTTAGGGCCGTAATCGACGACCTTTTCTTTGTTCTTGGCCCAATACTCACCATGCGTGACTGGCAGCCAAGCGGACAACATCGCATCCAGCTTACCGGTGGCCACCCCCTGCCACATGATCCCGGTCGCTACCGGCATCAACTTCACGTCATAGCCCAGTTTTTGTTTAATCACCTCGGCGGCTACATGGGTGGTCGCTACGCTGTCAGACCAGCCATCTACATAGCCGATATTCAACGTCGGCTTGGTTTGTGCGCCCGCCAGTCCCGCATTCATCGCCAGCACCAAGGTTGCGCCAGCAATCAACATTCGTCGCATGCTCATTCATTGATTCCCCAGTGTCGGGCTCGACGAATGTCGAACCACATCAAGGCAAAAAGGCAACGCATCTACCCTCCCTGAACTCACACCTCGATCATCAACCCCACCCCAGCCAAGGACTGCTCTGACGACGACCTTAAAACAGCCAGTAACGACATAGCTGCACGAGAGTGTCCGCACGCGCAAAGCACTTCAAAGACACAATCCGTTGCATGTAAACATCACGCCAGCCGCGCCCTGCCCCACCAATAGCAGGTAAGATGCGCGGCTTTGCTCCCAATACGGCCTGATCATGTCCGCGACTGCTCGATTCCCCGTCCTGCCTTATCTATTTGCCTGCTTACTGGGCATATTTGCTGTTGCCGGCTTTTGGTATGGCATTGGCCAACCGGTGATATTGCCCGACGCCGCCACGCCAACGCACAAACTGCAATGTGCGTCTTACACCCCCTTTGATAAGGACCAATCGCCTTTCGACCAGCCTTTTGTGCCGCGAATTGAGCGCATGGATGCCGATCTGGCCTTGCTGGCCACCCGCTTCAAGTGCATTCGCACCTATTCGCAGACAGGGCTTGAAGCCCTGCCCGAGCTGGCGCGCAAACATGGTTTAAAAATCATGAGTGGCGCTTGGGTCAACGGCAACACTGTCGATACGCAAAAAGAGATCAACGCCTTAATCGCCTCGGCCAATGCCAATCCGGATGTCGTGAGTGCCTTGATCATCGGCAACGAAGTGTTGCTGCGCAAAGAGATCACCGCACCACAGTTGGTCAAGCTGATCGAGCAAGTCAAAGTCCAGGTCAAACAACCCGTCACCTATGCCGACGTGTGGGAGTTTTGGTTGCAACACCCACAAGTGGCGCCTGCTGTTGATTTCCTGACAATTCACCTGCTGCCTTATTGGGAAGATGATCCTGCCGGCATCGATAAAGCGCTCAACCATGTCGCGCAAATTCGTCAGGTGTTTGGCAGCAAGTTTGCGCCTAAAGACATTTTGATCGGCGAAACCGGCTGGCCCAGCGAAGGCCGTCAGCGCGAAACGGCGTTACCAAGCCGAGTCAATGAAGCCAAGTTCATTCGCGGCTTTGTGACACAAGCCGAGCAAAACGGGTGGAACTACAACTTGATCGAAGCTTTCGACCAACCCTGGAAGCGCAGCAGCGAGGGCGCTGTAGGGGGTTATTGGGGGCTGTTTGACGCCGACCGTCAGGACAAGGGCATTCTGGCAGGGCCAGTCTCTAACTTGCCTGACTGGCCTGTTTGGCTAGGTTTGGGGTTGGCATTATTCATCGCCACTCTACTGATGGCTGGGCGCGTTCGCAGCACACGCGCCGCCCTGTTATTACCCGCTCTTGGTGCCATTGGCGCCTGCTCAATTGGCGCATGGGCTGAACTGGCTTCGGTCACCAGTCGCTTCGCCGGGGAATGGCTGTGGGCAGCAGCTCTAGTCGGCCTGAACCTTATCGTCTTGGCCCATGCAGCGCTGACGCTTGGTCAAAAGAACGGCTGGCGCGAACGGGCATTCAATGCACTTGATCGTCGTGCAGGCTGGTGGTTGGCAGCCGCAGGGTTTGCCGGCGCGGTGATGATGTTAGGGCTTGTGTTTGAACCACGCTATCGCAGCTTCCCCACCGCTGCATTGCTACTGCCAGCATTGGTTTACCTGCTGCGCCCAGTACGCGGGCCGCGCCGGGAGTTCGGTTTACTGGCATTCATCATAGGGGCTGGCATTCCATTGCAGCTGTACCGCGAAGGCCTGAACAATGAACAAGCCTGGGGTTGGGCGCTGGTCAGCGTGCTGTTGGTGATAGCGCTGTGGCGCAGCTTGCGGGTGACAGCTCGCACCTGAACACCGCAGCAAGGAGCTGGCGCAGGCAGCGAGCTTTTAAAGTCACTGCCGAGGCACCTCCTCAGCACCACACCTGCCATTCAAATGGGCTACGCCTTGCGTGAACGAACCAAGCGCAGCCCGGCAATCACTACTGCAAATACGGCCAAACTGGCGTTATACAGCGCCAGTGCTGGCAAACCGAACACTAAAGCCAATACCGCCAACGCGCTGCCAACGCGGCCACGCACACAAAACGCAATCACCGACAGCACCAATGCCGTCCAGCCCATCACCCTAAAGTGAATCAGCCAACCCAGATTCGCTCGCAGCTGACACTCCCAACGTGTCGCCTGCGCAACGCACGTCCCCACCCATTGCGGGTCTTCCATCAAGCCATAACGCAGGCCATAACTGGCAGCCAGCCACAAAGGCAGGGCAATAAACAGCACGATCAATGACAAACCTGGGCGCATAACAAACTCCGATAGGCAAAAGCGGCGCCCAGCTTAATCGCACGCTTTGGGTATGCAAGCCTTGCAATCACATATCTGTTCACTAAAGTCATTCAACGTGTATCGTCTGGTAGCTATTTGCCTGCTCAAGACTGACCGGGAATTTATTTAGTGCCAGTGCATGGCACTTCGACACTTGCCCCGTGGTCATAGCCTGCGAATCTTCTCCGCAACTCTCTCCTAGGGATAGTCGTCATGCTTCGTTCTCTGCCACTCGCTGCCTTACTGGGCGGCCTTATTTTGAGTGCGTCCGCACAGGCGGTCGATATCGACCCCGCAACCTATGGCTACCCCATTACCAATCCGTTTGAGGCCACGATTGCTACCACGCCTCCGGAAATGCGTCCGTTTCTACCCAGCGAAGATGACATTCGTCAGTCCGACTACTCACTCAAGCTGCGGCCCGAACGCGAGTTCACCTTGCCGGCCAACTTTTGGGCGGTCAAAAAGCTCACCTACCGCATAGCCAAGCAAGACCATCCGGCGCCGTTGATGTTTTTGATCGCAGGCACTGGCGCCCCTTACGACAGCAGCCTCAACGAATACCTGAAAAAGCTCTTTTATCAAGCCGGCTACCACGTAGTGCAGCTGTCATCGCCCACCAGCTATGACTTCATGAGCGCTGCCTCGCGCTTTGCCACGCCGGGCATCAGCCAATATGACGCCGAAGATTTGTATCGTGTGATGCAAGCGATTCGCGCCCAGCAAGCGGACGTGCCCGTCACCGAGTATTACTTGAGCGGTTACAGCCTGGGCGCACTCAATGCTGCCTTTGTTAGCCATTTGGATGAAACCCGTAAAAGCTTCAATTTCAAAAAAGTGTTGATGCTCAACCCGCCCGTTAACCTCTACACCTCGATCAGCAACCTCGACAAGCTGGTGCAAACCGAAGTTAAAGGCATCAACAACAGCACCACTTTTTACGAATTAGTACTGGGCAAACTGACCAGCTACTTCAAGCAAAAAGGCTACGTCGACCTCAACGCGGCACTGGTCTATGACCTGCAAAACTCTAAAGAGCGCCTGACCAACGAACAAATGGCCATGCTGATCGGTACCATGTTCCGCTTCTCGTCAGCCGACATTGTCTTCACCTCAGACCTGATCAACCACCGCGGGCTCATAACCCCCCCCAATTACCCGATCACCGAAGGCACTAGCCTGACGCCGTTCCTAAAACGTGCATTGCTGTGTGACTTCGATTGTTACCTCACCGAGCAAGTGATCCCGATGTGGCGAGCCCGCACCGATGGCGGCGGCCTGTTGCAACTCATTGATCAAGTCAGCCTGTACGCCTTGCAGGACTACTTAAAAAACAGCCCAAAAATTGCCGTCATGCACAATGCCGACGACATCATCCTTGGCCCTGGCGATCTGGGCTTCTTGCGTAAAACCTTTGGCAATCGCTTGACCGTTTACCCGTACGGTGGCCACTGCGGCAACCTCAATTACCGTGTCAATGCTGACGCTATGCTGGAGTTCTTCCGTGGCTAAACATCTTTTGCTTCTCGCCGCACTACTCAGCGCAAGCTACGCCCAAGCGGATAACAGCAAGGCCAACATTGAGCCAACCCAAGACATCGACGGCTTTACCCAGCCCTTGAAACTCTTGAAATTCAATCCGGGTCTGGATCAGCGTGAGTTTGAACGCGCCACCATGAACGCGCTCAACGTGTACGACCCGCTGGAATCCATCAACCGACGCATTTACCACTTTAACTATCGCTTTGACCAATGGGTGTTCCTGCCTGTGGTCGACGGTTATCGTTATGTCACGCCAAGCTTTTTGCGCACGGGTGTCAGCAATTTCTTCAATAACCTGGGCGATGTGCCCAACCTGTTTAACAGCCTGTTGCAGCTCAAGGGCGAACGCTCGCTGCAAACCA
Source organism: Pseudomonas sp. E315 (assembly GCF_055406205.1). Lineage (NCBI taxonomy): Bacteria > Pseudomonadati > Pseudomonadota > Gammaproteobacteria > Pseudomonadales > Pseudomonadaceae > Pseudomonas > Pseudomonas sp. E315. Next base: position 203,323 of record NZ_JBUZPJ010000004.1, on the reverse strand, counting down.
CCGGGCGACTGCTGTTAAACACCACGCTGGGGATTGGCGGGCTGTGGGATCCGGCCACCTCGATGGGCTTGCCACGCCAAAGTGAAGACTTCGGGCAAACGCTGGGCTTTTATGGTGTGCCGGGCGGGGCTTATCTGATGCTGCCGATTCTGGGCCCTTCAAACCTGCGCGATACCGGCGGCTTGATTGTGGACTACAGCGCTGTGCAGCAAATCAACTACCTCAACGTGCCCCACGAAAGCACGCGCCACCCCGAAATATGGGTGCTGCAAGCGATCGACAAACGCTACACCACGAGCTTTCGCTACGGTCAGTTCGACTCGCCTTTTGAGTACGACAAGCTGCGTTACATCTATACCGAAGCGCGTAAATTGCAGATTGCAGAGTAAGCGTTGAACCTAATGTCAGCTTAAAAAACGGTAGAGCGCGTCACGCTGGGCCAACGCATCGCGGCGGCCCAGCTCAATCAACTCACGGCAGTAGCTGGCCTCAAACAGTAAATAACTAAGCACCCCCGCTCCACTGGTTTTAGTCGCACCCGGCCCGCGCAAAAACATGCGCAGGGCCGCGGGCAATGCGTGCCGATGACGGGCGGCAATTTCATCTATGGGCTGGCTCGGGGCAATCACCAACACGTCCACCGGCGCCAAACCCAGGTTGTCCGATTGGCGGGGCAATAAACGGCTGAAGTGGTTCAAACGCTCCAGCAGCTCGATGTCACTCTCAAGGCTGTCAATAAACGTACTGTTGAGCATGTGCCCGCCAATCTGGGCCAGGGTGGGCTGTTGCGCGTTGTAACTGCGCTGCTGGCCGCCTTGCTGATCTGGCCCGCGCGGGTTGCCACTGACCCCAACCACCAACACTCGGTTCGCCCCCAAGTGCAATGCCGGGCTGATGGGCGCTGATTGCCGCACTGCGCCATCGCCAAAGTACTCTTCGCCCAGTTTGACCGGAGCAAACAATAGCGGAATGGCTGAACTGGCCAGCAAGTGCTCAACCGTCAATGATGTCGGCAAGCCGATACGCCTATGCCGTAACCAGCCGTCTATGGCCCCTTTTCCTTGATAAAAGGTCACCGCCTGACCTGACGAATACCCAAACGCGGTGACCGCCACGGCTCGCAGTTGCTGCTCGGCAATCGCCTGATCAATCCCTGCAAAGTGAATTTTATCGGCCAGCAAATCGCCCAACGGTGAGCTATTGAGCAGCGCCACCGGCACATGTGAGCCCAACCCTAGCAGGCTGTGTCCCAAAAAACGGCTGGCTTGATGAATCACGCCCGGCCAATCGCTGCGCACCACCAAGTGGCTTTCAAAGCCCTGCCAGAACGCCGTTAAGTGTTCGACTGCGCGAGTAAAGTCCATCGCACCGCTGGCCAGACTGACCGCGTTGATCGCCCCCGCCGAGGTGCCGACAATCACAGGAAATGGATTAGGCGCCCCCGCTGGCAGCAACTCAGCAATCGCTGCCAGTACACCCACTTGATACGCCGCCCGGGCACCACCGCCCGACAAGATCAAGCCCGTGACCGGCTCAACACGGCTCATGCTTGCGCGCCTTTGCTGCGCGTGGGCTCAGCGGCGTTTGTCGTACAGCTTAGGCTCACCCGGTGGCCGAGTCTTGAACCGACGATGAGCCCACAGGTATTGCTCTGGGCATTCACGGATCGCGCGCTCCACCCATTGATTGATACGCAGGCAATCAACCTCATCGCTCTCTCCGGGAAAGTCGTCCAAAGGTGGATGAATCACTAACTTGTAGCCACTGCCATCAGCCAATCGCTGTTGAGTAAAGGGCACAACCTGCGCTTTGCCCAGCTTGGCGAATTTGCTAGTGGCGGTGACGGTGGCAGCTTCAATACCGAATAGCGGCACAAAGATACTTTGCTTGGCGCCGTAGTCCTGATCAGGCGCGTACCAAATCGCCCGGCCGGAGCGCAGCAACTTGAGCATGCCGCGCACGTCATCGCGCTCCACAGCCAGCGAATCAACGTTATGGCGTTCGCGACCACGGCGCTGAATAAAATCAAATAGCGGGTTTTTATGCTCGCGGTACATGCCATCAATGGTGTGTTGCTGCCCCAACAAGGCTGCGCCGATCTCCAGCGTAGTGAAGTGAAACGCCATCAAAATCACCCCTTTGCCTTCACGCTGCGCTTGCTTGAGGTGCTCCAGCCCTTCGACATGGGCCAGCTTGGCCAGGCGTGGTTTGGACCACCACCAGCTCATGGCCATTTCAAAAAAGGCAATACCGGTTGAGGCGAAGTTGTCTTTAAGCAGTTGCTTGCGCTCGGCGTCAGACTTTTCTGGAAAGCACAGCTCCAAATTACGCGCAGCAATACGGCGTCGATCACTGGCCACTCGATACATCAGCGCGCCCAGCACCCGACCGATACACAGTTGCAGCTTATAAGGCAGTTGAACCACCAGCCACAGCACGCCCAAGCCTAACCAGAGCAGCCAAAAGCGCGGATGAAAAAAAGCGGCACGAAAACGCGGGCGATCCATTAATGATTCCGAACAGACACAAGGGCCGGGCATTCTACATCGTTAGACCCCGCTTGCGGCTCGCGAGCGTTCTCGTTATAAGTCTCAGCACTTTAAGTGACAAGCCGCGTTAAGCAGACCATGAGCCAAACCGAATCGCTAGACCAAGCCCCCGTGTTCCAGCTAAAGGGCAGTATGCTCGCCATCACGGTGCTGGAGCTGGCGAAAAACAACCTTGAAGCCCTTGATCGCCAACTGGCCGCCAAAGTCGCTCAAGCCCCGAATTTTTTCAGCAACACCCCGCTGGTGCTGGCCCTAGACAAACTGCCCCCCGGCGAAGGCGCTATTGATTTGCCGGGTTTGATGCGGGTCTGTCGTCAGCACGGCCTGCGCACGTTGGCGATACGCGCTAGCCGTATCGAAGACATTGCCGCCGCCATTGCCATCGACCTGCCGGTACTGCCGCCCTCAGGGGCGCGTGAGCGGCCCATCGAACCGGTTGAAGTCGAGGTCAAGAAAAAGCCCGAAAAACCGCCCGAGCCCACTCTCAAGCCGACCAAAATCATCACGTCTCCAGTGCGTGGCGGGCAAACGGTCTACGCCGAAGGTTGCGACCTTGTCGTGATCGCTTCGGTCAGCCCCGGTGCGGAACTTATGGCCGATGGCAACATCCATGTGTACGGCCCTATGCGGGGCCGAGCACTCGCCGGGCATAAGGGCAATACCAAAGCGCGTATATTTTGTCAGCAGTTAAGCGCGGAGCTGGTGTCTATTGCCGGTAAGTACAAAGTATCTGAAGACTTGCGGCGCGATCCGCTGTGGGGTGCTGGCGTTCAAATCAGTCTGTCAAGCGACATGTTGAACATCACTCGGCTTTAACGGATACTCTCGCCATTTTCCAAGCATCTCGAAGTTGTAGTGCAAACAGCTAAAACGTGTAGGACGTCGTAAATCAAACAACCTGTGTTTTAAACAACGTTGTTTATCAGAGATAACCTGCCAAAGTTGTTCACCTGCAGTCGTTTTTAGAGATGTTATTCAGGGGCTAAAAAGTCCTTTTTCCTTAGGGGTGAAACACCTTGGCCAAGATTCTAGTGGTTACATCCGGCAAGGGTGGTGTGGGTAAGACCACCACCAGCGCCGCTATCGGTACCGGCCTCGCTCTGCGCGGCCACAAAACAGTGATCGTCGACTTCGACGTTGGCTTGCGTAACCTGGACTTGATCATGGGTTGTGAGCGTCGCGTGGTGTATGACTTCGTTAACGTCGTCAACGGCGAAGCCAACCTGCAACAAGCCCTGATCAAGGATAAGCGCCTGGAAAACCTGTTCGTGCTGGCCGCCAGCCAAACACGCGACAAGGATGCGCTGACCAAAGAAGGCGTCGAAAAAGTTCTGATGCAACTCAAGCAAGACTTCGATTTCGTGGTCTGCGATTCCCCGGCAGGTATCGAAACCGGCGCTCACTTGGCTATGTATTTCGCTGACGAAGCGATTGTTGTAACCAACCCTGAAGTGTCTTCGGTACGTGACTCCGACCGCATGCTGGGCTTGTTGGCCAGCAAGTCGCGTCGCGCCGAACTGGGTGAAGACCCGATCAAAGAGCACCTGTTGCTGACCCGTTACAACCCTGAGCGTGTCAGCAAGGGCGAAATGCTCGGTGTTGAAGACGTTAAAGAGATTCTGGCCGTTGCCCTGCTGGGTGTTATTCCTGAGTCTCAAGCGGTACTCAAGGCATCCAACCAGGGCGTGCCGGTCATCCTTGATGACCAAAGCGACGCAGGCCAGGCTTACAGCGATGCTGTTGACCGCCTGCTGGGCAAAACTGTGGAGCATCGGTTCCTCGATGCACAGAAGAAGGGATTCTTCGAGCGCCTGTTTGGAGGCAACTAAGCAATGAATATTTTTGACTTCTTTCGTGCCAATAAAAAGACGACTACCGCGTCGGTCGCGAAAGAGCGTCTACAGATCATCGTGGCGCACGAACGCGGCCAGCGCAGCACCCCGGACTACTTGCCTGCTCTGCAAAAAGAGCTGGTAGAGGTGATCCGCAAGTACGTCAACATTGAGTCAGATCAAGTACAGATTGCCCTGGAAAACGAGGGTAGCTGCTCGATTCTGGAACTCAACATCACACTGCCTGATCGTTAATCGATCCGGCTGACACCACGGCGACTTGGGCGCCTTCTGTACGCAGAAGGTTCCCACGTCGCCGTTGGCGTTTGTTAAGAGGCTGTTTTAATGCCGTTGTCCAACATTCACATCATCCATGAGGACGCTGGCGTTCTGGTGGTCAACAAGCCCACCTTGCTGCTCTCAGTGCCGGGGCGAGCCGAAGACAACAAAGACTGCTTGATCACCCGCCTGCAAGAGAACGGTTATCCAGAGGCGCTCATCGTGCATCGCCTGGACTGGGAAACGTCCGGGATCATTCTGTTGGCGCGTGACGCAGATACCCACCGCGAACTGTCACGCCAGTTTCACGACCGCGAAACCGAAAAAGCCTACACCGCATTGGCCTGGGGTCAGCCAGAACTGGACAGCGGCAGCATTGATTTGCCACTGCGCTATGACCCGCCGACAAAGCCTCGGCACGTGGTCGACCATGAGTTCGGTAAAAACGCGCTGACATTCTGGAAAGTGCTTGAGCGCTGTGGCGATTATTGCCGCGTTGAGCTAACACCCATTACCGGCCGCTCACACCAACTGCGCGTCCATATGCTGTCCATCGGGCACCCGCTGCTGGGCGATGGCCTGTACGCGCACCCGCAAGCATTGGCCGCCTACCCACGCCTTTGCCTGCACGCAAGCATGCTCAGCTTCACCCACCCACAAACCGGCGAACGCCTGACGTTCGAGTGCCCGGCCCCCTTCTAATACCTGCACCTAAACATCCCGCTTCAGCCTGCAACCCTTGTGTTCAAGGGCTGTAGCGGTGTGCGCGTGCTTGCCCCTCTGCCCATCCTAAAATTCTGTAGGAAAAAACCCTCTACGGAGTGTGAAAATAATGTCAAAATTCTGTAACAGATGGCATAACGACATTATTTAAGTGCTGTATGGATCTCGTCCCCCCGCCAGGAAGGCAGAAAACAGGTTAGAGGCTACATGCGTAAACACTCTACCTGCTTGTAACGCGAAGGATCACGCGTAGGCAATTTCCTATATGGCCTGACCGCAAGTAAGGGATACGCGTGATCAAAGCTCCACAACTGGCCAGCGCTTTTGCATTTACGCTCAACTGCCAGAAAACCACACTGCACCTCAAAGATGATCCGCCCCCTGCCACTCGCCAAGCACTGGTTGAGTTAATCCAACAGCGAAGCAACAAGAAATTGTCTCGGGTCAGCGCCCCACTCAAGGCGTGCAATGAGTTGATGTTCGCCAAAGTCCAGCCTCTGGACAGTTTCAAAGCCAAGGTACGCGTGACGTTATCGCGCGCGCAGCGCAACGGTCGTTTCGACTGGCCATTGGAAGAACTGATCAACACCCATGAAGCCCATGCCCGCGGCGCCAACGTGTCGCGGCTGCTAGGTTTTGGCTACACAAAATCCACTCTGGGCCTGACCAAAGAGTTTTTTATCATTACGCGCTTGCTCAATCAGTACGTTGACGGCCTGCAATGGATGGAGCAAAACCCGCAGCGTATTGAGCACTTCATCGAGTCGTCGTTTGAGCTGCTCAGCACGCTCAATCAAAAGGCTATTACTCATATGGACTTCTGGGCGGCGAACGTCATGGTCAGCCTTCAGGAAGGTGGTCAGCCCAAAGCGATTGACCTGGAAAACTGCTTTCGCGCCACCTCGAAGCACCCAGCCGAAACACTGGGCTTTCAGATGGGGTTTTTCTATCGCCGCGACGTGTATCGCTTCATCACCGAATCACGCTATGACGAACTGGTCGAACGCCATATCCGCGGCATCGAGCACATCGACAGAGCCAAGTTCCTAACCGTTTATAAGGCCAGTAAGCACGAGAAAATTGGCCGTAAAGAGCGTCGCGAGATTTTCTTGTCAGGCAACCTGATCACGGGATGAGCCGGTCGCAGACACTTATCGGCACGATACGGTAAACTCGCGGCCTTGCTGTCTGGAGTAACTTATGCGCGAAGAGTTGAACCAAGGCCTGATCGACTTTCTCAAGGCCTCCCCTACCCCGTTTCATGCCACTGCCAGCCTCGTTCAACGCCTGGAGGCGGCGGGGTATCAACGTCTCGACGAACGCGAGACGTGGTACACCGAAGCCAACGGGCGTTATTACGTCACCCGCAATGACTCCTCCATTGTCGCGTTCAAACTGGGCCGTCACCCGGCCTTGCAAGGTGGCATCCGCATGGTCGGCGCTCACACAGACAGCCCGTGCCTGCGGGTCAAACCTCAGCCAGAGCTACAACGCCAAGGTTTTTGGCAGTTGGGCGTGGAGGTGTACGGCGGCGCGCTACTGGCCCCTTGGTTTGACCGCGATTTGTCACTCGCAGGCCGCGTCACCTTCCGCCGAGATGGCAAAGTTGAAAGCCAGCTAATTGATTTCAAGGCCCCGATCGCCACCATTCCCAACTTGGCCATCCACCTTAATCGCACGGCCAACGAAGGCTGGGCGATAAACCCGCAAACTGAGTTGCCGCCTATTCTGGCCCAAGTTGCAGGTGATGAACGCGCTGACTTCCGCGCCCTGCTGACCGACCAACTGGCTCGCGAGCACGACCTCAATGCTGACGTAGTGCTCGATTACGAGCTGAGTTTCTACGACACCCAAAGTGCTGCGGTGATTGGTCTCAATGGCGACTTCATTGCTGGCGCACGCTTGGACAACTTGCTGTCGTGCTACGCCGGGCTACACGCATTGCTGAATGCCGACACCGAAGAAACCTGCCTGCTGGTGGCCAACGACCATGAAGAAGTCGGCTCGTGCTCAGCGTGCGGTGCCGATGGGCCCATGCTGGAGCAGATCCTGCAGCGCTTGCTGCCTGAAGGTGACGAGTTTGTGCGCACCATTCAGAAGTCGCTGCTGGTATCGGCAGACAACGCCCACGGCGTTCACCCCAACTACGCAGACAAACACGACGCAAACCACGGACCAAAGCTCAATGCCGGGCCTGTAATCAAGGTCAACAGCAACCAGCGTTACGCCACTAACAGCGAAACGGCCGGGTTCTTCCGTCACTTGTGCATGGCCGAAGAAGTCCCCGTACAAAGTTTTGTAGTGCGCAGCGACATGGGCTGTGGCTCGACCATCGGCCCGATCACAGCGAGCCATTTGGGAGTGCGCACGGTCGATATCGGCTTGCCGACATTCGCCATGCACTCCATTCGTGAACTGGCCGGCAGCCATGATCTGGCGCACCTAGTGAAAGTATTGAGCGCGTTTTACGCCAGCGACGAATTACCGTAAACCGCACCGTACTCAACCTGTAGTCGCTGGCGCAGGCTGCGATGGGCCACAAACAGACCTGATAGTTAAAGGCTGTTGGGCCCTTATCCCAGCATGCGCCAGTGACCACATGACCGGCTTGGTTCATTTTTGATACACATCACCCCACACCTGCGCAAAGCAGCCTAGACTGGGGGCATTAATAATTTCAGGTCTATAACCATGATTGAGATGTCTGCGTTTCACTCCATGATGATTCCCATTGTCTGCGGCATGTTGCTACTGACCATCGGCTTCACCCTTCGCGAGCGAACCAGCGGCATTGGTGTGTTGATGATCTGGTGCGGCATGTTGCTGATCTTCGGCACCATCGTGTTCAAGATCTTGGCCAAGGTCAGCCAATAACCCCATTCTCTTTTCTGTAAGTTGACCAGCGATTATTCATTTGATGTGTGACAAGAAATGAATGATCGCTGGGCCTAGCGTACACTCGGTCAATTCGTCATCTTTGAGGTTGACCGCCTAGTGTTCCTTCGCCTTTTTGCCCTGCCTTACTGCCTGCTTGTCTGTTTATTGACGTTGCTGCCCTTAACCTCGGCGCAAGCCGTTGGTTTACCCGGTTTACTGGGGGGCGGGGATAAAACCCAGGCACAACCGACCGAACCGCTGGGCCAGTCGTTGGATCAGGTGATCAAAAATCTTGAAAACGACCAACAACGCAGCAAGCTGTTGGCCGACCTGAAAAAGCTGCGCGACGCGACCAAAAAGGCCCAACCCGAAGCTGAAATAGGCGTGTTAGGGCTTATTGGCAGCACGCTTTCAGATCTCGAAAAACAATTCTCGGGCACCGACAGCCCAACCTATCGCTGGGCGCGCGAGATCGAACAGGCACATGACGAACTCAAAGCACTGATGCTACCCGCCAGCCAATGGTTGCCGATCATCTTTGCCTTTGCCCTGATCATCATGGTCTGGAGCCTGTTGGCTGCGCTGCTGATTTGGGTCAGTCATCGGGTGCGTTTACGTTTTGGGCTCAGCGAAGAACTGCCGCAACACCCCAAAGCCGTCGACATGCTGCGCTTTGCCTTACGCAAGCTAGGCCCGTGGCTGGTGGCCTTGGTAATCACCGTCTACATGAGCTATGCCTTGCCGTCCTCACTGGGCAAAGACTTGGCAATGGTGCTGGCGTATGCGCTAGTAATTGGCACCTGCTTCTCAGCCATTTGCGTGATTGCCTTCTCGCTGCTGGACGGCCCACACCGCCATCGGGCGCTGCATATTTTGCGTCATCAAGCCTTTCGCCCACTGTGGTGGATCGGCAGTTTTGCTGCCTTTGGTGAAGCACTCAGCGACCCCCGCCTTGTGGCCACATTGGGCGTGCATCTGGCCCACACCGCGGCGACCTTTGCCAATGTAATGGCCGCTTTGTCCACCGGGCTGTTCATCATTCGTTTCCGCCGCCCCATTGCTCACCTCATCCGCAACCAGCCCCTGTCGCGACGTTTAACACGCCGCGCCTTGAGCGACAGCATCGACTTGCTTGGCACTTACTGGTGGGTGGCGGCGTTGATTCTCGTGGCCATTTCGCTGGTGGCCACATTCGTCTCCGCGGGCGACACCAGCACAGCCCTGCGTCAATCGCTGATTTGTACCGTGCTGGTCGTGTTGTGCATGGTCATCAACGGTCTGGTAAGGCGCCACGCGCAAAAACCTCAACGGGGGCACAAGCGTCATGCGCTGTACTCCGAGCGACTCAAAAGTTTCGTCTACACCTTGGCGCATCTGGTGGTGTGGCTGGTGTTTATCGAACTGGGCCTGCGCGTCTGGGGCTTGTCGCTGATCCGCTTCACCGAAGGCGACGGGCATGAGATCAGCGTCAAACTGTTCAGCCTCGGCGGCACGCTGCTGTTTGCCTGGCTGATCTGGATTTTGTCTGACACCGCCGTGCATCACGCACTGACCCGCTCGCGCAAAGGCCTGGCCAACGCCCGTGCGCAAACCATGATGCCGCTGATTCGCAACGTACTGTTCGTGGCCATTTTTATCATCGCGTTGATCGTCGCGCTGGCCAACATGGGCATGAACGTCACGCCCCTGCTGGCGGGTGCCGGTGTGATCGGTCTGGCCATTGGTTTTGGTGCGCAATCGCTGGTGGCGGACCTGATCACCGGCCTGTTCATCATCATTGAAGACTCGCTGGCCATCGACGACTACGTGGATGTGGGCGGGCATTTGGGCACGGTTGAAGGCTTGACCATCCGTACCGTGCGCTTGCGCGATATCGACGGCATTGTGCATACCATCCCGTTCAGCGAAATCAAAAGCATCAAAAACTACTCGCGCGAGTTCGGCTACGCGATCTTCCGCGTGGCGATTCCTTACAACATGGAAATCGACGACGCGATCAAATTGATGCGTGAAGTCGGGCAAAAGATGCGCACTGACCCACTGCAACGGCGCAATATTTGGTCACCACTGGAGCTTCAGGGGGTCGAGAGTTTCGAGTCGGGCAGCGCCATTTTGCGCGCCCGTTTCAAAACGGCGCCAATCAAGCAGTGGGAAGTGTCGCGGGCCTTTAACCTGTCCCTCAAACGCCACCTGGACGAAGCAGGACTGGACTTGGCAACCCCGCGTTTGAGCGTGCAAGTGGTGACAGCAGGCAGCGGCGTTTTGCAGAAAGACTGAGGTTTCAACTACTCGTTGGCGCTGCCGCCGGCTGCGATCATTAGCAATCAAATGATCGCAGCCGGCCCCCGCTACCACAGCGTTATCAGCGCCCCAGCACATCCACCCCGACATGAATCGCGTCATGGCGCCAATATTCCAGGTCACAGTCGATCAAGCGCCCATGCTGGTCGTAGTTGATGCGTTCAATCCTCAAGCCCGGGCTGGCGGCGGACACTTTGAGTGGGGTTGCCGCTTCAGGGGGCAAGGCCGTGGGGACGATCTCGAAACGCACCCTGCCGTAATGCAAATCGTAATGCCGGGCATATAGCTCGGTGATCGAGTGCGTGAGGTCGAACTGCAAAATCTGTGGGAAGTATTGCGGGTTTAAGTAGTGCTCCACATACAGCACCAGTCGCCCATCAATGCGCCGAGCGCGGCATATCTGGATCACGCTGGAAAACGCCGGGAGTTGCAGCCGTGCGCACACGGCGGCCGAGGCTGGTTGCAAACGTGCCGAAATCACCTCAGTGCTGGGCACGCGTCCTTGGGCGCTGACCATTGCGTGAAAGTGGCTGCGCTGCATCAGGTTGTAAGCCAGTCGGGGCGGGGAAATAAACCAACCTCGGCGCTCCTCGCGATAGACCAAGCCCTGCGTCTCAAGTTGTAACAACGCTTCACGCACGGTGATACGAGTGGTGGCAAACAATTCGCTGAGCTTGCGCTCGGCAGGCAACTGACTGCCGCACGCCAACAAACCATGTTCAATCTGTTCTTGCAGTGCCAGCCCAATGGCTGTCACCGCTTTGGGCGCACCTTCACGCATCAACGTTACCTATCTGGACTAGTCCAGCACCAAATGTGGGCAGGCTCGGCCTGCAAAATCGTTAGTTGTGCAGGCCGTCAGCCTAGGCAGTGCACATGACGATTCGATGACACTCATTGCTTCAGTACTCACTGAAGCTAGGCCAACCGGGGCTTTGGTGATGGTCTACGCTTACCCGAGCTGCCTGAGAGGTCAGTGCAAATAACTTGCCTAATTCATGCCGACATTAAAGTGTCATGCGCCGGGCTTAAATTGGCTCGGGTATTGCTGACCTAGACCAAACCACCGCAAAAGACCAATAAAACCCAGCGTTGAAAACGCCCAAGGAGCTTCGGATGAAACAGTTTTTCCTGGCATCACTGTTAGGCTCGAGCATCGCTCTGTGTACCTCGGCAATGGCTGCCGACACTGACTTGCAAACCCTTGAAGCTGCCGCCCGCGCCGAGGGTGCAGTCAACAGCGTCGGCATGCCCGATGACTGGGCAAACTGGAAAGGCACTTGGGCGGATCTGAATAAGCTTTATGGCCTCAAACACATCGACACCGACATGAGTTCGGCACAAGAAGTGGCCAAGTTTGCCGCTGAAAAAGACAACGCCAGCGCAGACATTGGTGATGTGGGCGCAGCCTTTGGCCCCATCGCTGTCGCCAAAGGCGTGACCCAGCCATACAAGCCCACCACTTGGGAGCAAATCCCTGATTGGGCCAAGGACAAAGACGGTAACTGGGCGCTGGCTTATACCGGCACTATCGCGTTTATCATCAATAAAAAACTGCTGCATGGCTCAGAAGTCCCCACCAAATGGGCTGATCTGAAGCAGGGCAAATACAAGGTCTCCATTGGTGACGTCAGCACTGCTGCACAAGCAACCAATGGTGTACTGGCGGCGGCCATTGCCAACGGTGGTGACGAAAAAAAAATTCAGCCCGCACTGCTGATGTTTGCCGATATCGCCAAGCAAGGACGCCTGTCGCTGGCCAACCCAACCATCGCCACGATGGAAAAAGGCGAGGTTGAGGTCGGTGTGGTCTGGGACTTCAACGGCCTGAGCTACAAAGCCAAAATGGCCAACCCTGACGACTATGTCGTGCTGATTCCGTCCGATGGCTCGGTCATTTCGGGCTACACCACGATCATCAATAAGTACGCCAAACACCCGAACGCGGCCAAGTTAACGCGCGAATTTATCTTCAGTGATGCCGGCCAAACCAACCTTGCGCGTGGCAATGCACGCCCAATTCGCGCTGAACACCTCAAGCTGCCGGAGGAGGTGCAGGCCAAGTTGCTGCCTAATGAGCAGTACAAGAATGTGACGCCGATTAAAGACGCTGTCGCATGGGACAAGACCTCCAAGGCACTGCCTCAACTGTGGCAGGAAGAAGTCATTATCAATATGCAGTAAGACCCGCACAAAACCTGTAGCCACTGTCGCAGCCTGCGGCAGTGGCTACCGCTGTCGGCATGTTTCTTACGTTTGCGGAGTCGTCGTACATGAAACACAACGTCATTCTGGTCGTGCTAGACGGGCTTAACTACGCCGTGGCGCGCCATGCCTTGGGTCATTTGCAGGCGTATGTGGGCGCTGGGCGTGCTGCGCTTTACAGGCTTGAGTGCGAATTGCCCGCGCTGTCGCGCCCGCTGTATGAATGTATTCTCACGGGCGTCCCCCCAATTGAAAGCGGCATCGTGCATAACAACGTCTCGCGCTTGTCCACCCAGCGCAGCGTGTTTCATTACGCCCGTGAAGCCGGTTTAACCACGGGGGCTGCGGCTTATCACTGGGTCAGCGAGTTGTACAACCGCTCCCCTTTTATCGCTGCCCGCGACCGCCATACTCAAGCACCCGACTTACCGATCCAGCATGGGCATTTTTACTGGAGCGACCACTACCCCGATTCACACCTGTTTGCAGACGCCGAAAGCCTGCGCGCCCAACACGCGCCCAACTTTCTGCTGGTTCACCCCATGAACATCGACGACGCTGGGCACAAGCACGGCCTCGACAGCCCGCAATACCGAAACAGCGCGCGCTCGGCTGACATCATTCTGGCGGACTACCTACAAGGCTGGCTCGATGCCGGTTATCAAGTGCTGGTGACCGCCGATCACGGCATGAACAACGACCGCTCGCACAACGGCTTATTAACCGAAGAGCGTGAAGTGCCGCTGTTTGTGCTGGGGGATGCGTTTAGCCTGAACCCGGACGTAACACCCAAACAGACGCAATTGTGCGGCACGATCTGCCAATTGCTGGGCGTGGCTCACGACAAGCCTGTGTGCCAAGACTTGTTGAGGCCTTCAACATGACCCGTGGTCAATGGCTGGCACTGTTGTGTCTGCTGCCCTTCGCTGTGTTTTTTATCGTGTTTCAAATCGCCCCGCTGGTGTGGGTACTGATTCACAGCGTGCAATCGCAAGAGACCGGCTGGGGCCTGGATAACTTCACCAAGATCTTCAACTCGAAATTCTATTTGCAGGCCATCCAACACAGCCTGGAAATCAGTTTTTGGTCCAGTACGTTCGGGATTGTGATTGCCATACTCGGCAGCTATTCGCTGCGCAAGGTGGACTCACGCCTGCGTAATTTCGTGAACGCTTTCGCCAACATGACCAGTAACTTCTCGGGGGTGCCGCTGGCGTTTGCGTTCATCATTTTGCTGGGCTTCAACGGCAGCATCACGATCATGCTCAAACAGGCCGGGATCATCGAGGATTTCAACCTCTACTCCAAAACCGGCCTGATCATTTTGTACACCTACTTTCAAATCCCGCTGGGTGTGTTGCTGCTCTACCCCGCGTTCGATGCCCTGCGTGAAGACTGGCGTGAGTCAGCCTCATTACTGGGCGCCAACAGCTGGCAGTTCTGGCGCCATATCGGGCTACCCGTACTGACCCCAGCCCTGCTGGGCACGTTTGTGATTTTGCTGGCAAACGCTTTGGGCGCTTATGCCACGGTGTACGCCTTGACCACCGGCAACTTCAACGTATTGCCGATTCGGATCGCCGCAATGGTCTCGGGTGATATCAGCCTTGACCCCAACATGGCCAGCGCTCTGGCCGTGATCTTGGTGGGATTAATGACGCTGGTAACGCTGGTGCATCAGTGGTTGTTAAAGAGGAGCTACCATGTCGCGCGCTGAAGCCTCAACCGCCAGTATTTACCACCGCAGCGTGGTGTATGTGCTGTTCATCATCTTGCTGCTGCCACTGCTCGGCACCCTGGTCTACTCCATTGCCAGCAGTTGGTCAGCCACCGTCTTGCCCAGCGGCTTTACCTTGAAGTGGTACGCCCAACTGTGGGCCGATCCACGCTTTTTGACGGCCTTCGGTCAATCACTGCTGGTGTGTGTCGCCGCGCTGGCGCTGTCGGTGGTGCTCATTTTGCCGTTGCTGTTTGTGGTGCATTACCACTTCCCCAAGCTCGACGCGCTGATGAACATCTTGATTCTGCTGCCCTTTGCCGTCCCCCCCGTGGTGTCGTCGGTCGGCTTGCTGCAACTCTATGGTTCCGGGCCGTTGGCGATGGTCGGGACGCCCTGGATTTTAATCGGCTGCTATTTCACCGTTGCGCTGCCGTTCATGTACCGCGCCATCACCAACAACCTACAAGCCATTAACCTGCGCGACCTAATGGACGCCGCACAGTTGCTCGGCGCCAGCACTTGGCAGGCGGCCTTTTTGGTCGTCCTGCCTAACCTGCGAAAAGGCCTGCTAGTGGCGTTGCTGCTGTCTTTTTCGTTCCTGTTTGGTGAGTTCGTTTTCGCCAACATTCTGGTGGGCACCCGCTACGAAACATTGCAGGTGTTCCTCAATAACATGCGTAACAGCAGCGGCCATTTCACCAGTGCCCTGGTGATCTCGTACTTTCTTTTTGTACTGGTGCTGACCTGGGTTGCCACCTTCCTGAACAAGGACAACAGCCAATGAGCTTCGTCAGCGTCGAGCACTTGCAAAAAACCTACTCCGGCACCCCGGTGTTCAGCGATATCAATTTCACTATCAGCAAAGGTGAGTTCGTGACCTTGCTGGGCCCCTCAGGCTGCGGCAAGTCAACGCTGTTGCGCTGCATTGCCGGGCTAACCCCGGTTGATGACGGCAAAATCCTGCTAGATGGCCAAGACATCGTGCCGCTCAGCCCGCAAAAACGTGGGATCGGCATGGTGTTTCAGAGCTACGCACTGTTCCCCAACATGACCGTTGAGCAAAACGTGGCATTCGGCCTGCGCATGCAAAAGGTCAAGGCTGACGACAGCCACAAACGTGTGGCTGAAGTACTGCAACTGGTGGAGCTTAACGACTTTGCCAAACGCTACCCGCATCAACTGTCGGGCGGTCAATGCCAGCGCGTCGCACTGGCGCGCTCGCTGGTCACACGCCCACGCCTGTTGCTGCTGGATGAGCCGCTGTCGGCGCTGGATGCACGCATTCGCAAACACTTGCGCGAGCAGATCCGCCAGATCCAGCGCGAGCTGGGGCTGACCACCATATTCGTTACACACGATCAAGAAGAAGCGCTGACCATGAGCGACCGAATCTTCCTGATGAATCAAGGCCGAATCGTGCAAAGTGGCGACGCACAAAGCCTTTACGCTGCGCCGGTGGATGTGTTTGCTGCCAGTTTTATTGGCAATTACAACCTGTTGGATGCCGAATCAGCCAGCCGCTTGTTGCAACGCCCAGTGACCAGCCGCATTGCCATTCGCCCTGAAACACTGAGCCTGAGTGTGCAAGGCGAACCCGACACCCTGATCCGCAATCACAGCCTGCTGGGTAACGTGATCCGTTATCGAGTCGAAGTGCGTGGCGTTGAACTTGTGGTGGACGTGCTTAACCGCTCACCCGCCGATCTGTACGCCGATGGCCAACGGGTTGCGCTGAGCATCGATAGCAGCACCCTTTGTGAGGTAGCCTGATGCCTTTGAAAAACGTGACGAGAGAGGTGCGCTGATGGCCCTGGCTATTTTTGATCTGGACGAAACCCTGATTCACGGCGACTGTGCCACGTTGTGGAGCGCGCAAATGGGCCGTTTGGGCTGGGTCGACCCTGAATCATTCATGCGTCGCAACAACGAACTGATGGAGGCCTACAGCCAAGGCAAGCTGGCAATGGAAGAGTTCATGGCTTTTAGCCTTGAGCCGTTGATTGGTCGCACGCCCGAGGAAGTTGCCTATTTGATCGGCCCGTGGGTAGAGGACTTTATCGAACCCATCATCTTCAGTGACGCCACCAAAACCGTTGCCGCGCATCGCAAAGCGGGCGACAGAATCCTGGTGATTTCGGCTTCAGGCGTGCACTTGGTCAAACCGATTGCAGAGCGTTTGGGCATCGATGAAGTGCTGGGCATAGAGTTGGAAGTCAAAAACGGGGTGTACACCGGCCATACCGTAGGCACCTTGACCTACCGTGAAGGCAAAATTACGCGCTTGCTTGAATGGCTGGACGCCGAAGAAGAGAACCTCGAAGGCGCGAGCTTTTACTCTGATTCACGCAACGACTTGCCGTTGCTGCTTAAAGTCGACCACCCGCATGTGGTTAATCCGGACCCTGTGTTGCAAGAGCATGCTGAACAGGCCGGCTGGCCGATTCATCACTGGAAGTAAAAAACCCTGTAAGCCCTGCAGCCGAATGTAAACGCTTGACGTTAAAGGTCAAAACATCGCAGCCTGCGGCAGTTCCCACAGGGTTGTGGTCATTCCATTGTTGGCTCTTTGCGGGAGTTGGCGAAGGCTACGATCTATTGATTTAGACGATCGCAGCCTTCGCGCAGGGCGCCGTTTCTAGGGCGCCGACTTATAACAAGCTTGGGTCGATCACCAACACCAACTTACCCGACACTTGGTTACCGGCCAGTTCTTCAAACGCTTCATGGGCCTGTTCAATCGGGAAGGTCTTGGCCAACTGCGGGCTTAGGCGGCCTTCGGCAAACAGTGGCCACACCTGCTGGCCCAAATCGCTGAGCAAATCGGCTTTGAACTGATCGTCACGGCTGCGCAGAGTAGAGCCCAGCAACTGAATACGCTTGCCCAATACCAACGCCAAATCCAGCTCGGCCTTACGCCCGCCCATCAAGCCAATCAACACCCAGCGCCCATCTTGAGCCAACAACTTGAGGTTAGACTCAGCGTAATTCGCGCCCACTGGGTCAAGCACTACGTCGAACGGCCCCAATGCTTTTAGGCTGTCCAACCCATCTGTGCGCACTACGCCGCCCTGAGCCCCCAAATCCTGACAGTAAGCCAAACGCTCAGCCGACCCCACGCTGACCCAGCATGGGCTGCCAAAGGCTTTGCACAACTGAATGGCGGCAGACCCCACGCCGCTGGCGCCCGCGTGCAGCAGCACTTTTTCACCGGGTTTGAGGCCTGCTAACTGGAACAGGTTCAGCCACGCCGTGCTGTACACCTCCGGCAAAGCGGCAGCTTCGACCAGCGACAAACCTTCTGGGACCGGCAAGGCGTGACGGGCATCGACCACCACTTCCTCCGCCATGCCGCCGCCCGCGAGCAACGCACACACGCGATCACCCACTTGCCACGCAGAACCCGCACCCACTTCACTGACCACACCCGAGCACTCCAGGCCCAATACCTGACTGGCGCCAGCCGGCGCCGGATAGAGCCCGGCGCGCTGTAACAAATCGGCCCGATTAAGGCCTGCTGCCGCTACGCGTATGCGGATTTGGCCTACATCGCATGCTGGACTTGGCTCATCAACCCACTCCACATGCCCTTCAACGCCTTGCAATGCTTTCACAGTGCCTCCATAGTGAGTCCGGACTGAGCCCGGCGCTGTAGCACCGGGCTTTTTGCATTATGCGACCGGTCCTTCATGGAACCGGCGACTTCAAAGACGGCCTAATATGCGTTATCAATTGCCCCCGCGTCGAATCAGCATGAAGCATTTATTCCCTAGCACCGCACTTGCCCTATTCATTGGCTTAGGCGTTTTGCCGCTTTCGGCCAATACGTTCGCCGCTAACAGTTGGGATAACCTTCAGCCCGATCGTGATGAGGTAATCGCCAGTCTTAACGTCGTTGAGCTGCTCAAACGCCATCATTACAGCAAGCCGCCGCTCGATGACGCACGTTCCGTGATCATCTACGACAGCTATCTGAAGCTTCTCGACCCTTCACGCAGTTACTTTCTGGCCAGCGATATTGCCGAGTTCGACAAATGGAAAACCCAATTTGACGACCTCCTCAAAAGCGGCGACCTCAACCCTGGTTTCACGATCTACAAGCGCTATCTGGATCGCGTTAAATCGCGCCTGGACTTTGCTCTTGCCGAGCTGAACAAAGGCGTTGATTCGTTCGACTTCTCGGCCAAAGAAACCCTGCAGATCGACCGCAAGGATGCTCCTTGGCTCAAGACCGAAGCTGAGCTCAATGACCTGTGGCGCAAGCGCATCAAGGATGAAGTCCTGCGCTTGAAGATCGCAGGCAAAGAGCCTGCCAAGATCCAGGAGCTGCTGACCAAGCGCTACAAGAACCAACTGTCGCGTCTTGATCAAACCCGCAGCGAAGATATCTTCCAGACTTACATCAATACCTTCGCCATGTCTTACGACCCGCACACCAACTATCTGTCACCAGATAACGCGGAAAACTTCGACATCAACATGAGCCTGTCCCTCGAAGGTATCGGCGCGGTGTTGCAGAGCGACAACGATCAGGTGAAGGTCGTGCGTCTGGTGCCAGCTGGCCCGGCCGATAAGACCAAACAAGTAGCCCCGGCTGACAAAATTGTTGGCGTCGCCCAAGGCGACAAAGAAATGGTCGACGTGATTGGCTGGCGTCTGGACGAAGTGGTCAAACTGATTCGCGGCCCTAAAGGCTCAGTGGTGCGTCTGGAAGTGATTCCAGCCAGCAATGCGCCTAACGATCAGACCAGCAAAATTGTGTCCATCACCCGCGAGGCGGTGAAGCTTGAAGAGCAGGCGGCGAAAAAGTCGATCCTCAATCTCAAGCAGGACGGTAAGAACTACAAGCTCGGCGTAATTGAAATCCCGGCGTTTTATCTGGACTTCAAAGCGTTCCGCGCAGGCGACCCGAACTACAAGAGCACCACCCGCGACGTTAAAAAGCTGCTGACTGAGTTGCAGAAAGAAAAAGTCGAT
Organism: Pseudomonas sp. E315; assembly: GCF_055406205.1. Classification (NCBI taxonomy): domain Bacteria; kingdom Pseudomonadati; phylum Pseudomonadota; class Gammaproteobacteria; order Pseudomonadales; family Pseudomonadaceae; genus Pseudomonas; species Pseudomonas sp. E315. The sequence goes on along the minus strand of NZ_JBUZPJ010000004.1, from coordinate 183,863 downwards.
GGCGTGATTATCGACTTGCGCAACAACGGCGGCGGCTCACTTCAAGAAGCCACCGAGCTGACCAGCCTGTTTATCGACAAAGGTCCGACAGTATTGGTGCGCAACGCCGACGGCAAAGTTGACGTGCTTGAAGACGAAAACCCGGGGGCTTTCTATAAAGGCCCAATGGCGCTGCTGGTCAACCGCCTGTCTGCTTCGGCATCGGAGATTTTCGCCGGCGCTATGCAGGACTATCACCGTGCTCTGATCATCGGTGGCCAAACCTTCGGCAAAGGCACTGTGCAAACCATTCAGCCGCTCAATCATGGCGAACTGAAACTGACGCTGGCCAAGTTCTACCGGGTGTCCGGCCAGAGCACTCAGCATCAGGGCGTACTGCCGGATGTCGCTTTCCCGTCGATTATCGACACTAAGGAAATCGGCGAAAGCGCTCTGCCAGAAGCCATGCCGTGGGACACCATTCGTCCAGCGATCAAGCCTGCGGCTGACCCGTTCAAGCTTTTCATTGCTCAGCTCAAGGCTGAACACGATGCGCGGACGGCCAAAGATGCTGAATTCATCTTTATCCGTGACAAGCTGGCCCTGGCTGAAAAGCTGATGAGCGAGAAAACCGTCAGCCTCAATGAAGCAGAGCGTCGAGCTCAACATGCGGACATTGAAGCCAAGCAATTGGCGATGGAAAACGCTCGACGCCAAGCCAAAGGTGAAGCGCCACTTAAAGAAATGAAGAAAGAAGACGAAGACGCATTGCCGGTAGAGCCTGAAAAGACCAAACCGGAAGATGACGCCTACCTGAGCGAAACCGGGCGCATCCTGCTGGACTACCTGAAGCTCAATACCCAGGTCGCCAAGCAGTAAAAACCTGCGACAAGTGTGGCTTGTTCTTACGTGAGCAGGCTCATGCCGCGACTACAAAGTGCGCATGTAAAAAAGGGCGGGCCGCATCATGCGACCCGCCCTTTTCATTGGCCAAACCTAAAATTCAGGCCTGATAGAACTGAGCCAATTGAGGGTCTGCCAACAACCCCGGCCCGCCCTGTTGGTACAACGCTGCCAGTTTGAGCGGCGCCAAAGGGTGGCCCGCCTTAGCCGCCATCGTCCACCAACGAACCGCTTCGCTCGCATCGGGCGCTTTAGTGGCTGAACCATCAAGACTGAACACACCGACTTGATAGGCCGCTTTGGCATCGCCTGACAAGGCCGCCAGACGCAACAAGCGCACGCCCTCTTCCCGAGCCCCCAAGCCTTGGCCGCGAAAAGCCAGAATGTGCCCATAAAAACTCTGAGCACGGGTGTCGCCCAGATTGGCCATGCGCGCAAACTGCCCTTCCATCCAGTGCCAAATACGTGGCTGTCGAACACACCAGGACCAATGGAACAACTTGCGCGCCAGCCAGTAGCTCAAACGCGCTCTAAGCCGCCATAGCATTTAAGCCTCCTCACGCGCAGCGTAAGCAAATTCAAACACCCTCACGACCTCTGACGCATGCCAAGAGGCGGCTGCTACGCCATCCGAAGGGCCAGAGAAACGCCCTAGACGCTCAACACATTCAAAAAAGCCTGTGCGGGGCAATCGACTGGCGCCTTGGCTGATAACCAGCGAGCTACGCAAGGGCTGATCAGCCTTGGCGTCCATCGCTGCCAAATGCTCCAGTGCTGCGGTTAGGGTCAACATTGCCGGGCTTGGAAGCTGCAAGCGCTCCAACAACGCGCGATACGTCACAAGATGGCGTTGGCGTCGCGCTTGCTCTAACTCGGCCAACAAACCGTCCCAATGCTGACGACTGATGCGCATGCTCATGATGCTTCCCTCCAGCCTGCTACCCCTAACTCCCACGCCAAGCTGCGACGAATCGCAAGATCAGGCAGTCGCTCTCCTGTTTCGATCATGCCCAGATAGGAAGGGCTGATCCCTACAGTGCGCGCCAAGGCTTCAAGTGCCAGCCCCTTGGCCTCGCGCAGTACGCGCAACTGATCGAAGGCAGGCAGTGCCTGTGCTGGCTCGGGTGGTGGTGCAACGAGGGTAGGTGCTGGCTGTTCGCCAAGACCTGCAGCCTTAAGCAAGGCCTGATAGCTTTCCCATGAGAGAACCGCGTACTCCGGTTCACCATTACGCTCAATAATTTGAAGATCCATTACTAAACCCCGTCAGACTTTTAATTAAATCGAGTCGGAACTTTCCTTAGAAGCTTAATCCTAACAGCCCCTAAGGTCTCTCGGGTTTTTGATATGGAATGAGATATCCGCAATATTCCGGGCTTCAGAGCACGATGAGCGGCAAATGTTATCCACACAAATTGTGGATAACCTTGTGAACAGAGTTAGTTTTCACCTCTGAAAGCCACGTTTTATAAGGCCTGCGTTCAGATCGGGCATTTTTTACACACATAAAAAAACCCATAAATTCATTGACTTGGCAGTCAACAACCACTAGCCAAGGGAATTTATGGGTTACTGCGCACGCGACACGCTCAGGGCCAGCCTTTGCGCGACAAGGCGGCTAAAACAACAACGCCCCGATCAGACGGGGCGTTGTAAAAACAAAAAGCTAATTACTTGGCAGCATCTTGCTCAGGTTTTGCAGGGTCTTTGATGCCCAGCAGCTCCAGATCGAACACCAACACCGAGTTGGCCGGGATGGCCGGGCTCGGGCTTTGAGCGCCGTAAGCAAGCTCGCTTGGGATGTACAGCTTGTACTTCTCACCCACGTGCATCAGTTGCAGGCCTTCAACCCAACCCGGAATCACGCCACTGACAGGCAGATCAATCGGGCTGCCACGCTCTACAGAGCTGTCGAATACCTTGCCATCAATCAGCTTGCCTTCGTAGTGAACGGTCACTACGTCAGTTGCTTTAGGCTGGGCGCCATCGGCTTTTTTGATCACTTCGTATTGCAGGCCAGAAGCAGTGGTAACAACACCTGCTTTTTTGCCATTTTCTTCGAGGAATTTTTTGCCAGCAGAAGAGGCTTCTTCGCTCATTTTGGTCAGACGCTCTTCAGCGCGCTTTTGCAGGGCTGCAAAGGCTTCGATCAGTTCGTCGTCTTTAAGTTTTTGCTCTTTTTTGCCAACGGCATCTTCGATGCCCAAGGCTACGGCTTTGGAATCCAAGTCATCCATGCCTTCTTGGGCAAGGCTCTTGCCCATGTTCAGGCCAATGCCGTAAGAGGCTTTTTGCGCCGGGGTTTTCAGCTCTACGCTGGTCTGCGAATCACAACCCGCCAGTACCAGGCTTACTAGAGCCACAGCTGCCGCCAACCGATGCTGTTTCATGCTATTTCCTTGTTCATGCGCCAAATGGGCAATCGAATAAAGCCGCGAGCTTATCAGGCGGCCGCGACCAATGGCTACCGGCATGAGAGAGGCAAATCGTAGATAAGTTCACGCCTTATTCCATTAATTCAGCACATCTACTGACGACCGTAATTTTTGCTCACACAACATTTAGCCCGTCAAACCTCTCATTTGCAGCACAGAAGGAGTTTATGGCCACTTGATGCCAGATAGAAGCTAAGGCATAAGACTGTAAAAATTCTTACAAGGAATTGTCCTGTGCGTTTGTTTTACCGTGTGTTGCTGTTGCTTTTGGTCGCCTTGCTGGTGGGGGTAGGCGTGGTGATTTACTTCGTGGCCAACCCTCGCCTGCCCGCGTATCAGCCTGCACAGCAGGTGCATTACCTGGATCAATGGAGCGAGGCCGAGCGCCAGATTTATTACTACACGCCCCAAGGCACCCAAGTAAAAGGTCTGCGTTACGAGTGGTTCAGTGCACTCGAATTGCCCTTCTCAACCCAATTATTCGCGGCGCCTGAATACTTGGCGCGTTTTGGCTTTTTAGTCGATCCCCGCCAAAAGGCCAGTGCGGCTAACCCTGCCAACTTGCCAGTGGGTTTCACCCGCCACCAAAACCCTGGCAATAACGCAGAGTATTTAGATATCACCTGTGCGGCCTGCCACACCGGCGAGTTGCGCTTCAAAGGTCAAGCGCTGCGCATTGACGGCGCCCCGGCACAGCATGTGCTGCCCTCAAGCGTGCCCACTTTGCGGGGAGGCAGTTTTGGTCAGGCATTGGTGGCCAGCTTGGCTGCCACGTATTACAACCCGTGGAAGTTCGAACGCTTTGCTCGCACTGTTTTAGGCGATCAATACGACGCTCAGCACAAACAACTTCGTACCGACTTCAAGGCATCGCTGGATAATTTTCTGGCCGTGGCCTGGAATGACACCCACCGAGGGCTCTATCCCACACTGGAAGGCCCTGGGCGCACTGACGCCTTTGGGCGCATTGCCAACGCCAGCTTCGGCGACGCCATCTCGCCCGATAACTACCGAGTGGCCAACGCGCCGGTGGATTACCCCCACTTGTGGGACATGTGGACATTTGACTGGGTGCAATGGAACGGCTCAGCCAAACAACCTATGGCGCGCAATATTGGCGAAGCCTTGGGCGTGGGTGCCACGCTGAACTTTTTTGACAGCAATGGCCAGCCGTTGCAAGGCGACGCCCGTTATCCATCAAGCGTGCGCGTGCGGGACTTGCACCTGATCGAACAAACCCTGCAAAAACTTAAACCACCGGTTTGGCCCGAAACACTGCTGGGCGCGATTGATCGCCCCCTGGCGGCCAAAGGTCGGGCGCTGTTCACTGAAAACTGCGCGGCTTGTCACGTCCCACCCGCAAAGGATGAAAACGGTCGGGAGGTGCAACAACTGAAAATGATCCCGGTCGAGGTGATTGGCACCGACCCCAATACCGCCAATAACATCGCTGATAATCGTTATGACCTCCGCGCCCTGCAATGGGACCCGGCCGAGTTGGCCACGCTTGATGTGACGCTGCACCCAGAGAGCAAAGAGCCCTTAGACATGAGCAAATTGTCTGTGGCCAAAGGGTTGGCGTATGTCACTGCTTTTGTAGAAGAGAATGCCTACCGTGAAGCCAACATCGCCCCAGAAGAACAAGCGCACCTCAATGGTTATGGTTTGCCGATAGCCGTGCAGGAGCTGCGCGCTTACAAGGCCCGTCCACTGGATGGCATCTGGGCGACAGCGCCCTTCTTGCACAACGGCTCAGTGCCTACGGTGTATCAATTGCTATCGCCACACGCCGAACGCGATCAAACCTTCTACCGCGGCAGCTTTGAATACGACCCACGTCACTTGGGCTATCGCACAGAGGCGTTCGACGGCGGGTTTGTGCTCGACACCCGCATCAGCGGCAACCACAACAGCGGGCATGAGTTTCGTGCGGGGCCACGCGGCAATGGAGTTATCGGTCGCCTGCTACAGCCCGAAGAACGCTGGGCATTGCTGGAATATTTGAAAGTGCTTGGCAGCCCGCTCGAACAGCAACTGCCCCACGAATGATTCGTTAAAAGGATGTCTGTATGTTGACCGCTCTCTGGCTTCGCCTCGGCACATGGCTGGGCAAGTTGCTTTTAATCCTGATTGCGCTGGGCCTGCTGGGCTGGGCTCTGGCAACAGGCTGGTATGCCTGGCAACAGCGTGGCCCGGTGTCTGCCCAAGAGCAGATTCCGGCCGATGAAGCCGCAATGACCCAAGACACGATTCAGACCGCGATCAAGATCGTGGACCAACATCGGGAAAACACGCGCTACCTGCGCGATGCCCACGCCAAGGCTCATGGCTGCGTCAAAGCCCAAGTTCAGGTGCTTGATGAGCTTGATCCGATTCTGCGCCAAGGCGTATTTGCTGAGCCGGGTAAAACCTGGCAGGCCGTGATGCGCCTGTCCAATGGCAACGCTTACCCGCAATTCGACAGCATGCGTGATGCCCGCGGCATGGCGATCAAACTACAGAACGTACCAGGCACTCAGCTACTGCCAAGCCAAAAAGGCCGGACTGAACAAGATTTTGTGATGTTTAACCACCCCAACTTCTTCGTCAGCGACGTAGCCGAGTACCGTCAAAATATCGCTGCGCAGGCCGATGGCAAAAAAGTGTTGGCGTTCTTCCCGTCATGGGACCCGCGCAGCTGGCAACTCCGCCACTTGTTAATCGCACTGGCAACCTTGTCACCCGCCCCGGCGAGCCCAACACAAACCACCTATTTTTCGGTCTCGCCCTACAAGTTTGGTAACGACAACGCAAAATTTCGGGTCGCACCAGACCCGGACAGCTGCCCGGCTTACACGCTGCCCGAGCAAAATCAGGACCTGCCCAACTTCTTGCGCAGCGCACTGAACCAGCAACTGTCCACCGACCGTGTGCCAGCATGTTTCGTATTGCAAATTCAACGGCAGAACGCTAATCGGTTTATGCCGATTGAAGACACCAGTATTGAATGGCAAGAGTCAGATGCACCGTTTGAAACGGTGGCGCGGGTAACGGTGCCCGCACAAGACTTCGACACCCCGGCACAAAATCTGGCTTGTGACGACCAGTCGTTCAGCCCCTGGCACGGGATAGAAGCCCACCGCCCGGTTGGCGGGATCAATCGTTTGCGTAAAGCGGTGTATGACGCCGTCAGTGAATACCGACACGCACGTAACGCGCAGCAATAGCGATTTCGGTGTTTGAGGGCTGTCGACGAGTCGTAGGAGACGCCGCAGGCTGCGATCTGTTCAGTGCCAAAGATCGCACCCTGCGGCAGGTCTTACGCAGGGTGCGGCTTAATCAATGAACGGGTAACTCAACGCCTTCGAACAAGTCTTCAAGCTCTTGCTTGTTGTGGCACTGAATAGCCTTGGCCATCACTTCGCGGGTGAGGTGCGGGGCAAACTTTTCGATAAAGTCGCACATAAAACCCCGCAGGAAGGTGCCACGGCGAAAGCCAATTTTGGTGATGCTGGACTCAAACAACTCGCTGGCATCCAGCACGACCAAGTCGTTATCAAGTTTGGTATCTACCGCCATTTTGGCCACGATGCCAACGCCTAGCCCCAAGCGCACATAGGTTTTGATCACGTCAGCGTCTGCTGCGGTAAACACGACTTTTGGCGTCAAACCGCGATGACTGAACGCCTCGTCGAGCTTGGAGCGACCCGTAAAACCAAACACGTAAGTCACAATCGGGTATTCGGCCAGCGCTTCTAAAGTCAACTTTGGCAACTTGGTCAGTGGGTGACCTTGAGGAACGACCACGCAGCGGTTCCAGCGATAGCACGGCATCATCACCAGATCGCCGAACAGCTCCAGCGCTTCGGTGGCAATTGCAAAATCAACAGTGCCATCAGCGGCCATTTCGGCAATTTGCATCGGCGAGCCCTGGTGCATGTGCAAGGCCACGTCCGGGTACTGTTTGATGAAATTGCTGATCACCGGCGGTAAGGCATAACGCGCCTGAGTGTGAGTGGTCGCAATCGACAAGGTGCCTTTTTTCTCGTTGGAGAATTCTTGCGCAATCTGTTTAATACTTTCGACCTTGCGCAAGATCTCGCCAGCCGTGGTGATGATGCGCTCACCGGCGGGCGTCACTCGGGTCAGATGCTTGCCGCTGCGGGCAAAAACCTCAACACCCAACTCGTCTTCAAGCAGGCGGATTTGTTTACTGATACCCGGCTGTGAGGTGTAAAGGCTCTGCGCGGTAGCCGAAACGTTGAGGTCGTGGTGCGCCACTTCCCAGATGTAGCGCAATTGTTGAAGCTTCATATGCATCCCTCAAAGCAAATAGACGCCAAGGCTATCGGCGGCGGTATATAACTATATGGAAGGTCAGAAGAATAAATCTAGAACTTTTTTATCGTTTTTAACTGACTCAAGCCTCAAACATCAGAACTGCGACGACGTTGAATCAATGGCACCAGATAGACCGGCATCTGCGCTAATCGAATAACCCGCGCCGCAGTGCGCCCCAAATGGTTATCACCGCTCACAGACTGGCCGTGACTGCCCATAATCAACAAATCAACAGACAGTTTATGCGACTGCTCCAAAATGACCTGCGAAGGCTCGCCTTGAATCACCTTGACCGAGCGAATCAAGTCCAGCTCTAAGTCACCCTCACCCAACTCTTCACGCAGGTTTTCCAACACGCGCTGCTCAATCGTCGACAGCATGGTGGTCAGCCCTTGGCGATGCAATTCGCTAAGCGCTTGCTCGTCGAGATAGCTTTGCAACACCGATTCGGCAAACAACCCCATTGGCTCGACCGCATGCACCACATACAAATCCGCAGCGAAGGTGCGCGCCAACCCCAAGGCATGCTGCATCACGACCGGCGCGTAAATACCCAGGTCAGTGGCATACAGAATCGAGCGAATCATACGACCTCCTCGACTGCCTAAATGGCCGAGATGGATTGAGCTTAGCAGCGCCATGACAAGTGCGACGCCTTAGAGGTCGTGTTCGAACCGTTGTTTAATCAATCGTTTCGTTGCTGATGCCGTGGGGCACATGGCCGGTAGCCACGACCTGACGCGCCCGCTCGCAATGACCCGGCTGATCATCAAAGAAAACATCCGCAGCAAACGCCTCCAAAAAATCAGATTTGTCGAGCCCGCCCAAAAACAGAGATTCATCCAAACGAATGTCCCAATCACGCAAGGTGCGGATCACACGTTCATGCGCAGGCGCCGAGCGCGCTGTCACCAGCGCAGTACGAATGGGGCAAGTGTCTTCAGGAAACTCTCGCTGCAACAGGTTGAGCGCCTCCAGAAACCCCTTGAACGGCCCGCCTCGCAACGGGTTGCGAGCAGCTTCGCGCTCACTGACTTGAAAGGCTTCAAGCCCACCCGCTTGATACACACGCTCTGACTCGTCTGAAAACAGCACCGCGTCGCCATCAAAGGCAATCCGCAGCTCACTGCTGGCCGCTCGCCGAGCACCGCCGGCAAGAATGGTCGCTGCCGCAAAACCGGCGTCCAATGCGCTGCGCACATCTTCGGCATGGGTCGACAAAAACAGATCGCAGCCAAAGGCGTTGAGATAAGGGTGAGGGTTTCGCCCGCCAGAGAAGGCAGCGCGTGAAATGCTCAGGCCGTAATGCTGAATCGAATTAAACACCCGCAGGCCGGTGTCTGCGCTGTTACGCGAGACCAACACCACCTCGACTCGCTCACGCCCAAGGCTGGCGTTAAAACTGAGCAGCTTTTTGACCAGCGGAAAAGCATCGCCCGGCTCAAGCACTTCATCTTCATGGTCGATCTGATACTTGCGGTAAGCCTCTACTCCCTGTGCCAGGTACACCTGATGACTCTCGCTCAAGTCAAACAACGCACGAGAAGATATAGCCAACACCAACTTGCCTTTTAAGCCTTTACTCATGACATCTCCGCAAGTCTTGGACAAATTTGAAGCCCCGTTCAGGGCAGCTCTTCAGGCTCACCCATGAGCGCCAGCCTAATGTTGTGCGCCAGCTCTCCTTCGCTCAGTCGCGACTTCAACTGGCCATAAAAGGCCCCTTCATGCACCACAAACAGTGTCGGCAAATGAAAAATCTCATACCGCTCGACCAAGCCACCGTTGTTGCCTGCATCAATCCAGCACAGCTGTTCAATGGGCAACGTCATGTCAGGTAATACCTTGCGGGCCATGCGACACGCCGAACAGCCAGCACTGGTAAACACCACCAGCGAGGTGCCGGGCAGCGTTAATAGCCGTTGATCGGCATCAAAATCAGTCAGTTCCATTTCAGTCACTATACTTAGGAAAACAATATCAAAGTGCTGGCACTTGGAGTGTGCGTTCATGGGTCGTTTCTTACCTCACCCAGATGATATTCCTGTCGAAATAACACCCCGTAAACAGCCCTCTCTTTCACGCCACAAGCTGCACTCTATCAGCCTGGGCGGCGTGGCATGCAACAGCGATCGCGGTTGGCGCCGCGGTGCGGCAGTTGACATCTCGATGCCCACACTCGGGCTGGATGCACGCTACCCCGGTTATGTGGCCTGGTGCGAAAGGCATCTAGACGGGTATCGCATCGGCGTTGCTTTTACTGATGCGCAAACCTTGTTCGGCGCGCGCATGGGTGAGCAAGTGTGTCAGATCGAACACTACTGTCGCTTACAGCAACAACAAAACCTGCCCGTTGAAAACATTGAGGCACTCGCCCTGCAATGGATCAGTATTCATGCGGTGGAGTTCTCTCAGGCGACGCTCGACCGTGCCCTCGCATCGCCCGCTCTGGATTAAAGCGCTTGTGCCCATTGTCGAATAACCGAATAACGCGTTAAGGTTCCGCTCCCCGTTGCGCTCAATCATGCTGTGCTCCGCCGCACGGGGATCGCTGGCGGCCGGCACCCGTGACCTGACGAGTAACACGATGGCTGATTTACCGATCGACGACCTAAACGTTGCCTCCAACGAAACCCTGATCACCCCTGAACAGCTTAAGCGCGAGATGCCTCTGCGCGAAAAAGCGCTACAGACCGTGACCAAAGGGCGCGAGGTAATTCGCAACATCCTGGATGGCAAAGACCATCGACTGTTCGTTGTCATCGGGCCTTGCTCGATCCACGATATCAAGGCTGCCCACGAATACGCCGAGCGCCTCAAAGCCTTGGCCGCAGAAGTCAGCGACACCCTTTATCTGGTGATGCGCGTCTATTTCGAAAAACCGCGCACCACCGTCGGCTGGAAAGGCCTGATCAACGACCCGTATCTGGATGACTCATTCAAAATCCAGGACGGTCTGCACATCGGCCGCAAGCTGCTGCTGGACTTGGCCGAAATGGGCCTGCCGACGGCAACCGAAGCGCTGGACCCCATTTCCCCGCAGTACCTGCAAGACCTCATCAGTTGGTCAGCCATTGGTGCGCGCACCACTGAATCCCAGACTCACCGCGAGATGGCATCTGGCCTGTCTTCGGCTGTGGGCTTTAAAAATGGTACCGACGGCGGCCTGACCGTGGCGATCAACGCCCTGCAATCGGTTTCCAGCGCGCATCGCTTTTTGGGGATCAACCAAGAAGGCGGCGTCTCCATCGTCACCACCAAAGGCAACGCCTACGGCCACGTCGTGCTGCGCGGCGGCAATGGCAAGCCCAATTATGATTCGGTCAGCGTAGCGCTCTGTGAGCAAGCACTGAACAAGGCAAAAATCCGCCCGAACATCATGGTTGATTGCAGCCACGCCAACTCCAACAAAGACCCAGCCCTACAACCGCTGGTCATGGAAAACGTAGCCAATCAGATCGTCGAGGGCAACGCCTCGATCATCGGTTTGATGGTAGAAAGCCATCTGAACTGGGGCTGCCAGGCCATTCCTAAAAACCTTGAAGACTTGCAGTACGGCGTGTCGATCACCGATGCCTGCATCGACTGGGCGAGCACTGAAAGTACGTTGCGCAGCATGCGTGCCAAGCTCAAGGACGTATTGCCAAAACGCGATCGCGGCTAAACCCTGCGCGCACAAAAACGCCGGGCAAATGCCCGGCGTTTTTTATCCACTGCCCATCGATTTACAGCGGGATAGATGCACCGCGCTCACCGCGCTCGTACACCACGTTGGCACGCCCCACAATCAGCGGGTCAAGTGCCCCAATGCCCTTCAAGTCTTTACCCGCATAAGGCAACTTATGCAGCACATAACGCATGGCACTGAGCCGCGCGCGTTTTTTACAGTTGGATTTGATGACTGTCCAGGGCGCATCCATTGTGTCGGTGTGCGAAAACATACCCTCCTTGGCTTTGGTGTAATCGTCCCACTTGTCCAACGACGCCAGATCGATCGGGCTGAGTTTCCACTGCTTGAGTGGGTGTTTCTCACGCTCCTTGAAGCGCCGGCGTTGCTCATCGCGACTCACCGAAAACCAGAATTTGACCAAATGAACGTTGTTACGTACCAGCATGCGTTCGAACTCTGGCGCCTGACGAATGAATTCAAGGTACTCATCGTCAGAACAAAATCCCATCACGCGCTCAACCCCGGCGCGGTTGTACCAACTGCGGTCAAACATCACGATCTCGCCCGCCGTCGGCAAATGCTGCACATAACGCTGGAAATACCATTGACCACGCTCTGACTCACTGGGTTTTTCCAGTGCCACAATCCGGGCGCCGCGCGGGTTCAAATGCTCCATAAAGCGCTTGATCGAGCCGCCCTTGCCTGCCGCATCCCGGCCCTCAAACAAAATCACAACCTTTTGGCCGGTCTCTTTGACCCACGCTTGTAATTTGAGTAATTCAACTTGCAAACGGTACTTTTCACGCTCGTAACTGCGGCGCGACAGCAAGTTTTTATAGGGGTAGCCACCTTTACGCCAATTCGGAGCCAATTGATCGTCAGGGTGCAAGGGGCGTTGATGGAACAGCAGCTCGTTTTCCTGGCTGAGCAGCGCATTGCGCAACACAACAGCATCATCAGGTGATAAACCGCTCATCATCGTGCCCAAGGTTTTAATCAACGCTTGAGTATCACCCTCGGGGATGTGTTGCAGGATGTCCTGCATGGCTGCATCCGTGGCGGCTTGCCGGGCCTGTATCTTTTCTTCAACAACAAAACGCTCTAATTGAGCGGCTTTTTGCGTAGGAGCAACATCACCCGCGTTTGTACGCCGTGGGCGCGCAGAACGCCCGGCAGTTTTGGCAGCGGGCTTAACAACAGCGGTCATGACATTTCCTTAAAGAGCATCGAATATGTCAAACAAATACAACATCGCTTGCCCAGCGCCTTAGACACAGATCAAAAGAGCGACGTAATAGAACAACCGCTAGAAAATAAAACGCCCCGCAAGAGCCAAAGCCTTGCAGGGCGTGAAACAACGGCTGAGCAACCGATAGTTCTGTTTAACCTTGAGTGCCTGGGCTCACAGGAACACAACAGGAATCAACAGAATCGGGGTTGAAGCACGCTGTCGTACCGCGCTTGTTAAGTGCTCGGTGTAGAGGTTAATGCGGTGCCCGGTTTATGCAGGCTCATCCCGACAGTGAGCAAGCACGCGCCTGCTGCGCCGTTTGATTGTTTAGGCAGGCTGCGTTAAGAGAGACCCGGCACTTTAAGATGGCGTTTCAGGTCTTGGCTTGAGCGCGCTTATGGCGCTCCATATAACGCTCGACGTAAGAGCACGATGGAATCACTTCATAGCCCATCTTCTCAGCGTAATCGAGCGCCTGCTCAGTCAACGCAGCTGCAATTCCGCGCCCGCGCAGGGCGTTGGGTACAAACGTGCGATAGATATCCAGAGTCTGCTTGCCCAGATCCATGTAGGTCAGGTAAGCGCGATGACCCTCTACAGTGGTCTCAAACTGGTGACCGGCCTGGTCATGGTGGATGGACAACGCCTCGCTCATCATTACTCCTTAGCGGGTCTTGAACCGTGACCCCTACCTTACTGATGTTTTTCCGCAGAGGGAACCACTACGCCATCACCCGCTTGCTGGCAGGCAAACAGACACCGACAGGCCTGTTTAAATAGTAGTCAATCTGTAAGTAAATGCTCGCTGCCCATCAGCAGGTCAGACCGGTATACCGGCTTCATCTGCTCGACAAACTGACCGTGCGGTGAACATTTTCGGAATGTGTGAGGCTATGACGTGCACGCCTTTTTAAAGTCACGTCACGGGAGTGATCGCTTTTCGACTGGCCAGCCTTGAGCAGGTAACCAAACTGACTGTTTTTGAAGCACAATCTGTAAAAGTTAGCTCATTCTTAATGTTTACCAATTATTTTTTTTGGTTCTTGCGCTAGGTCAGTTTACTTACTACAAGTAATGGGTAGTATGTACGCCGGCTGTTTCCTCACTTTGAAGGAGCAGCTTTAATTAGAAAGTCCTTGAAGGGGAACACGATGAACAACGTTCTGAAATTCTCTGCTCTGGCATTGGCCGCAGTTCTGGCTACCGGTTGCAGCAGCGTATCTAAAGAAACTGAAGCTCGCCTGACTGCTACTGAAGACGCAGCAGCTCGCTCCCAGGCTCGTGCTGACGAAGCCTACCGTAAAGCTGATGAAGCTCTGGCTGCTGCTCAAAAAGCACAACAGACTGCTGACGAAGCTAACGAGCGCGCTCTGCGCATGCTTGAAAAAGCAAGCCGCAAGTAATAGTCCTTCGGGGCTGTTATTAAAGCCGACCCATTTAATGGGTCGGCTTTTTTATTGCCTGCTCTCCACCCAGCGGGTAATAAAAAACCGCCAGGGCAAACACCGTGGCGGTTTTATGTGGGGTGATGCGCTTACTGCACGTAGTCCAGCGACTGCCCTTCAGGCATAGCGGTATTGGCGAAACCGATTTCTGCCGGGATGCCTGTTTCTGCGCCCACGACAGAGAAGGCTTTGTCCTTGTCGATCTGGATACGGCTTTCCAGGTCTTTATGCTTGAGCAAGAAGTTGATGAAGCCCGCGTACTTGTCCTGCAGGTCTTCAGGGGTCAGGTGCGACTTGTCGCTTTTAGCAACCAGCGAGCCGTCTTTGACATTCAACGGCTCATGAACTTCAAGCAAGACCTTGCCATTGCTGACGCCAATTTTGTAAGGCTCGTTGATGATCCTGACCGGCGTGCCCACAGGCACCATTTGGGACATTTGAAGCACGTTTTTGTTAAGCATGCGGAAACAGCCGTGGCTGGTGCCTGTACCAATGCCAAACTTGGCGTTCGAGCCGTGAATCAGGTAACCCGGCATCCCGAGGGTGAACTTGAAAGGCCCCAAGGGGTTGTCCGGGCCAGCCGGCACAACGTTGGGCAGCGGATCACCATTGCGAGCGTGCTCAGCCTTGATGGAGGCCGGTGGTGTCCAGGTCGGGTTTGGCGTCTTGGCAGTGATTTTGGTCACGCCGACGGGCGAGCCCCAACCCTCACGGCCAATGCCCAGCGGAAAGGTGTGAACCACGTTCTGATTTTTAGGGAAGTAGTACAACCGGTACTCGGCCAGGTTGATCACAATCCCTTCACGCTTGCCCGGCGGCAGGATGAACTGAGTCGGCAACACGATATCGGTGTCTACCAGCGTGCCATCAGCGTTCTTCTTGACCGGCAACCAGGCATCTATTCCGGGGTTGGCGGCGATCATTTCCGAGTAGCCCAACTCGTATTCATTGCCTAGATCAGCAAAGGAATCTTCGTACTTGCCCTTGATCACCTGCACCTGACCCACAACGTCCTCGCCAGGTGGCGGTAACGGGAACTCAAGCGCAGCAACGGGACCCGCAACACAGAGGGCGGCAACTGACAGGTAGCGGGTGACGGCAGGTAAGCGCGACAACATCCGGAACATCCTTCGCATAATCAACGGGGGACAAAAAAAGGAGTGTACACGTCACCTTGAGACATCAGGAGCCGATGTGTCACACCTAAGGCGTCAGACTTGTTAAATCATAGTTCAAAGCGCAACTCCGGCCAGATCGGCTCGGTGCCACGGCGCTGCGACTCAATAATCGCCCTGCATAGCGGGCAGAGCCGATGGTCTTGAAAAACCTTGCGCGTGACGTCCGACCAGCGCGGCTGTGCAGGCAGCAACGAGCCACATAACGTGCGGTCAATCGTGCCTCCCAGCTCCAATTGACGCGTCACCAAATGCACCCGTACCTCCTGGCAGGCGAACAAATCGAGCTGCTCATCGGGCTCGATCAGTTGATAGGCATATAAAGACCAGGCAGGACGCGACATCAGGGGCTCCAAATCGGGGGGGCGCCACCTTAGCCGAAAGACTGCAACTAGAAAAGCATCAAAGCAGTGCTTTTAACGCCGGCCACACATTATCGAGCAAAAGGCCTTGGGCATCGGCTGCCGGATGTATTCCATCGGCCTGCATCAGCTGGGGATGACCGCCCACACCCTGAAGAAAAAACGGCACCCGCGCGACCTGCTTTTCAGCGGCTAATTCGTCATACACCTTGGTAAACGCTTGGGTGTAGCGCGCACCATAATTGGGCGGCAACTGCATCCCCAACAACAGCACCTTGGCGCCCGCTTTTTGCGACGCCTCAATCATGCCTGCAAGATTTTGTTTCAATTGAGCGGGCTGCTGGCCACGCAAGCCGTCATTGCCGCCCAATTCAATAATCACAACCTCTGGCTTATGGGCTGCAAGCAGCGCAGGCAAACGCGCAAGCCCACCAGCGCTGGTGTCGCCACTGATCGAGGCGTTGACCACCTTGTCGTCGTAGCCTTGCTGTTTAAGCCGCTGCTCCAGCAACGCGACCCACCCCACACGGGTATCCAGGCCGAAAGCCGCGCTGATACTATCGCCAACGATCAAAATTGTTCCCGCCGCTGCATTCTGTGCCATACACATCAAGGCCAGAGCAGCACTTAAAAACCACACACGCATTGGATTCTCCATGGGCGAAAGTATTCTCACCGCGCAGAACCTTAGCAAAGTGGTTCCCAGCGCGGAAGGCGAGTTAACCATCCTCCACCCCTTGAACCTGACACTGAGCAAAGGCGACAGCCTGGCGATTGTCGGCGCATCGGGTTCTGGCAAATCCACCCTGCTGGGCTTGCTCGCAGGCCTGGACCTGCCCAGCAAGGGTGAAGTAATACTCGCGGGGCGTGCCCTGAGCACGCTGGATGAAGACCAACGCGCCCGCGTGCGGGCCGAACACGTCGGTTTTGTTTTTCAGTCGTTTCAACTGCTCGATAGCCTCAACGCGCTCGAAAACGTCATGCTGGTGCTAGAACTTGAAGGCCGCAAAGATGCTCGCGAGCACGCCCGCCATTTATTGGAACGCGTCGGCCTTGGCCAACGTCTGAGCCATTCACCCCGCCAGCTCTCGGGCGGGGAACAACAGCGCGTCGCCATTGCCCGGGCCTTTGCGGCCAACCCCGATGTGCTGTTTGCCGATGAACCCACGGGCAACCTCGACAGCCACACCGGCGAGCGCATCACCGAACTGCTCTTTGAGTTAAACAAAGAGCGCGGCACTACCTTGGTGCTCGTGACCCACGACGAACGTCTGGCCCATCGCTGCCGACGCCTGATCCGCCTTGACGCTGGCCATCTGGTCGGCCCTCTGGAGCCTTGATGGCACGCCTGCCGCTACTGCGCCTGTTCAGCCTCGCCGTCCGTCAACTGCTGCGCGATGCCCGCGCCGGTGAGTTGCGGGTATTGTTTTTCGCACTGCTGGTGGCCGTGGCGGCCAGCACCGCCATCGGTTACTTCGGTGCTCGCCTCAATGGCGCAATGCTGCTGCGTGCTACCGAGTTTCTCGGCGCAGACTTGGTGCTTGATGGCAGCTCTGCGGCCCGAGATGAACAGGTCAGAGTGGGCAAAGAGCTAGGCTTGCAACACGCGCGTGTCGTGGAGTTTTCCAGCGTGATTGCCACTGATAACGGCATTCAGCTGTCCAGCATCAAGGCCGCTGATGACAACTACCCCCTGCGCGGCGAGCTGAAAAGCGCGGCACAACCCTATGCAGACGAACAACCGGGGGGCGGGCCAAAACCCGGTCAAGCGTGGGTCGAGTCTCGACTGTTGACTGCATTGGATCTAAACGTCGGCGACGAGATTGATGTGGGCTCAAAAACCGTCACCATCGCCCGTGTACTGACCTACGAACCCGACCGCGCGGGCAATTTTTACAGCCTTACTCCTCGCGTACTTATCAATTTGGCTGACCTTGAAGCCACCGGCATCCTGCAGCCCGGCAGCCGGGTCACTTACCGCGAACTGTGGCGCGGCGAGCCTCCCGCCCTCGAAACCTACCGCCAAGTCATCAAGCCCGGCCTGGACGCCAATCAGCGCCTGCTGGATGCCCGTGATGGCAACCAGCAAATTGGAGGCGCCTTAGGCAAGGCTGAACGCTATCTGAACATGGCCAGTTTGGTGGCCGTGTTACTCGCCGGAGTGGCCGTTGCGCTGTCGGCGACCCGCTTCGCCCATCGACGCTTTGATGCCAGCGCTCTGCTGCGCTGCCTCGGCTTGTCCCGACGTGAAACCTTATGGCTGTTTAGCCTGCAACTTGCGCTTCTTGGCCTGTTGGCCAGCCTGACGGGCGCGCTACTCGGCTGGTTGGCGCAACTGGGGTTGTTTGCACTGCTGCATGACCTGCTGCCCAATGATGTGCCCGCTGGCGGCCTAATGCCTGCGTTTGCCGGCATCGGCACCGGGTTGGTGGCGCTGGCAGGTTTCGCCCTGCCGCCTTTGGCCGCGCTGGGCCGGGTGCCGCCGCTTAGGGTGCTGCGCCGTGACATGCTGCCGATGCCTGCTAGCACGTGGACCGTTTACGGCGCGGCACTGTTGGCACTGGGCTTAATCATGTGGCGCATGAGTCTGGACTTGGTGCTGACCTTCGCCTTGCTCGGCGGCGGTGTGATTGCAGCGCTGGTGCTGGGCGCTGTCTTGCTGTTGGGCTTACAAGGCCTGCGTCGTGGGCTCGCACGGGCATCTTTGCCGTGGCGTCTGGGCTTGGGCCAGTTATTGCGTCACCCACTGGCCGCCGCAGGTCAAGCGTTGGCCTTTGGGTTGATTCTGTTATCTATGGCGCTCATCGCCTTGCTGCGGGGCGAGTTGCTGGACACTTGGCAAAATCAGCTCCCCAAAGACGCGCCTAACTACTTTGCGCTCAACATACTGCCCGCCGACAAGGACGCTTTTGGCTCACGGCTGATGGAACTCCAGGCTCAAGCGGCGCCGATCTACCCGGTGGTTCCGGGACGTTTGATCAGCATCAATGGCGAGCCTGTGCAGGCTATCGTCAGCAAAGACTCCAGCGGCGACAAGGCGATTCAGCGCGACTTGAGCCTGACGTGGGCCGCCCACCTGCCCGCTGGCAATCAACTGACCGCAGGCCATTGGTGGACAGAGCAACCCTCTGGCGATGTGCCCGGTGTTTCGGTTGAAGCCAAAGTGGCCGACAGCCTGAAACTCAAATTGGGTGACCGTTTGATGTTCAGCGTTGGCGGGTTCAATCGTGAAGCCCAGGTTACCAGCCTACGCAGCATCAACTGGGACAACTTCCAGCCCAACTTTTTCATGATCTTCCAGCCCGGCACCTTGCAGGATCTACCGGCCACGTACCTGACCAGCTTCTATCTGGCACCAGGGCACGACAAGCAGATCATCGAACTGTCGCGCAGCTTCCCGGCCGTCACCCTCTTGCCGATTGAAGCCCTGCTGGCGCAGCTGCGCAGCATCTTGGCGCAGGTCACCATTGCAGTTGAATACGTGTTGTTGTTCGTTTTGGCGGCAGGCATGGCCGTGCTGTTTTCTGGCTTGCAGTCGACACTGGATGAGCGCATTCGCCAAGGTGCACTGCTGCGAGCGCTGGGGGCCGAACGGCAACTGCTGATCAAGGCACGGCGTATCGAGTTCGGCTTACTGGGTGCAACCAGCGGCCTGCTCGCTGCATTAGGTGCAGAGCTTGTGAGCCTGGTGCTTTACCGGTTTGCCTTCGACTTACCTTGGCACCCGCACCCGTGGCTATTGCTGCTACCGGTTGTGGGGGCGCTGATGGTCGGCGGTGCCGGCGTATTTGGCACCCGCCGAGCACTCAACGCCAGCCCACTGACCGTGCTACGCGAAGGCTGACGACTTTCACCCTCCTCGCCCTGCTGCACACGGCATGCAGCAGGGCTTATTTTTCGTAAGTAATCGAGTTCACCCACCAGCACACCTCACCACTAGGTGTTGGCACAAGCGCTTCATCACCCGGCTCTTTTTTCAGCAATGCGCGAGCCATCGGCGAGTCAATCGAGATGTAATCCATGCGGCCATAGATTTCGTCGTAGCCAACGATTCGAAAGCGCTTGATTTCTCCCTCCTCGTTTTCGACTTCAACCCAGGCACCGAAAAAGACCCGTCCCTCCTGCTCAGGTGAATAGGCCACCACTCGCATGTCTTCAAGGCGTTTGCGCAGGTACCTGACGCGCCGATCAATCTCCCTCAGCAGCTTCTTGTTGTATTGATAGTCTGCGTTCTCACTGCGATCACCCAGTGATGCCGCCCAAGTGACCTTCTGAGTGGTGTCCGGCCTTTTTACCCGCCACAGATAATCAAGCTCCTGCTTCAAGGCTTCGTAGCCTTCCTTGGTGATGATTTTGGTACTCAAAGAGAACTCCCCAGGGGGTCGAAAAAACGGCCACGCCGCACAGGTTCAATAGCGGCACATAGTATGCGCTGTTGAGCGCGTTCTCCACTGGACGAATACCCCGGGCCAGAGGCATTCTTGCAGGCGCTTAACGCCGCCAAAAACAATAAAAGGATAGCCACTGTGCAATCGATCCTGGACCCCAAATGGCATCACTTCATCAAGGTCGCAAAACTGGGAAGCCTGACCCAGGCCGCTGTCGCACTCGACGTGCCGCAATCGATGATCAGCCGCCATATTTCGCAACTGGAGCGCGAATGTGGTGTACGCCTGTTCAACCGCACAGGCCGCGGCGTCAATCTGACCGAGTTCGGCCTACAGATCCTGCCGCGCATCGAGTCACTGGCTGATGAGTCCGAAGAGGTTTCTGACGTTATTCGCACCTCCGGTGGTATGCCCATCGGCGAAGTGCGCATTGGCTTGTTGCCCTCGACCATCGAACCCATCGCTGGCGCGATGTACAGGCTGGTGCATGAACGCTACCCACGCATCAAACTGCAGATCAGTGAAGGCAGCAGCGCTCACCTGGAAGAGTTGATCAATGAAGGCCGTGTGGATATGGCGCTGCTGTTGCGCGAGGGCGATGTGTCGAACTCAGAAGAGTCAGTGCTGGCCCAACCCAAATTGATGCTGATAGGTCGCGCCCAAGACCCGGCAGTGTCACAGGCCACTGTCGAGCTGAGCGACTTGCAAGGCCTGCCGTTGGTGCTACCTTCGCGGCCGCACCCGTTGCGGGCGCGGCTTGAACGGTTGTCCAAATCCCACGGCATTCAGTTCGATTGCGCGGTTGAAGCCGACTCCATTCGGCTGCAATGGGAGATCGTTGCTGCGGGCGGGGGTTATGCGATTACATCGGGGCTGTTCGAACACGTTGATGACCCGCGCTTTGCAGTGGCTCGCATCACCAAACCCGAACTGTTGCGCAGCGTGGTGCTGGCAAGCTCGCTGCGTCGCCCCAATACGCTGGCGACGCGCACAGTGCAAAAACTGCTGGAGCAAGAAGCCCCGCTCCTGCTCAAAAACCGTTCCTGAAGCGCTTAGCTCACGGCTGGCGGTGTAGCACCGCCCGGTTGAGCAAGCCCTGATCAGCCACCACCGTTTGCCCTGTCATGATGCGATTGCCCCGCGAGGCCAAAAAGGCATACAGCGGCCCATGATCCTGCGGGGTTGGCAGTTCCGTCAGCAGGCTCAGCGAACGGAACATCGCCAAAAAGGCGTCCTGCGGGATGTCTGACTGTTTTTGCCCCTCCAGCCCCAACGCCTGCGGCCCACTGAGCTGGCTGTTAGCAATCCCGGCCGGGGCCACGCCATTGACCCGTACATGGGGCGCAAACTCGAATGCCAACTGATTGACCAGACTGCGTATCGCGCCCTTGCTCGCGGTGTATACCGCGCCACCGCCATCTGCCGCATAGGCGGCTGTCGAGGTGGTCAACACGATGGCCCCGGCACTGGCCTGCAACAGGTCATGAAAAACCCGCGCCGACAACAAATAGCCCTTCACGTTGACCCGCATCACTTCATCGAACAGCGCATCGAGACGCTCTTCGGGCATCTGCATCAACGGCACGTTGCCGTCGAAAATGCCTTGAGCGCCGATCAACGCATCCAACCGCCCAAAGCGGGCGACAACAGCTTCGCGGCAGGCACGCAGGTCTTCAAGGCGCGTGACGTCACCCTGCACCACCAACACATCCGGGCCGAACGTCTCTCGCAGGGCGGCCACTTTTTGAGCCGAAATCTCGAAGATCGCCAATTGCGCGCCTTCGCTGAGGCAATGACGCGCCAAGCCCAGCCCCAGCCCAGACCCACCGCCGGTAACCAGCACCACATGCTCATTCAATAAATTCATCAACGTTCCCTGATGCCGTTAGATAGGTTGGGCCAGCGCTGCAAAGGAGGCGTGCATGATGCGCATGTGCTCACCTTTATCGCCGCCATTGATTTCAATTTCACCCAAGCGCATCGAATTCTCCACCACCAACCGGCAACGCTCCCAGCGACGTTCTTGAAAACGTTCAAGTGCCGTGGCCAGGTCGGGCGCCGTTTCGAGGGTTTGCGCCAGCACCAGAGCATCCTCAATCCCGATGCAGGCGCCCGAGGCCAGATGCGGCGTGGTGGCGTGCACGGCATCACCGATCAGCACACAACGCCCCTGATACCAAGGTTGTTTCACCAGCAGCCCTTCCAGAGGGCGGAATATCACCAGCGAATCGTCGTTTAAAAACTCCCGTGCCTGAACCACTTCTGGCGCAGTAAACGCTTGGAGCAACACCTTGAGTCGGGATAAAAACTGCTCCGGTGGAACATGGTCATTGACCGGGCGATCTTCGTTGACGAACAAATACATCTCGTCGGCGGATACCGGATTCAACCCCACTTTGAGGTGGTCACCCACCCACAACATGGTGTGGGTAATGGATGCCGGGCGTGGTAGCACGGCGCGCCAAACACCCTGCCCGGTGTAGCGCGGGGCAGGTGCTTGCGGCAATAAACGCGTGCGTAAGGGCGAATACAAACCGTCCGCGCCGATCAGCAGGTCATAGCGCCGACGCGTGCCATCGGTGAAGTCCACGGTCACACCGTTGTCATCCCGTTCCAGCGCACTCAGGGTGCAACCCAGTCGCACATCTGTGCCACTGGCGCGGGTGGCATCGGCAAGGATTTTAGCCAGCACCGGTCGCATCACCGCACCACTGCCCGGCACTTGTTCGCCAGCGATACGCGGGGTTGCAACTTGGGTCAGTAACTGGCCCTCAGCAGAAAAAATGTCCAGCCCGTCGCAGGCATACCCTTCGTCGAGAAAGCGCTCAAGAATGCCCAAGCTGGCGAACGCTCGAAGTGTCGGGCCGCCAATACTGATGCCCGCGCCGTAGTTGCGCCACAGCGGATCGATTTCAACAAGGTCCACCTCAATCCCGCGCTTGCGCAGTTCAATGGCCGCCGACATGCCGGAAAAACCACCGCCGATCACCAGCGCGGATTGAATGATTGCAGCCATATGACTCTCCTGCGACAGGGGATACACCCGTCCCGGGTCGCTTATTTTTATTGTTAAGGTCGCCGCAACGCAGAGCTTACGGCCTCGGGTCTGGCTGATCCTACATTTGTCTCTCGCGCCCAACCGCCACAAAAACCGCAACCCAGCTTTCTATCTGCAGTCATCCATTGCTCGAATAACAGCCATCCAGCCCGTCGCCTACCTTCGCCGTCGCAACGTTCATACCCTACGGCCAGCGAAGGAGCCTGCTCAATGAAACCACTGCCCACGTTCAACCACCTGTTCAGCGGGCCTGCAAATGCCCCCTGCGTGACGTTTATCCCCGGTATCGGCAACGACGCCGAGTTCTGGGCCGAACAGGCCGCCAGCCTGTCGACTCATTTTCGTGTACTGCGCTTTGACCCTTGGGGCCACGGCCAAAGCCCTGCGCCGCCGGCCGATTGCAATTTCGCGGCCATTGTCGAGGGCGTGGTCCAGCTCTGGGACACCCTGGGCATCACGCACAGCGCGCTGGTCGGCCTCGGTTTTGGCGGCTCACTGGCGCTGGCATTGGGCCTGAACCACCCCGAACGGATCAGCCGTATCGTCGCGTTTTGCTGCCGACCGCGTCAGCCGGATGACCGTCGCGCGTTTTGGCGCGGACGCTGTGAAGCGGCCCAAACCCAAGGTATTGATGCTCTGACTGAAGTCACGGTCGACCGCTGGCTGAGTGCTGAATTTCGCGCCGCTCACCCGCAGGTCGACCACCTGCTGCGCAGCATGATGAAAAAAACCACCTTGGAGGGCTATCTGGCGTATGTGCGGGCCTTTATCGAAATGGACTTCACCCATCGCCTCGCTGCACTAAACGTACCCACGCTGTTGGTGGCCGCTGAACACGACCACGGCGGCGGGCCTGTGCCCGACATGCAAGCCATGACGGCCCTCAACCCAAGGCTGTCACTGCACGTAATCCCCGGCGTTGGTCATATCTGCAACCACGAAGCACCTGCCGAGGTAAAACGCCTGTTGCGCGACTTTTTGCAGGGCTCTTAAGCAACTGATTCCGCATTGCCCCCCCTTTTACCTACGACAGAGACAACAACATGACAAAACGTGTCGTTATCGTCGGCGCCGGGCATGGCGGGGTCAGCCTCTGTGCTGCCCTGCGCGCCCTGAACTTCACCGGCCCCATCACGCTGATCAGCGACGAGCCTGATCTGCCCTACCACCGTCCGCCCCTGTCCAAAGCCTTCCTGACCCAAGACAGCGCAGACGCCGAAAGCCGACTGCTGCTGGAGCCGCAGCGCTTTTACGATGACCAGCGCATCGACCTGAGGCTCAACACCCGCGTCACTGCACTGGACACTCAAGCGCGCAGCCTGCGATTGAATGACAGCAGCCCCCTTGATTACGACATGTTGGTGCTGGCCACAGGTGCCCGCGCCCGCACGCTGGCGTTGCCGGGCAGCGAACTGGACGGCGTTGTGGTGCTGCGCACCCTTGAACACGCCCGCAGCCTGCGACAGCGTCTGGCCAGCAGCCAGTCAGTCGCCATTGTTGGCGGGGGTTTTATCGGCCTCGAAATCGCCAGCACCGCCCGCAAACTGGGCAAACACGTCACCGTGCTGGAAACCGCATCGCGCATCATGGAGCGCTCGGTTTCGCCCCATGTGTCGGCCCATGTCACCGACAAACACCGCCAGCAAGGCACCCGGCTCGAACTCAACAGCACAGTCAGTGCCTTCTTGGGCGATAACGGCCACGTGCGGTCGGTACGCACCCACAACGGTGAATGGCCAGCAGATCTGGTGATCGTCGGCGCCGGGTCATTACCCAACAGTGAATTGGCCGAGGCAGCAGGTATCAGCTGCGCCAACGGCATTCTGGTGGATGCTCAGATGCGGACATCGGCACCCGATGTGTTTGCCATCGGCGATTGTGTGGCGTTTGAGAACACCTATGCCGCCAACGCCCGGCTGCGGCTGGAGTCAATCCAGAACGCCAACGATCAGGCACGACTGGTCGCCCGCCTGATTGTCGGCGAACAGGTCACTTATCAGGCACTGCCGTGGTTCTGGAGCGATCAGGGTGAGGTCAAATTACAAATGGTCGGTTTGTCCGTCGGGCGTACTCACTGCGTCACCCGGGGCGATCCCGAACAAGGCCGCTTCTCGGTGTTCCACTACCGCGACGCTACCTTGATTGCCGTCGATTCCGTGAACCAGCCACTGGAACACATACTGAGCCGCAAGCTGCTGGCAGCGGGTATTTCCCCAGACCCGGCAATAATCGCCGACCCCAACATAGCCCTCAAAAGCCTGCTGGACTAACGCCGCCTTTGTGGAGCGAGCACGCTCGCTCCTGCAGTAGGGATGGGGTTAACGCTTGAGTAGATCCAGCGCCACGTCAACGATCATGTCTTCCTGACCGCCAACCATCCGCCGTTTGCCCAACTCGACCAGGATATCCAGCGTCTTGAGCCCGTACTTGGCAGCGGCCACTTCGGCGTGGCGCAGAAAGCTCGAATACACCCCGGCATAACCCAGCGCCAAGGTTTCGCGGTCTACGCGCACCGGCCGGTCTTGCAGCGGGCGCACGATGTCATCGGCGGCGTCCATCAACGTGTACAGGTCGGTGCCGTGGTTCCAGCCCAAGCGTTCGGCGGCGGCGATAAACACTTCCAGCGGCGCGTTACCAGCGCCAGCGCCCATGCCCGCCAGGCTGGCGTCGATGCGGTCGCATCCCTCTTCAACGGCCGTGATGGAGTTGGCCACGCCCAAACTCAGGTTGTGGTGCGCGTGCATGCCAGTTTCGGTTTCTGGTTTGAGCACGGCTTTAAACGCACGAAAACGGTCGCGAATATCCTGCATGTTCATGGCACCGCCCGAGTCGGCCATGTACACGCAGGTGGCGCCGTAGCTCTCCATCAACTTGGCCTGCGCCGCCAACTGCTCGGCGGGGATCATGTGGCTCATCATCAAAAAGCCCACGGTGTCCATGCCCAGCTCGCGGGCGTATTCGATGTGTTGCTTGGACACATCGGCTTCGGTGCAATGGGTGGCGACGCGCACCACGCGGGCGCCAGCGTTATACGCGGCCTTGAGGTCATGCACGGTGCCGATGCCGGGCAGCAGCAAGGTGGTGATTTTGGCGTGGCTGATCACGTCCGCCGCCGCTTCGATCCATTCCAGATCGGTGTGTGCCGCAAAGCCGTAGTTAAAACTTGAACCTTGCAGGCCGTCACCGTGGGCCACTTCAATGGCGTCAACTTTGGCCTTGTCCAGCGCGCGGGCGATGTCTTGCACGTTTTGGATCGAATACTGATGGCGAATCGCGTGGCTGCCGTCGCGCAGGGTTACGTCGCTGATGTAGATTTTTTTACCGTTCATGGGAGTCTCCTCAGGCGTTGAGCATCGACAACGCCATGCGCTCGGCGGTGGCCAAGGCTGCGCACGTCATGATGTCGAGGTTGCCGGCGTAAGCCGGCAGGTAATGGGCGCTGCCTTCGACTTCCAGAAACACCGAGGTCTTCAAACCCGAGAACGTGCCCAACCCCGGAATGTTCAGCGGCGCGTCTGCTGGAATGACATCGAACTGCACTTTTTGCTTCAAACGATAGCCCGGCACGTAGGCGTTGACCGCAGCGACCATCTCTTCGATAGACGCTTCGACCTGCGCCTGATCCGCCGCTTCAGACAGCACAAACACGGTGTCGCGCATCATCAGCGGCGGCTCGGCCGGGTTCATCACGATGATCGCCTTGCCCTTGCTCGCCCCGCCGATCACTTCGATGGCCTTGGAGGTGGTTTCGGTGAATTCGTCGATGTTGGCACGGGTGCCGGGGCCAGCCGATTTGCTGGCGATGGACGCGACGATTTCGGCGTAATGCACCTTGGCGATACGCGACACAGCCGCGACCATCGGGATGGTCGCCTGCCCGCCACAGGTGACCATGTTGACGTTGAGCTGTTCCAGATTCTGCTCAAGGTTGACCACGGGCACGCAGTACGGGCCGATGGCCGCGGGGGTCAAATCGATCAGGCGCAGGCCGGGTTTGATTGAGCGTAAAAAAGCGTCGTTCTTCACATGAGCGCTGGCCGAAGTGGCATCGAACACAAAGTCGATGTCCTTGAATTGCACCATGCGGGTCAAGCCCTCCACGCCTTCGTGGGTAGTGGCCACGCCTAGGCGCTGGGCTCGGGCGAGCCCGTCAGAAGCGGGGTCGATGCCGACCATGACGGCCATTTCCAGATGCTTGGCGTTACGCAGTATCTTGATCATCAGATCAGTGCCAATGTTGCCGGAACCGATGATGGCGACTTTCAATTTATTGTTCATTGCAAAGCTCCAGCACGGCTTAGGGTTTGTTGAGGGTTTTGCGCAACACCAGAAACACCCCGATGAAGCCGCTCAGCAGCCCACTGGCAAAACCGCTAATGCCATTACCCAGTGCGTTGTCGAGGATATTTTGTGGCAGCGGCAATAAAAACTGATTAATGCTGAAGGCCAGCGTGGCCGCGATGCAGCCGCCAATCAGCCCGGCGAGAATCGATTCTTTGAGGACAAAGCTCATGACATGACTCCTTCTTGTTGTAGAGCGCGCAGGTGTCTGTTTCAGGTGAAACGCACCGAGCAACTGCCAACCCCGCCGATGGACACCCGCAGGTTATCGCCCGCCTTGACCGGGATCATGGGCCCGAGCGAGCCCGACAAGATCACCTCCCCAGCCTTAAGTGGCACGCCCAGGCGCCCAAGGGTGTTGGCCAGCCAGGCCACTGCCACGGCAGGCGAGCCCATCGTTGCCGCCCCGGCTCCGGTGGCCACAATTTCGCCGTTTTTTTCCAGCACCATGCCGCACAGGCCCAAGTCCACGTCATGCAGTGGCACCAATCGGTCGCTGAGCACAAATACGCCGCACGACGCGTTGTCTGCCACGGTGTCCTGGATCTTGATTTTCCAGTCCTGAATCCGTGAATCGACAATTTCAAAACACGCGATTACGCCCTCGGTCGCGCGCAGTACATCGGCCACGGTGACACCCGGCCCCACCAAGTCATGTTTGAGGACAAACGCCAGCTCACCTTCTGCCTTGGGCAGGATCATTGAGGACGCCGCAATCGCCGCCCCCGAGTTCAGAGTCATGGCATCGGTCAAGATGCCGAAGTCAGGTTGATTCACGCCCAGCAGGTTCATCACCGCTTGACTGGTCACCCCGATTTTTTTGCCCACCACTCGCTCGCCGTTCGCCAGACGTAAAGCAAGCAGTGCTTGTTGGATGGCATAGGCATCTTCAAGGCTCAAGTCCGGGTAACGGTCGGTCAGTGGCGCTATGGGCAGCGCATTGCGTTGCGCGTGATAAAGCGCGTGGCTGATGTCGTGCAGTAAGCCGTTATCAAGGGTCATGGTGGGTAGGCCTCAAATAGGTTGGCTAAGGGTCAGCAGGGCGTGCTCAACCACGCGGGTCTGCTCTTGCACAGACGCCCTCGCCTGCTCCAGACGGCCCAGCTCCAGTGAGCTTTCAGTCACCAAACGGCAACGCGCCTCGCGCCGCTGCATAAAACGCGTAAACACCTGCTCCACGCTGCCGCCCTTGGCCAGTTCGTCGGCCAGCACCAACGCATCTTCGATGCCCATGCCCGCGCCAGACGCCAGTTGCGGGGTCGTCGGGTGCGCCGAGTCGCCAATCAGCAACACACGGCCACGATGCCAAGGGGCTGGCAGGTTAAAAATCTCCAGCGGCCGGAAGTTGATGGCGGCGTTGTCTTTTTCGCTGAGTGAGTCACGGATCTCGGCCAACGGGCCGCCGTAACCTTCCAGTCGCGCAGCCAGTTCTCGATGAAAGCTCGCCGGGTCGATAAAGACTTGCGGGGTGCGTTCCAGCAGGAACATGTACATATGCGTCGCCGACACAGGCGAGAAACCCACCTTGTGCGGCCCACCCAAAAAGTAGGTGCGCCGCTTGATGTTGGCCGGGCGCTCAAGAAACAGCCGCCAGCAACTTTGCCCGGTGTACTCGGGGCGAGGCGCGCCGGGAATGATCAACCCTCGCACTTTGGAAAACACCCCATCAGCGCCCAGCACGATGTCATAACGATCATGGCTACCGTCGCTGAAGGTCACGTCCACCCCGGCGTCATCCTGCGTCAGGGTTTCAACAGTCAGGCCCAGTCGGATCGGCGCACCTGCGGCGCGAACATGGCGGGCGAGAATCCCATGCAAGGTCGGACGCATGATGCCGCCGCTGCCCAGCGTCGGGTTGCCTGCGGGCATGGGCGTGTCCAGTTGGCGCAGCGGCTCACCTTCGGTGTTACACACCTGAATCCCTTCACCGGCATAGGCCTCTTCGACCATGTCCGAATACACCCCCAACTGATGCAGCGCACGCAGGGTTGGCCCGGTGATGGTCAAGCCAGCACCCAGTGCGCCCCATTGAGGGTTGATGTCGATCATGTCGACCTCGACACCAAGGCGGCGCAGGGTGATGGCTGCCGACATACCAGCCGTTCCGGCTCCCACGATCAGCACTTTTTGTACGGTGTTGGGCATAGCGCGATTCCTTATTTTTGTTGTTGTTCGAAGGCAGAGCCGGGCAATCAGTCGGCCTTGAGGAAGTTGCTCACCAACTGGCCAAAGGCGGCTGCGTGCTCAATTTGGGTCCAGTGACCGCAACGCCCGAAAATATGCAGTTGGCTGTCGTCGATCCACTGTTGCAGGGTCAACGAGGTGGACAGCGGGATTACTTTGTCGTCGCGGCCATGAACCAGCAGGGTCTTGTGAGCAATGCCGCGAATCAGCGCCTCATCGTGGGCCATCGCCTCAACCCAGCGTTGGCGGGGCGCCGGGAACATCGCCGCGTAGGCTTCCTGAACCCCGGCGCGTTTGCTGGCCTCGTAGCGCATGCGCACCAAGTCATCGCCCACCAGCGCCTGGTTGTAGGCAAAGACGCGCATGATGGCGCGCATGTTTTCTTCGGCGGGCGTGTAACCCCACACCGCATCCAGCCCCGGCGTCAGCTCAAATGGCACCCCGACGCTGCCCATCAAAATCAGTTTGTTGACGCGCTGCGGGTGGTGGATCGCCAGCGCCAGTGCCATCGAGCCACCGAACGAGTTGCCAATCACGTTCACCTTCTGCACGCCTACGGCGTCCAAAAAATCAACGATTTGCTTGAGCCACACGTCACGCGAATAGACGATGCCCTGCGGCGCCTCGGTAAAACCAAAGCCCGCCAGATCGGGGGCCAGCAAACGAAAGTCCTGCTTGAGCCCTTGAATGCTCAAGCGCCAGTTGGCCCAGGCACTGACACCCGGCCCGGAACCGTGCAGCAACAGCACCGGTTCACCGCTGCCGACGTCGTGGTAGTTAGTCGAAATAGCACCTGTCTGGATGTGCTGACCCATTTCTGGGTTATGCAAAATGTTCATCGTTGTCTCTCCGTGTTCACACGTCGGCGCGGCGCCACACAAGGCGGGCGCTGCGAGCTTGTGGGGTGCCGTCTTCGAGGCGGGCGCTCAAGGTCAGCGTGCCGTCGGCATTGACCTCAAAGCGGCGTTTTTGCGCACCCCCGACCCAATTTGGAAACAGGCTGATATCCACCTTGTGAGTGATCACATCGCCCTCCACTTCATAACGCCCGCCGTAGGCCAACAGGCTGTTGTAGGCGTGCGCTTTTTCGGCGTCGTCGGCGTTCCACTGGCCGCCTGTTTCGAAGTTGGGCCGTTCGACGCGGGCAATCATGCAGGCCATATGGCCGCCCTCGGTGTAGTGGATAAAGCCTTGCAAGTGCTCACCCATCGGCCGCTCACGGCGACCGTCATCAAAGGCTTGTTCCCAGGACAGGATTTCCCAGCGTCCAACCGGATTAAGAGCCGTCGACACGGCGTTGTTCTCCACACAGGGTTGCGCTTGCAAGAAGCGGGTAACGACCTCGTTGTGCTCGGCCGCACTTTCAAATTGGGCCCAATGCCCAGTGTCAGCGGCGCAATGGAACGTGCCGTTGCGCACTTGCCGCGCAAGGTGCTCGCCAAGGGCTGGCGGTGTGCGGTTGCGGTCGCCCCAATACACCAGCGTCGGCTGGCTGATTTGCCGGGCCAGCGCGTCAGTGACCCGATGCTGGGCGATGGTGGTGCCCGCCAGGTACTCGGCGATAAACATTTGCTGTACGGCGGCCAGTGCCGGTTGGCGGTATAAGGCCTGACGCACCAGAACTGCTTCATCGGTAAGCCGTTGCGGGTCAGCCAGAATGCGAGCCATGCGCGTGCGCACGTTTTCAAAGCTGGGGTCACGCAGCACTTCCAGCGAACTGGGCAGGTTGCTCGCCCAGTCCGGCTCCACATACCCTTGCACCGCATCAGCGTCCGGGGTGAAACCCATCGTGGTGGTCAGCACCAATGCGTTGACACGCGCGGGGTGTTGCAAGGCCAGTTGCATGGCCACCCACCCGCCTAACGACTGCCCTTCAATGAAGGCGCTGGCCAGGCCCAACTGGTCCATGACATCGACCACTTGATCCACCAACGCGGGAATGATGTGAGGGTCAAAGCCCTCGGTTTGCGACTTGCCATGCCACAGAAAATCCAGCGCGATGACATGAAAGTGCTGGGCCAGCTGGGCAATATTGAGCGCGTAGTTTTCCGCGTGGCCGCCCGTGCCATGCAGCAAAATCAGGGCCGGGCCGCTGCCCGCTTCAATCACGCGGGTGCGGTATTTGCCCTCGATCTGGCGCACTTGGGTGTGCAGCAGTTCGATCCAGTAAGGCGTTTGCAGGGTGTTCGATGCGCTCATCAAAGAAGCTCCTCGAAACGTAGGTGAAGAGGTGCCCTTCGCGCTCGCCGCTGCAAAGCCGAATACAGGCACCCAATGAGGAAGCTGACGGGTTAGAGCTTTTGGTCCTTGCTGGCAGAAATCGGCCCCTTGAGGGTGCCGTCGGACTTCTCCAGACCAAAGGTCCACTCCGAAAAAATGTGCGAGATGGCCGCAAAATCTTGGGCCTCCCACTCCGACGTCACGATGTCTTCATCTGCGGCGTATTCCCATGAGCCGCCAAACGGGCTCTGGAAATACCAAAAACATGCCGAGGAAATAGTGTGGCGCCCTGGCCCGGCGAAGGTTTTCCAGCCCAGAGATTCGAGGTGCTGCCCGCCCCCAATCACTTCGTGGATATCGCGCACCTTGAACGCCAGATGATTGAAGCGAGTGCCGGGCACCCGCGCATTCATGAAAAACACATGGTGGTGATTGCCGGCCGGCGAGCAACGCATAAACAACCCGCGATTGGCGTAGCGGTCGGACACGATGAAACCCAAACGCTCAATGTAAAACCGTGCCGCCACGCTGGCATCATCCACGCCGATGGCGATGTGGCTGATCTCGCGCGGGGTGGCCACTTTGTAGACGGGCGCCCGGCGATCAACCCGCTGCGCCTGGCCCGGTGCGTTGTAACGCGTGGCTTCGAAGGTGGAGGGTTTGCGGCGGGCAATCCGAAAGGCCAGGTTGATCCCCAAATCATCAACGCTGTGCAACACGCCCTCGGCGTCCAGCTCAGCGCGTCGATCACGGCCCAATTCGTCCGCCAGTGCGGCGAGCGTTGCTTGGTCTTCAACGCCCCAGACAATCTCGCACAAGCCACTGCCACCTCCGATGGGCGTGCGCTCAATGCGCGACGGATCGGCGGCCACGACTTCGACCTGAGAGCCGTCGGCTGCGCGAAACAGCTTCACTTGCGGGTCGGCTGACGGCACGTAACTAAGCCCCCAATCAGCAGCAAAACGGCAAGCATCGGCCAGGTCTTCGACCGCGAACCTGACACACTCGACACCGGTAAAACGAAATGGACTGCCCTTCGTCATGATTGCCTTCTCTATTGTTCTTTTGGGTGTTTCGGACTCTGTGAATGCCATCTTAGGTAGCGCCATTCACACGAGCCAGAGGCATTCGGACAAGGCAGATATTCAGGAAATGCAAGGCTTGTAGCGGGGAGCAGGAGGACGTTAAAACCCACAGACGCAAACGTGCTCGCGATACCCGCAATAGCGTTTTCAGTCACAACGCATTGAGGTCATCGCGAGCAAAACGCTATGAACGTAGCTTAAGAAACCTGCTTGCGCGGGCCGTCGAACGGTGCCCAGTTATGTTCAAGCATGTCCATCAAATACGCCTGTGCGTTGTCGGCATGCAGCGGTTTTTCACGGGGCACCCAGCTGTCGTCGTGCTTGTCCATGTCGGCGTCGTACTCAAAGCGGCAACCCAACGGGCCGTCGAAATACCAGAACCAGTTGGAACCAAAGTTGTGACGGCCCGGCCCCCAAAAACTGGGGTGGCCCAGATCACGAAAACGATTACCCGCCTGCATCACTTCGCTCGGCCCGCCGAGGTGAAAGGCCATGTGCTCGATGCCTTTTAGCTGTGGCGGGGTCTGGATCAGGAACAGGGTGTGATGCTCCTGAGTGCCTTTGGAACGCATGAACGGCCCACCGCCCAAGCGGTCGTTGACGCGAAACTGCAAGCGCTCAACGTAAAACGCCTCGGCCTTGGCCACATCGGGCACAAACAGGGCGAAGTGACCCAAGCTACGCACCTGCGGCACGGCAGTCAGGTCGTCCACCCCGACGCTGTTGACCGAACGTTGCAACGGCGCGCCGGGGGCGTTGATTTTCTCTGCCGCCAAGGTGAATTCACGGCGACGGGTTAACTGAAACACCAGCGGGATGTCGAGGTCGTCCAGTGCCTCGATGGAGCCATCGGCCAGACGCTTGACCTCACGGTCCTTGCTCAGCTCAGCGGCAATTTGCTCAAGGCTCTGCTGATCCGCAACGCCATACACAATTTTGCGCGCCTTGTTGGTCGGGCTCAGGGCTGCTGGCAATCGAGGGTCGTCGCTCTGGCAGATGATCACGCCTGTGCCGTCGAGGGTTTCAAACAGCAGGCCGTCACGCACCTCCCCTACGGGCTTCAAGCCAAAGTCAGTCATGTAGCGGGTGGCTACTTCAATATCGTCCACAGCGAAAACCACTGCATCGGGACCTATGATGTTCATGAATCGTTACTCCGTTGTTCGCGCAGTGCGCGGCATGGGGCGAGTGCACACCCACCCCGACCCGATCAGGAAGTGATGCTGACGTTTTCGCCACGACGCAAGGCCGCCATGCGTTCGTTCAACTCGCCGTCCACGTAATACAACTCGGTGTAAAAACCGATCGTCTCGCGGGTGTCCCAGTAGCTCCAGCGGCAGTTGCCGAACGGGCCTTCAAAGAACCCGGCCATCGCTTTTTCCAGCCCCAGTTCCTGATAATGGCGCTCGGCCTGCGCGTACTCCTCGGCGTTGGACTGGCGAAAACCGATGTGATGCGGGCCGTAACCCCGGCTGTCGATCCAGTCTTTGTACAGGCTGTTGCCACCATCGTGACGGGCTAACTCGATCAAGGTGTCACCGGCAAAACCGTAGGCGCAACTGAATTGAAAATCCCCCGGCTGACCACGGTATTGCTTTTGCGTTTGCTCTTTGGCCAGATCGTGGGCCACGTTCCACACTTCAACGCCGTTGGTTTTGCTCCACAGCGCCATAGCCGCTTCAAGGTCAGGGACAACGAAGCAGATCTGGTCGAATTTGCGCCCAATCAGATTTTTCGCGATATCACTCATGCTTTGCTCCGCTGTTTAGTCTTGAACCACACGTAAACTGATGGCCGCAGCCGGGCAGTCACGCACCAGTTGCTCGAACTCGTCTTTGCGCGAAATATCCACAAAACGCTGTTTGAGGTGAGCAATGTTGGTCACCGTATCCAGATCAAACACATCGTCCGCTCCCAGGCACAGGCCATAGCCCTGGCACTTGAGACCATCCAGAATCACTTCCACTTTTTCGCTCGTCATCACACGGCTCTCTTGTTTTTTGTGGTTAGAGAAACACGCCAAGGTTGGGCGTTTGCAGCACGGCGTGGGTAATCAACGCCCTGCGTTTGAGCAGTTTGAAGCCGTCATCGGTGACGCGCAGCAGGTCGTGACGACGTACCGGAATCACATCCCCCAGTTCGTCGTGGCCCCGTTGGCGATAGAGAATCATGGCACTGACCACCGAGATCACATCCACCTGTTCGGTGGCCTCAACGATGACACTGCCCACCACCCGCAACGTGCGCGAGGGCGGCACTTCGGCCCATGCGTGATCGCTTTCAAGGCGGGCGATGCGGGTTTGTATGTGCGCCTTGCAATCTTTGATCCGAAACGCACCCTGCGGAAACTCGTCCGCGTAGTGACGCATGGCAATGCGGATGGGCACGTCGTAGTCGATCTCGTCATCCAGCAAGGCAAACCAGTCGCGGAAGCGGCGCTCATCCAGAATCAGAGCTTCGCGGGCTAAAAAGTCTTCTGCCTGGGCGCGCATTTCGTGCAGATTTTTCATCACTCGCATCCCCCTTGATCGTCGCACTGCTCGCCAGCTTTCGTCGCGCCCTTGCCTTCGGTCATCTCTTTGACCCAGCGACGCCAGAAGCGCTCCTGGCTGTACTCGCCATAGATTGAGGGATGAAATTCGCCCGGGCCTTTCCAGTCGGGGTCTGGGCCGCCGCGCTTTTGTTGGTAATGCAAGCGCATGCCCTTGGATCGGCCCCAAGGGCTGGAGGCCACTTTGGCGATGCCTTCCCACACGGCGGTGTCGTCCTGCTCAAAGATGCCGCCGGAGCCGAAGCCAAACTGACCAGCCATGTAAGCGCGGGCATGAAATTCTTCAGGCAAAAAGGCGTATTCCAACTCGTAGTTCCACAGTTCCATCACCCCCGGCGCCACGGGCTGCCACATGCGGATACTGGTGAACGGGATCGGCATCGCACCCGGCACGTCCGGTTGCGGAAAACGCAAAAAACTGAAGTTGGGGAAAATGGTGCCAATGGTCGGCGGCACGTTTTTCAACATGTCGAGTTGCACGTCATCCATTTGGCTGAGGTCAAACTGATCGCGGTACTCGGGCGGGTAACCCCACAAGTCAAACATCGGAGCAATCAGCTCAGGCAAGGCGTGGCCGATAAAGCTGTTGCCGTTACCGAAGTCATAACCGCTGGCCAGGCTGCTGACCTGATTGACGCCGGGAATGAACTCAGACATCGACGCCGACAAATGCGCGGTGCTCACGTGGTAGGCATCACCGCTGAAGTTTTCAGCGCCGCTTTTCCAGTCCGCCTTGACCACAAACCGCTCAGGTTCTTTGAGTACCTTCATGCCATCGGGGTGTAGCCCAAACAGCGCGTCAAACATCCAGGCCGCCCCGCCCAGGTATTCGCGCAACGGCGGCACGTCTTCGCTCAGCGAAGCGAACACAAACCCGTGAATCGCTTCAACTTTGGCCGCCCGCAACAGGCCCCATTCCTTTTTGTCCAACGGGCCGCCGTAGGCGTCTTTAAGGTGCGGTGCGCCCGCCCAGTCGCCGTTATTGCGATACACCCAGCCGTGGTAGGGGCATTTAAAGTGTTTGGTATTGCCTTTGTCCTGATGGCACAGCTCTGAGCCCCGATGGCGGCAGTGATTGAGCAGCACGTTGATCTGATCATCGTCATCGCGGGTAACGATGACCTTGTCGATGCCGATGCGCCGCAGCACATAGTCGCCCTTGTTGGGGACTTCCGAAGTGTGGGCAACGAAGATCCAGTTGCGGGTAAAAATGCGCTCCATTTCGGCACGGAACACCGCGTCATCGCGAAACACTTCGACCGGCAGCAGGCCTTCATCCATGCCCTTGGAAACGCGTTCGCACAGGTCGTCCAAATACTGCTCAGGATTGCCTGGGTAAATCAGATCGTAATTGATCATCGGGGTTGCTCTCCTCACGGCTTATTCTTGTTGGTTTGAGGCTCTACACAGGGGCGGCTAACGGCCGGCCTGCTCTAAGTAAGACGCTTGCACATTGCGAGACGATGACGGGGGTTGAGGGGCCGCTCCAGGTTTGGGTTTGAGCAAAAAGACGGACAATGAAGGCACCAGTACCAGCGCGCCAGCCATGTTCCACAAGAACATGAAGGCCAACAGTGCGCCCATGTCTGCCTGAAATTTGATCGGGCTGGCCAGCCAGGTCGAAACACCAATAGACAGCGTGATGCCCGTCAACATGACCACCTTGCCGGTGAAGATCAGCGAGCGGTAATAGGCCATCGACAACGGTTGCCCGGCCTTCAACTGCACCAGCATGACCGACAAAATATACAGCGCGTAATCGACGCCGATTCCCACCCCCAGCGCAATCACCGGCAGCGTGGCCACTTTGACGCCCATGCCCAGCATGACCATCAGCGCTTCAGCCAGCACTGACGTCAACATCAGCGGCAACACGGCCACAATCACAGCCCGCCATGAACGGAAGGTAATCAGCGCCAGCAAAGCGACCATCGCGTACACCAGCAGGTTCATCGTGCGCCATGCGTGGGTAACCACCATGTTGGTGGCCGCCTCGATCCCTGCTGTCCCGGCGGCCAGCAAAAACTTAAGGTCATCGGTGTTGTTGGTCGCAGCGAACTGCTCAACGTGATTGACCACCCGCGTCAGCGTGGCGGCTTTGTGGTCGGTGAGGTAAACGTAAAGGGTGAGCAGTGAACAGCTGTCGTCATACAAACCGCGAGGCGCGCTGGCCGTGATGGTGTTGAGCATGTCCTGATTGGGCACAAAGTCGTACCACTTGGGGTTGCCCTCGTTCAGAGCGGCGCTCATGCGGCGGCTCAACAGGGCCAGGGTGTCGGTGCTTTCTACCCCTTCTATTTGGCGCAACTGCCATTCCAGCGCATCGACTTTGTTAAGGGTGGCCTGGGCGGAACACAAACCGGGGGCGGTTTTAACCATCACGGCCAGCACATCACTGGAGGCACCATAACGGCTGTTCATGAAGGCAATGTCGCGGTTGTAGCGGCTGTCCTGACGCAACTCCGGCGCACCGGGGTCCAGATCGCCGATCTGCAAATGGCTGGCAATCAGCAAGCCACCTGCGGCCAGCAGCACGCTCACGCTGATCGCCCCGATGGCCCAGCGCCGCTGGGTAAAACGGTCAAGCAAGCGCCACATCAAGTGCCGCGCCTGCCCGCTTTGTTCGGCGCGCTCAGCGCGCAAACTACGCTGTGCGGCAGCAGGCGAAACACCGACATAACTGAGGATCACGGGCAGCAGGATCAAGTTGGTGAAAATCAAAATCCCCACACCAATGGACGCGGCCAGCGCCAATTCGCGAATCACTTGAATGTCGATTACCCACAACACACCAAAGCCGACAGCATCGATCACCAGCGCGGCCAGACCTGCGCCGAACAGCCGACGAAACGTCAGGCGTGCCGCCGTCAAGTGGCTGGCTCCGCGCCCCACATCCTGCAAAATGCCGTTCATTTTTTGCGAGCCGTGGCTCATGCCGATGGCGAACACCAAAAAGGGCACCAAAATTGAGTACGGGTCCAGCGCAAAACCCAGCGTCGGTAATACTCCCAATTGCCAGACCACGGCAATCAGCGAGGCCACCACCACGGCCGCCGTAGAGCGCCAGCAGCGAGTAAACCAATAGAGCACGGCACTGCTCAGCGCCAAGGTGATGACGAAGAACAGCAACATGCTGCGCACCCCGTCGATCAAGTCGCCCACCAGCTTGGCGAAGCCAGTGATATGCAGCTCGTAACCGCGCGCTTCATAGGTGTGGCGCAACTGCTCAAGTGAGTCGGCCAGCTCGGCATAATTGAGCGGCTGCCCATCAGCGCCTTTGGACAGCAACGGCAAGAAAATCACCG
This sequence comes from Pseudomonas sp. E315, assembly GCF_055406205.1. Lineage (NCBI taxonomy): Bacteria > Pseudomonadati > Pseudomonadota > Gammaproteobacteria > Pseudomonadales > Pseudomonadaceae > Pseudomonas > Pseudomonas sp. E315. The sequence continues at coordinate 145,211 of NZ_JBUZPJ010000004.1, read as the reverse complement.
TAGAGCGCATGTCATTGGCCACCAGCCGACCGACTTCGCCCGAGCGCGCAATGTTGGCGCTCAACTGCTGCAAGCTGGCGGCAGAACCGTTATAGCCGTCAGGGATTACGGGCCCGCCTTCCAAACCTTCTTCGGTCACGCCGGCCCAACGGGTAGACGGCGTCCACAGAGATTTCATCTGCATGCGGTTGACGCCGGGCATCAAGAACAGCGCATCGCTCAATTCACGCAGGGCTTCCATGTACTGGGCGTCATAAATCGAGCCGCCGGGGTTGGCCAGTGAGATTCGCACGGCATTCCCCAGACCGACCAATTCCTTTTCATGGGCAGTGAAGTTCTGAATGTAGGGATGCCCTTGCGGGATCATTTTTTCGAAGCTGGCCGAGAGGTGCAGATGGCGCAACTGACTGGCAAAAAACAGCGTCAGCAGCGTACACACGATGAGCACCAGCCAGCGGTGGTTGAAGATCAAGCGTTCAACCGTTGAGCCTGAGCGGGGATCAAAATCGGCGCTGGGTGCGCGTTCAGGCAGCGGGATATTCATGTTCATTTCAGCCCTCCCGCGCGTGGTTCAAGGCTCAGCGAGGTCAGCCCGGTGTTACTGAGCACCACGACACGGTCGGAGTCGAGCGAGACAATCGCGTTGAGCGGTGGCATGGCCTGAACATTGAGCGCTTGCAAACCGCTCGGCGGCAAACCAAACACCTGCCCGCCCTGATTGACCAAATAGACCGTGCCATTGGCGCCCAAGGTGGAGCCGGTAAAAGAGGACGCATCCTGAGCGCTGAGGCTGTGCCAAGAAGCCCCATCATCGTGACTGCGCAGCAAACTGCCCTTGAGGCCTGCGACGATGATGTCGTTGTCACCCGATAACTCAGCCGTGAACAGGCTGCCTTTGTAGGGTGTGATCAGACGTTCAAACGTCGCGCCGTCGTTGGCCGAATGCAGCACCAGACCGCGCTCCCCGGCCACCAGCAACTCATGGCCGCGCTGGCGAATGGCATACAGGTGCAAGCCGTCCGGGTTGTCCAGTCGGTCTAGCCATGCACTCCAGTTTTGCCCCATGTCGGTCGATGCGAACATCATCCCGTAGGCACCCACTATCAACACCCGACCTTGTGCGTCGATTGCCACATCCAGAAAGGGCTTATCTGGCCCCTCATCCACAAGCCGCTGGGCATTTTCGATCTGGGCATCGTTGTGGCTGGCCTTGGCGCTTTGCAGTGCCAGCTCGGCAGCCCGGCGCCCATCCAAACGCAGCGCCCAGGTCTCACCGTTGTCCTGGCTGGTCAACACCACGCCACCATGACCCACGGCAACCCCCTGCTGACCGGCGAACTTCACGGCGGTCAACGACACACTCACAGGGACTTTGGCTTGATGCCACTGGGTGCCGCCATCGTCGGACAGCAGCACCAGCCCACGCTCACCCACCGCCACCAAACGATCGGTGGCCGTGACGCCAGCACCGAGCAACACAGACTGACCCAACTGATTAGAGATCAAGGCAGAGCGCCGGGCAGCGTCGCCGACTTCAGGTACGGGCACCGAGGCCAGCGCACACCAACAGACTCCACAAAGCATCGCGCCAAGCACACCACAGCGCACCTTATTGGGTTTGCGACTCATGGGCATTGCCCTCTTGTTGTTGTTTTTTTAATGACAGCCGCACTGACCGGCTGTTGTGAATCGAGTGTATGGACGGCGCCGGATGCCAGCTACGTGGCCGTGTCTAATTCAGTTATCTACTAAATGCAGGGCATTGCCGGATTACCCATGCTCGGGCGAAGGGCTGACGTGTTTCATCAACATAACCGCCAACGCCGAGCCCCCTAAAATGAGGCCGACCAGAAAGAACAAGGTCGTGGGGGTGTAGCCGTGATCCAGCATCACCCCCGCCACAATCGGTGACGACATGCTGCCCACGCGGCCAATGCCAATGGCCAGCCCTACCCCCGTGGCGCGGTGGGTGGCGTGATAAATCAAGGGCGCCAAAGCATGCAAGCCTGCTGTGGCTCCCACACCAAAAATACCGAGCGCCAACCCAAGCCCCAGCGCAAGGTTCAAATTGCCCAGCGACAACCCAAAAGCCACCACCAACGCTGCCGTGGCCAACAGAAAGAAAATCTGCAAATACTTGATCCGAAACCTGGCCCCCAGAACCCCGAACAGAAGAGTGCCGAACATCGCGCCAAAATTAATCACTACGCCAGCACTGATCCCCTGCTCATTGGTCAGCCCCGAGTCTGCCAACACCTTGGGAGTCCAAGTCAGCAGGTAATAAAACCCGAACATCAGGCAAAACAACGCCACCCACAACAACACCGTGGCAACCCCTGTTTGGCCTTTGAACACATCCCTGGCTCGCACTTTGGTCGGCGCCGCCAAAGGCTCGCTCGCGACCCACGCAGCAGGTGCCAATTGCATGGCCTGCTCGATACGCTGCAGGTTGCGCAAGTAGCCACGGGGCGTTCGATTGACCAAAAAATACAAAGATTCCGGCAGTGCAACCACGGCGATGGCCAACGAACACAGGGTCATCAAGCCACCAATCAAGAACACCACTTCCCAGCCAAAGCGCTTTTGCAACGCCATCGCCAACAGCCCGCCAAACGTCGCCCCGACTGCATAGCCGGTGGACAGCAAACAAATCGCCAGGCTTTTCCACTTTAAGGAGGCGTATTCGCACGTCAGCACATTGCAATTGGTGAGTACACCGCCGATACAAATGCCTGTCAGAAAGCGCAAGCAGCCCAACTCAACAGCACTGGTGGCCCAAGCACTTAACAGCATGCAAAGGCTGGCGACTGCCAGCGAAACGAGAATGACGGTACGCCGCCCAACGATGTCGCCAAACGGCGCGACAAAAAACGAACCCACAGCCGCGCCCCCCAACCCACAGCTGATTAACACACCGATCTGTGAACCGCTGAGCGCCCAGCTCTGCGAGATGGCATGCGCGGTAAAGGCCATGACCAAAATGTCAAAACCATCAATGACATACAGCAGCACGCACACCGCGATGATGCGCCATTGATAGCGGGTCATCGTGGCAGTATCCAGATGGTTTTTTAACGCGCTCACGCTTTTCAGCGGCGCATTCAGCCCGGCACTGATGGCAGTCATAGAAGGTCCCTTTTTTATCGTTATGGTGCGGGTCATCACTCAAGACGAGCCTGTAACGCAAAGCCGACACAGGGTGTCGGCTTTGCGTACAGCGCTTTGCCCTGCCCTCTCAAGAGGCAAGAGGATCAGAGGCTTTTGCTCACCGTCAGCGCACGCTGCTTCCCGAGAGGCCATCCGGGGAGAACACCTTGTCGTTGTCGATTTCTTTGAGCACGTACTGTTTAGGCTTGCTGTTGTTGAGCTGGGCGACAAAGCCCGTGCCCGTCTGCAAGTCGTTGTAGCCAAAAGCAGAAATGGCCGTGCCCGGCAACTCTGGCACCACGATCACTTGCGACCACAACGTGCGCCAGAGCTGGCCATTGGCGTCCCAGCGGTCGGCAAGCACACAGATCCAGGTGTCTTCATCGCAGTAGTAACGGCTCTTGGCCGCTTGGTGCCGCTGGCCGCTACGCACGTTGGCTTCGACGACCCACACGCGGTGCTTCTCCCAACGCACGTGATCGGGGTTCAGGAAGTTGCCCTTGAGGATGTCTTCGTCCTTGCTCGGTTGAAGTATGCGGTTGGCGTTGTAGGGGATGAGCATTTCCTTCTTGCCGAGCAGCTTCCAGTCGAAGCGGTCCATGCGCCCGGTCCAGGTGTACATTTCGTCAAACGTCATGACCCCGGCGGCGGCCGGTGTCGGGGTATCACAGCAACCATTGGGCAACTTGCGCACGCGGCGCTGGCCCTTGAGGTACACCCAGGTTTGCAACTGGTCAGGGTCTAAATATTCATGGGCCAGCAGGGCTTCGCCTGCCCGGAGCGGCGGCCCCACATTGCGAATGGCCACCTGCCAGAACGGTTTGCCCTCGCTCTCGAATTTTTCAAGGTTGCTGTTTTTGTCGTAGTACGGCAGTTGTTCGTTGATGTCTGCGTCGGTCACTAACACAGCGCGCCCGTCGGCCAAAATCTGATACCAATTGTTGAAGTGCTGGAAGCGCGCCCCGCGCCAGCGCAGCACGTGGTTCCACATCACTTGTTCTGCGGTGTTCGGGATCGGGTAAGGAATGCCCCCGTAGACGCCTTTGGGCACGCCTTTTTCCAGCGCACCCCGAGTTGCGTTAACGAAGGTGTTGTCATACACCCATTGCGGCGCCGCGGCCGTGCGCCGGGTCGGGTAAACATCCAAACGATAATCCGGGTATTTTTTGAGCATCGCCTGCACCCCGTCCGTGAGGCTGTCGGCGTACTGCGCCATGTTCTGGGCGGTCACTGTGAACTGCGGTTTGTCATTTTTGAACGGGTCGGCACGCCGCCCTCCTGGTACATCACCCGGGGTTGCAGTGGTCAGGCCGCCAGTCCAGGCCGGAATGGAGCCATCGGCATTCCCGGCCTTTTCAGCGCCTAACGGGGTCAGGTCGGTTTTTAAACGCTGGGCCTGATCAGCCGTCACACCGGCCTGCACAGACAACGTAATGGCACAGGCCAGCAGCGCCAAGCCCTGGCTCAAAGCAAGAATCTTTCTCATGACTGTTTCCTCATTCTTGTTTTTAAACGGACAGATCAAAAACTGCGGCGCACAGTGAAGGCGACAAAGTCGCGATCGGCGCGGGACTGCTTGTAGCTGTAGGCGTTGTTTTCATCCAAAAACGTCCCCGCCGACCCGAAAAAGCGCGTGTACGCCAAGTTGAGATTCCATTGGTTCATGTACAAACCGGTGATCCCCAAGGTCATGTCGCCGCCGTTTTCGGCGGGCACCGCTGCCGGGCCAAGCGGGTTGCGCGAGCCATTGGGCGTAAACCCGACGCCCATCGGCAGGCTGATGTCCCAACCGACCATTGCCTGGCGATACATAGGCTGGAACACGGCGCGCACGGCCCAGGCATCGCGGGTGATGTTGGGGTCTAGCGCGCCAGCACCCGCGGCGCTGGCATCGCAGTTGTCCGTGCATTTGAGCAAGCGGGTCCACGCCACTTCCGCCGCCAGATTGGCTTCGTTCCACAAGGGGGTGCGCGGCACCGACCAGATGGTCGACAGGTTGACGTGGGCAGTGTCGCCTACGGCATAAGCCGGATGGCTGCTGTTGTTCGGCACGGGGCCACCCAGCGCTGAGGTATCAACCGCGTGGGTGGTTGCCAGCGACTGACCTTTACGAATCGAAGCTTCCATCGCCAAGTTGAAGTCGCCAAAACTGCGGCTGACGCTCAAGCCATAAAGCCGGGTGTCTTCGTGGTAAGCCAAGTAATAGCCCGTGGGCAATACCGGGCCGTTGGGGCCGAACGGCTGCCCCAAGTCAGTGACCTGCTGGAAGTCCTTGTCATGAAATTGCAGGGCGTAAAAACCCAGATCGTACTCGCCTACTTGCCAGCGCAATTGCAAGCCGAATTGGCCGGAGTCCTTGGCGTCGCGGTCAGACTCTTTAAAGGCCGACAGCCCGGTAGTTGGGTCGAGCACCAAGCGCTCGGCGCCGGAGCCCACGATGTCGGACACCGAAAAGTAGCTCCCCGAGGCCGGAATGCGGTTGTGCACATAGCGAAATTGGTAATAGGCGCCGACCGACAACGAGTCGCTCAGTTGCCATTGCATCGACACCTGCGGCACGGGCAGTACGAACTCCTTGGCTTGCGCCGTGGGGTCATCCAGCAAGCGCGTGGTGTCAAACGGGCTTTGTGCACCGGCCACGGCGTTATTGGCAAAAAACAGGCTTTCGCCCCACACCAGCGAGTGCTGGCCCAAGCGCCCGGTCAATTCGGTTTCGCCCAGTTGCAAGCGGCCGAAGACGAAGGCATCGCGCAACTCGATATCACGGCCTTGCTGGTCACGGGTGGAGTGAGTGAAAGTTTCGGGGCCTGTCGACACCTGATTGGGGTAGGCGCCGCCTGCAAAACCCGGGTTATCGTTGTGGCGGTTATAGACACTGTCGTACCAGCCATCAGCACTGACCCGGGCGCCAAAACCGTTGGGGTAGACGATATCCAGCTCGCTGAAAATTTCAGCGCGGTTGGACGCTAGACCTCGACTGAAATTCTGATCGCCGTCATCCAGATTGGGGTTGGACAACAACTTGCCCTCACGCTTGTCGACCCTGAACATGGCCGAGTAGCGCAGCGAGTTGTTCCAGTCGACCTTAACCCCGTCTTCTGACTCCCAGCTGTACGACGCCCAGCTCTGGGAGGGTGAGACGGCTCCGGCCAACAGGACGCTGCCCAGCACGAACGGAAAACGCACACATTTTTTCTGACGAACTTTCATGGCTCTTCCTGCTTTTATGATTGTTGTGGGGGCCACTGCGGTAAAACGACCCGCGCATCGTCATGCCGCGGGTCATGGGCTGCCGGGTGTCTACATAGGCGCTACGCCGTCCCAGCACAGGTATTTGATTTCAAGGAACTCGTCGATGCCGTAGTGCGAACCTTCACGGCCCAGCCCGCTTTGTTTGATGCCTCCAAAGGGCGCCACCTCGCTGGAAATAAGCCCGGTGTTGATGCCCACCATGCCGACCTCTAGCGCTTCGGCCGTGCGCCAGATGCGAGCGGCGTCGCGGCTGAACAGGTAGGCCGCCAGGCCGAAATCGGTGTTATTGGCGATGGCGATGGCTTCAGGCTCCGTGGCAAACCGCAGCAGCGGCATGACCGGGCCGAACGTCTCATCGCGGGCGATGGTCATGTCCAGCGTCACATCCGCCACCACGGTCGGCTCGAAGAACGCCCCGCCCAACGCATGGCGCTTGCCGCCCGCGAGCACGCGGGCGCCGCCTTGAACGGCGTTGTGCAAATGCTCTTCGACCTTGTTCACCGCCGCCGCATCGATCATCGGGCCGATCTGCACGCCCTGCTCCAGGCCATTGCCGACGTTGAGTTCAGCGGCGCGACGGGCCAGCCGTTCGGCCAACTGGTCATAGATGCTGTCCTGAATCAGTACGCGGTTGGCGGCGATGCAGGACTGCCCGGTGTTGCGGAACTTAGCGTTGAGAATCCCCTCTACGGCGAGGTCCAGATCGGCGTCTTCGAACACGATCAACGGTGCATTGCCGCCCAATTCCATCGAGCACTTTTTAACCGTTTCGGCGGACTGTGCGAGCAGTACGCGCCCCACTTCGGTGCTGCCGGTGAAGGTAATTTTGCGCACCTGCTTGTGGCCGGTCAGCACGTTGCCCACGGCCCGGGTCGCATTGCCGGTCAAAACGCTGAACACCCCAGCCGGAACACCTGCGCGATGTGCCAATTCCGCCAGAGCCAAGGCGGTCAGAGGGGTCTGGCTGGCCGGTTTGACCACCATCGAACACCCGGCCGCCAATGCCGGCCCGGCCTTGCGGGTGATCATTGCCGCCGGGAAGTTCCACGGTGTAATGGCCGCACACACACCAATAGGCTGCTTGAGCGCCACAATGCGTTGAGTGTCTTTGGGCGCCGGGATCACATCGCCCCGCACCCGCTTGGCTTCTTCGGAGAACCACTGCAAAAAGGAAGCGGCGTAGTCAATTTCGCCCCGCGCCTCGGTCAAAGGTTTGCCTTCTTCCAGAGTAATCAACGTGGCCAGATCCTCCTTGTGCTCGACCACCAGTTGATACCAGCGATAAAGGATTTCGGCACGTTGCTTGGCCGGTACTGCGCTCCAGCGCGTGAAGGCCTGGTGAGCAGACTCGATGGCAAATTCGGCCTCGGCCTCCTTGCACACCGGCAACTCAACCAGCGCCTCGCCGTTGGCCGGGTTGCACACGGTGTAAGTGCCGTGTGCGGTTTGCGTGACCCATTGGCCGTTGATAAAGGCAGCCTGTCGCCACAAGCCGGGGTCTTTCAACATTTCAATGCTCATCGCCTGCACCTCAGCAAGGGAATCGGCCAATCAGGAACTGACTGTCATCGTCCGAGGTGCATTCAAGCTGCGACGCGACCAACCCCTGACGCAGCACCTTCATCAAGCGATCCGGGATACGCCCACCCGGAGCACGCAGCGGGCCGCCGTTGAAGCCGGCCAGCCAATCCATGTACTTCCAGTGCGCACGGTTGATGTAGTTGGAGCCCGGCATGTAAGCGCCAGTGGCTGCGCCAACCGCGCCGCGCGCAGGCTGCGCCTGCCAGTGGAGCTTCATGGCCTCTTCCCACTTGCCCTCGCGGGCCAGGTTGAAGGTCTTGGGAAAGTGATCGCCCATCCACTGGGTGTAACTGGTGCCGGAGAACTGCAGGTCCATAAACTTCATCAGCGGGATCACGTCACTTTCGATCGGGCAACTGATGATCACTTCGTCACCAAAGCGGTGATAGGTTTCGATCAGGCCCGCCACATGCGGGAAGCCTTGTTCGGCCTTGATCGAGACAATGTTCGGGCAATCATCAAGCAGACGGCGAATCAACTCCGGTGACATGCCTTGTGGGTGTACACGCTCAAAGCCCCACAACGGGATTGCAAACAGCATCACTGCCAAGTCTGTGGCGTCGCACACCGCACGGGTGTAGTCGTAAATTTCCTGCTCGCTGGTGGGCCAGAAATTCGACGGATACGACAGCAGCACAATGTCGGCCCCTGCTTTTTCGGCCAGTTTCAAGGCCTCAATGTTCTCGGCCAGGGTGCCGAAACCGGCGTGAAAGAACAGCCCCAACTTATCGCCGACCTCTTCGCGTGCCCAGCGGGTGAACTGCGCGTTTTCTTCCGGGGTGATGGCAACTTCGGTGCACAACAAGGTGTAGGTGAAGCCCAGTTCCACGAGCTTGCGCACGTCATGACGGATGCCTTGTTCATTCAGGCGTTTAAGGTCAGCGCTGTAGCTGGGAATAGTTACACCCGAGCAGCCCACCAACATTTCATTGGCCCAGGCGCGGGCGTCTTTACGGTTATAGGTAGCCATTATTGTTGTTCTCCTTAGGGGGGATGCTTCAGCGGTCAATCGTGACGACGCCCGCGGGGATGAGTTGAAAGCGTTGGGTGGCCAAGGCTTCGCGCAGCAGCATTTCGGCCGTCACGACGTCTTGCAGCGCACTGCCAACCGACTTGTAGAGCACGATGTCGCCAGCCGAACGGCGAGCCGCGACCTTGCCCGACATCACATCGGCCAAGCTCACGGTCTTGCCCGCGACATCCACGCCGTCACGGGTTGCGATCAAACAATCGCCGGTTTCGTGCAGCACTTCTTCGGGCATGTCGGCGATGATCAAATCGGCACGGGCGATAGCCGCCGAGTCAACTTCGCGCTGCTCGGGCAGTGTCGAGCCGACCGACAGCACCACCATGCCCGGCTGCAACCATTCACCCAGCAGCACCGGAGACTCGTCGCGACTGCGGGCAGCGCAAATCACCACATCTACCCCGTCAATGGCCGCTTGCGGGGTGTCGACTGGCTCCAACAGCAAGCCATCAGACTCAAGAAAGGCTGCCGCGAACTTGGTTCGGCTTGCCGGGGTTGGGCTGAATACGCGCGCCAAAGACACTTCCCGTACCGACAACAAGGCGCTCAACATGCCCTTGGCCACCGAACCCGAACCGATCACCCCCACACGCAATGCGCCTTGGGGATTAACGGCATTGGCCGCTACCACAGCCGTGGCGGCGGTGCGCAGGTCTGTGATGCGATTGCCGTCCACCAGCGCAGCCAGTTCCATGGTGCGCTGGTCAAACAGTGAGATGAGGTAACTGGCACGTCGGATTTTGGGTGAAGCCGCGATCAGCTTGCAGCCCATGTACTCGCCTGACGGAGAAACGGCGCACAAGCTGCGCAGCCAAAAACCTTCGCCACGGGCCATGATCCGCGGCGGCACCATGGCCTCTTTGATCGGCTGCGCATAAGCATCTGCCAGCGCGGAGATAACCTTGGGCCACGTTGCCAGTCGGGCGATGTCCGCATCCCTGATAAAGGGTGTTGTTACATTAAGTTGTTCAGTGTTGAGCGAATCTGCAACGTCCATGAAAACCTCCGGATCTTGTTAAACCGGAGTTTATGAACAGCCTGTGAACCAAGCTACGCGAGGCAAACTAATACAGCTATCTAAAAAACAAGACGCAGGCAACACATCCTACTTCCAAGGCTGATATCTACGGCGTGAAAGCTTACACATTGCTCGTACAGAAAATAGATAACTGCCTTGTAGAAAATGCAACTCACTTCCAATGTGTAGCAACATATGTAATCAGCGTGCAAAGAACAATTAACCGATTACGCTAAATTACATACATCAACGGTCATTCAAGGAGTGAAGACCATGAACAGCACACAGTACAGCTATTGGATGGGCGACACGCCAGAGCTAGAAAGTTTACTTATTGGCAACCTATGCCTCCCCGGAAGCCATGACGCGGGCAGCGACAAAGAAGCACCTAACTTTCAACTCCCTCAAGAGATCACACAAGACATATCCCCGCATGCACAGATAATGCATGGCATAAGGGCACTGGACTTAAGAGTTGCTTTTTACGACGGCTATGAACCGGGCGATCCAGCGCGGTTTCAGCTATTTCATAAAACGTCTTCTGGGCGCAACATAGGCAAGGATATTATTTCTGCACTCCAGGAGTTTTATCAGTCGCCTCGGGCGCAACGCGAAATCATCGTACTCGACTTCCATGAATTCAGAGACTTCACGCTTGCAGCTCATCAGGAACTGCAATCACTTATTGCCAAACGGCTAGATGATCGTCTTATACCGATGAACTTAAGCAATTCAACACTGGGGGATATATGGACAAAACACCCGGGAAAAAACATAGTAGTTGCTTACAATCACGGAGAAAGAATTACTCAATTCTGGTACGGCGTAGATCAATATTGGATGGGCGAAAACACACCGAGCACCGCCGAACTTAAAGAGTACATGGACAGTATTACCGACAAATACAAGTCACCTCATGATCTAACGGCTATTCAGTGCGCTAAATATGTTTGGCCCTTTTTTGTGCCGGATGACTTTACCGACAAAATTGATAGCTGGTTCGAGTCCATTGATCAAGACAGTTACATTCAAAGCTTTTACATCATTAATACTGACTGGGCAACCCGCAGCCAACTGGTAAAAAACTGTAAGCACGCCAACATAATTCGGGCTAAAAACAGCTAATTCCACTAAAAATATTGTGCGCCGACTGCCCGCTTAGGCGGTTGGCGCACAACAATTAACGCAACGTAATCAGCCCTTGGCGTGCAACACGCGTCAGGTTACGAATTACCTGTTCAGCGTTTGCTGCACTCGGTGACTGAATCACTGCCAGGTCAAAACTGTCATCGGCAAAGCGCGCCAGCACATCCCCGTCTTCAACAAACTGAATCAAAAACGCTGACGCCCGGCCTTTGCGACGTGGCCAGCCGTCCAGATAACGCAACAAGGTCGGTTGATGTTTACCGCCCAGAAGGATTTTTGGGTTGCGAAAAGTCAGATTGGCCGTGATCGGCGCAAGACGTACAAGGGGACGTGGGTGACTCATCAATCGGTTCTCCGCCTCAAGATTCTGCGTGGCAGGTGAGAGGCAACACCGAACCAGCGCTTTAGCGGTATTTCGAGGCCTGCTTCAAGCCTCTTAGGCGTCTTTCGATCACCTGGCGCCCCGCAAGTAGCTGTTTAAATCGGCGCAAGAAAACATCCTAGATAAACCCGGTTACAACTGTCAAGAATCTCCTGCAATGAAAAAGGCCCGCTCTAGGCGGGCCTTGTAGCGTATTGAGCAGCTTACTTGGCAATCTCTCGATCGAACGATGCTTTGCCTGCGCCTTCGATCAACACTGCCACGGTGCCACCCAACAAGGCCAACGCAAACTCATAGCCGTTGTTAGCCATAAACAAGCCGTTGTTGATGTGCACCGAGAAGATCGCCACCAACAAGGTAAATGACAAACCCAATGCCGCAGGGCGAGCCAACAGGCCAATAATCAGGGCCACCCCCCCGAAAAACTCAGTACCGCCGGCCAACAACGCCATCAGTGTTCCAGGTGCCAGGCCAATGCTTTCCATCCATTGGGCTGTGCCTGCCAAGCCACCTCCGCCAAACCAGCCAAAGAGTTTTTGCGAGCCGTGGGCCGCAAAGATAATGCCGACGAAAATACGCAATACCGTCAGCCCATAACCTGCGCGGGTACTCAAAACGGTCTGGATCAATTTGCTCATGGTGTAGTCCTTTATCTCAAGTCGGGAATGGGTGCCATATTAATCAGTTTTTATCATGTTAAAAGTCGAATAAACGCAACAAAACAATCAATTTATTAGATTATTTGCGAGAAGCCAGTTTTGGTTCTTCGGGCTCCAGAGAGTCACGCTCACGGTCAAAGGCCAAAAAATATTTATTCACACTATTAACATAGCTGACCGCATTCATTCCCACCTGCTCCATGGCAATACGCTCCACCTGAAAAAACCATTGATTGGGGTTCAAGCCCCGTCGCTTGGCCTCGGCCCGCATGGCCTGCACCCGTTCGGGTCCCATGTTGTAGGCAGCCAGTACGAATGCCATGCGCTCGCGCTCGTTAAGTTTGGGGCTGGCGAAAAACTTGCGGCGAATCATGGCAAGGTACTTGGCCCCGGCCTGCACATTGCTATCAACGTTTTGAATGTTATTGACCCCCACACGCTGTGCCGCAGAAGGCGTAATTTGCAACAGCCCTGTCGCCCCGCCCGTTCCTTTTGCATTGGGGTTGAGCGTGGACTCCTTAAAAGCCAGCGCGGCCAGATTCAGCCAGTCCATACCTTGTTGGCGGGCGTGTTTTTGCAACACGGGGCGCAGCCGTTCGAGCTTTTGGCGGTCTGCTCGGGCCAGTGGGTAATGCACGCGATACAAGCGTCGGTAAACCCGTTCAAACGCCACATCTTGATCTGAAGGCGCCTTATAACTGGTCAAAAATCTATCAATACTGGCGTGTAACATGGCGGCATCACGACGCACAAACCAACGCATGGCCTTGGGTTCACTGACCAATACCTTGCGATCAAAGCGCAGTTTGGGCATCAGTGTGGCCCAGCGTTCAGCGATGGGTTTTTCAACGATGGTCAAATGAAAAATCCCGGCTTGAACCATTTCCAGAACATCTTCCACCGCCAGACTCGGATCGACCCACTCGATATTGACCGGGGGCAACTTACGCAGAGCCAATTTTTGATTGATCAAGTTAACCGACTCACCCGCCGCACTGCCTGTGGTCAGCGCCACTGTGCGGCCTGATAGCTGTTCGAAACGGGTGAATCGGCGCTCACCTTTCACCCCGACCAGCAGCAATGGCACATGATCAACGATGGGATCGCTGGGGGTTACCGCATGGGTGGGTTTTACATCAAGCAACTCGCCGGGGGCCATCAAGTCACCCTCACCGCGCAGCAAGGCACCCAGTAATTGATCTTTGGCCTTGGGGATGATTTTGAGGGTTATTTGCTGGCCGTCGCGCGCATGGCCATTGAGGTAACGTTCGAAGGCACGCAAACGATGATATTCAACCCCGATGGCCTGACCTTGCACTTCGCCGGAGCTGTTACGGCTTTGATTGACCAATACTCGCAACACTTGGCTGCTGCGAATTTGCGCCAGATCGCGAACCTGACTCGGCTGCCCAGCCTGTAACGGCCCAGCCAATCGTGCCGTCGCCGCAACGGGCAATAGCATCAGGCACAACGCAATCCAGCGCGTAAATTTCGTCATCCGGTCTCCGCAAAGAATACAGTCCAGCTCGGTGTCGGATTACCCGACAACCGGTCACCCCCTGTAGGGTTTCAAGCGCTGGAAACGGTGCGCAATGCACTCAATGCGGCCTATAACAAATGGAGCAAAGCGTGCATGCGGCATTCAAAGACAACCATAACTGTCTGTAGTTCTTGGTTTTTCTTATAAATCTACAGCTCTGATATGCTTCGCGGCCTGTGGCCTGAGGTAGCACCATGCAACTCATCGATATCGGCGTCAACCTGACCAACCCAAGCTTTGACGGTAAACACCAAGCCGTTTTGGAGCGTGCTTACGCGGCAGGCGTTAGCCAATTGGTGCTTACCGGCACCAGTATTGAAGGCAGTGAACTGGCCTTACAACTGTGCCGCGAGCTGGACGACAGCGCTCAGCGTTTGTTCACAACAGCGGGCATTCACCCGCACTCGGCCAGCGAGTGGAATGGTGACAGTGAACAGCGCTTGCTGGCCTTGCTTAAGGCACCCAATGTGCGCGCTGTAGGCGAATGCGGGTTGGACTTCAACCGCAACTTCTCGCCTCGCCCACAGCAAGAAAAAGTGCTGGAGCAACACTTGGCAATGGCCGTCGAATTGCAAATGCCGGTCTTTTTGCATGAGCGTGATGCCAATCAGCGCTTGCTTGAAATCCTGCGCGATTACCGTGATCGCCTCCCTGCGGCAGTGGTGCATTGTTTTACTGGCGAAAAGCGGGCGCTGTTTAGCTATCTGGATCTGGATTTGCACATCGGGATCACGGGCTGGATTTGCGACGAGCGACGCGGCACACATTTGCACCCACTGGTTCGTGACATCCCGCGCGGGCGCTTGATGCTTGAAAGCGATGCGCCGTATTTGCTGCCCCGCACGCTGCGACCAAAGCCCAAAAGTGGCCGTAACGAACCTGCCTACTTGCCTGAGGTGCTGCGCGAAGTGGCCGTGCACCGCGGCGAAACCGAGCAAGACCTTGCAGCTCACACGACCGCCTGCGCCCGTGCTTTTTTTAGCCTGCCCGAACTGGCTGACGAGTCGACCCCTCTGCAATCTTGACCCACATCAACAAGGTCTTCTCTGACTGAGGGCACAATGATGGCACCTTGCCTATATTGTTTCCGCCAAATCAGAGAAGACCTTCCATGGGTGCCTGGCTTAGCAACATCTCGCTCAAATACAAATTCTGGGCCGTTAACGCGGTGGCGTTTGTCACTACGTTGCTGCTGGTGCTGTACGCCGTGCAGCTCGAACAACAATCGCGTAGCGACGCTGCGCAAGCTAACGCTCAAGCTCAGGCTCACTTACTCAAGGCCTGGCCTGCCGGGCAAGCCTTGCCTGAAGCCGAGTTTTTGCTACCGATTCATCCCGGCCAACCTCCCACCCTCAACGATCAACCCTTGCCACAACTGAGCAACGCAAACGGCTGGGTTTCGATCAATCGCATGCCGTTTTTCGGAACCAACCCGCTGCTGGGCGCTGATGTAATCACCCGCGATAACGGTCAAAAAGTTGCCGTCCTCGCGTACGCGCCAAGCTTGGCCCAAGTGTTCGTTGAGCGCTTGGCCAATTACGCCGTGGCGGTTTTAGTGCTGATGCTGGCCATGCTCTGTGCCTCGCAGTTGCTGATCCGCTTTTTGCTCAGCCAGCTCAACACCCTTAAAGACGTGATGCTGGATGTTGAAAAAACCGGTGACTTGTCAGCCCGCGTCCCGCTGGCATGCACCGATGAAGTCGGGCAAATGGCCGGTGCGTTTAACGCCATGCAGGCGGGCTACCAACGCATCGTCAACACGGTGGCTGAAACCGCCGCACAGCTAGACATCGGCGCCATACGATTGGCCAGCAGCATGGACGAAGTGCGCAATGGCATGTTGGGCCAGCAGAGCGAAACTGATCAGGCCGCGACCGCGATCAATGAAATGTCGGCCACCGTGTACCACATCTCCCAACACGCAAGCGCCACCCGCGACTTGTCACAAACCGCCGACACACTGGCGGGCAGCGGCCAGCAAGTAGTCATTCGGGTGCAGGAGTCCATCACCAGCTTGTCCAATGGTGTGCAGCAAACGGCCGAGATGATCCAGCAACTGGCGCAGGACAGCCAAAAGATTAACGGCGTGGTCAATGTGATTCACAGTATTGCCGAGCAAACCAATCTGCTGGCCCTGAACGCGGCCATTGAAGCTGCACGCGCAGGCGAAATGGGA
Organism: Pseudomonas sp. E315; assembly: GCF_055406205.1. NCBI lineage: Bacteria > Pseudomonadati > Pseudomonadota > Gammaproteobacteria > Pseudomonadales > Pseudomonadaceae > Pseudomonas > Pseudomonas sp. E315. The sequence goes on along the minus strand of NZ_JBUZPJ010000004.1, from coordinate 129,283 downwards.
CGAGGCTTTGCCGTGGTTGCCGATGAAGTGCGCAACCTGGCCAAGCGCGTGCAAACCTCCACCGACGAAATCACCTTGATGGTCTCAGCCTTGCAGGCGGGCACCCGCGACGCTGTGGACTTCATGCAGGAAAGCTCGTTCAAGGCCGATGACTGCGTGCAACAAGCTCAAGAAGCCGGTGAAGCCCTGGCCGAAATCACCAGCGCAGTGGCGCAAATGCGCGAAAGCAACACGCAAATTGCCGTTGCCGCCGAACAGCAAAGCCAAGTCGCAGAAGAAATGAACCGGGCCGTGGTGAGCATTCGCGATGTCACGGAAAACACCGTGCAACAAACCGTCGACTCCGCCACGACCAGCAATCAACTGGCAACCCTGGCCGGGGAGCTGAATCGGGCCATTGGCCAGTTAAAACTATAAGGCCCATAGCCAGACTCGATTCGCCGCCAGCCCATCACACGCCTATCCTTCGTTCATCCGGCCCAGCCATCAATGGGCCATTGAACAAGGAGTGCAATCATGGGCAAACGTCATCCCAACCTACCTGCCTGGCAATGGCGCTCGAACCCAAAGGTTCATCAAAACGCCACGCATCAGGTTATCAATCTGATCGCCGTACCAATGATGGTGCTGGCTTTTTTGCTGCTGGCCTCGGGCATCTTTAGCAACTCTGCGCCAAACGCTGTGATTGGTCTTGTCACCCTGTTTGCTGCGCTGGGCTTGCAACACCAAGGCAATAAGCTCGAAGACAACACCTCCAATCAGCAACGCAGCCAAACGTTCTGATTAACCAAAGACGGTAACGGTCTGGCGGCTAATCGCGATCAGTTCGCCACTTGGGGCCCAGAGATTGGCCGCCACATGGCCGTAGCCATCGCGGGCATGCTCAATCACTGCTAGGTATTTGCACCAGTCCAAAGTGCTGGCCAGTGGCAGCGGCTGCACAAACTCAACTGTCCAAGTCAGCGTGCTGCCTGCGGTGGGCTTGTTCAGCAACGGCAACAGCGCAGGGGGCCAGGCATCGACCAATGCCAGTAAATGGGTTTCGGTCAGAGGCTCGTCATGCACATCGCCTGCTAAACGCACCCAGCCGCCCATTTCACGCGTGCCACGCCCGGTAAAGGGCAAGGCCCCCACGGCCCACTCCATCGACAGGTGGCGCATGAACTCAGGCGTGATGCCCTTGATGTAGGGCAACAGCGTGCAGTCTTGCGGTGCCTTCATCTCGGGCGCTGGCAAACTCTCGATACTGGCCGCTGATGCGCGAGAGGCGCCAAAGCTGCCTTGCACCAAGGTCACCACTTGGCCATTTTGCACGGCACGACCCAGCACTTGGCTGACTGCCTTGCCTTCGCGCAATACTTCAACTTCAAAACTGATCGACACATCCGGCTCAGCTGGCCCCACAAAGGTTACCGCCAATGACCGCAGAACGCGCTCTGGCGCCACTTGGGCACGCATGGCTTCGTACTGCAAAGCCACCACCAAACCGCCGAAACTGGCACGTCCCTGCCCCCAATCTGCCGGGATCGTCACGTCCAGCGGGTTCTTGCGTACGGCCTCGACCAATTCAGAAAACTGCATGAGCACCTCAAAAGCAGATAAATACGGCGCGATACTACTCACCCGTCTGACATGACACAGCGCTTATATCCGCCAAATCATCTGCCGAAAGGGCCTACGAGTGAAAACAGGCCGCGCTTAACTTGATCAATGCCCGGTCGGCGCGCTTTTCTCCACGCACCAAGGTTGCGCGCCATTGTTCGACGCAGGGCTGCAAGTCGGGGTGTTGTTCAGCTTGCTGCAACCACTGCCAAGCGTCGTGCCATTCGCCCAACGCCTTTTGCGCTTCTTTCAAGCGAGTGGTCACTCTCACGGGTAAGCGATCCAGCTCGGGATAAGCTTCAGCGCCATAACGCACCCGTTTAATCAATAGCCTCACGCGATGCCGGTCGTGCCCGGGGTCATTCAGCGCTTTTTCCAACGTTTGCCACTGCTTACCCAGCACCGATTCGATGCGCTGGCGCAAACCACGCAAAAAACCCTCTCGTTGCGAAGCACGGAGAAAACGCGGGAATACCTCCACAATCATCAGCAGTTGAGCCAACTGCGCACTCTCGGCCACCTTTGCATAGCTGCCCGATAACTGCTCCACCCGACGCGCTGCCAGCGTTGGATGACCCTGCTTTTGCAAATGTGCCACCAACACTTCCAGATCACGCAGTGGCGTGGTTAAAACACCAACTTGCGAAGCGGACATTTCCAGTTGCACCACACCGGGTAAGCCCCGTAATGGCCGCAAAACGCTGCGCAATCTGCGAACCGTGGTGCGCAAATCGTGCAATGCCTCAGGATCAGTGTTGGCCTCCAAGCGTGCCTGACAGGCCAATAATTTGACCTCCAGACGCACAAGGTTCGCCACAATCCGGTCAACCAACTCAGACATCCTTTACTCCTCCGTCACGCCAAGGGATTAACGCCCGGCGCGAGACTCACGAATATAAAAACGCGCTTTCTCGGCTTTTTTAGTACAGCCTTCAAACGCTTCAAATTGTTGTTGAGTTTTAGCCCCCGTCAGTAAAGACAAGGCTTTGGAATAACTAATAGTGCCGGCAAACCCTTCTGCCTTGGCCAAATCAAGCTCATGCCACGCGGCATCCAACTGCGACCCGCAACTGTCGCGATAAGCAGTTTTACCTGCGCAACCGGCTAACGCCAAGGCCATCAACGGCACACAAATCCAAGCTTTCATGGTGTATTCCTTAAAAATGAAGGTTCAGTGCAGGCTAAGACGAGCAATAAACGTAAAAGTGCCCCAACGGTTGCCAGCATGCCCAAGCCTAGCTTGTCGAATGCCAAATGCTGTCACTACGCTCAACAAAAAGGCATTGTGAGCACCTGAATGACGAAGGATCGAGTCATGAACAAACGTATTGCACTGGTATTAGGCTCTGGTGGCGCCCGAGGTTATGCCCACATCGGCGTAATTGAAGAACTGGAACGCCGGGGTTACAACATCGCCTGCATTGCCGGTTGCTCAATGGGCGCTGTAGTGGGCGGGATCTATGCGGCAGGCAAACTTGATGAGTATCGCGACTGGATTCAGAGCCTGGACTACCTCGATGTATTGCGTCTGGTGGACGTCAGTTTCCGTCTGGGCGCCATTCGCGGCGAAAAAGTCTTCGGCCAGATCCGTAACATCGTGGGCGAAATAAATATTGAAGACCTGCGTATTCCTTATACGGCCGTTGCCACCGACCTCACCCACCAGCAAGAAATCTGGTTTCAGGAGGGTTGCCTGCACCAAGCCATGCGCGCCTCAGCAGCTATCCCCAGCCTCTTTACACCTGTGATGCAAGGGAATCGCATGCTGGTGGATGGCGGCTTGCTCAACCCGCTGCCCATTGTTCCTGTGGTGTCCAGCCACTGCGACCTGATCATTGCGGTCAACCTCAATTCAACCAGCCAAAACAATTATCAACTGCCTGTTATCCAGCGGCCTGCGGCGTTCAAAAGCCGCTTTGAGCATGTGATGAACTCGCTGGGCTCACATATACCCTTTCGCAACAAACACGCTGAGCAGTTGCTTAATCTTGAGCAAGAAATGCTCAAACCCTTGATTGAGCCTCTTGAAGAGCTGCCTAACCCCTGGATCGAATCAGCCCGCCCTAAAGCCCAACAACCCGCAGCAGCGCCAACAAGTGAAGGCGCGCCCAAGTCTGCCACGGGCTCATTTATCATCGATAACGTTGGCCCGGCCTCGCTGCTGGATTTGATCAACCAAAGCTTTGAGGTGATGCAAACCTCCTTGGCGCAATACAAAATTGCTGGCTACCCGCCAGACATCCTGATTAACGTGCCAAAGCGCGTGTGCCGTTTTTTCGAGTTTTACAAAGCCCCCGAATTGATCGCTTTGGGCCGCGAAATTGCCAGCGATACGCTGGACCGCTATGAAGCCGAACAACGGCCTCACTCCTAAAAGATACCCGCCAAGCGCGATGCGCTTGGCGGGCAACATCAGCCCCTAACCTTATTGCACTTCACCCGAGACATCGGTGAACGCCTGTTGAGCGCGTTCGGTCAGCTCAACAATCAGCGCTTGGATACTGGCCTCCCGCGCATCAATGATGCTTTGCAGTTCATCAAGATAGGCATCGGACTGCTTGTCCGGAAAAAGGCCTGCCAATTGCTCGATTTGCTTTCTGGCATGAGTCGCGATTGCCTCAAATTGAAGGGCGTGTTTTTTCTTCAAAAAATCAATCCAAAATGACTCTTTTAATATGGACTCTTGCACCGCACCGGATTCGTTCAATGCTCGCAGGCCTACCCTCAAGGTATTGATATCGGCATCCATATTAGAATCGTAGCTTCTCACCAGACTCTCAAATAGCATCGATTCCGGCTGCATCGGCAACTTAAACTCCTCCCTTAAGCTGACCCGGTAATATAAAGTCACTTCAATTTTGTCCACCGTTGGATTTTCCTGGAATAGCTCATCAGCTTTTACGGCCGATGCATCATCAATTAACCTCAAGTAACACATACCTTCTGCCAGCGCCAACAGTCGACCCTCGGCCACGCCCCCCTGTAACAAAGGAACTGAATACGAAGTCAAGACTAAAAGTTCAAGCTTGTTGAACGTAATAATAGCGCCATCACCGCAAGTGCCTGCACCGTATGTACCACTGTAGACAGTATTGCGTAACTCTGTATTTTCTCGAAGCGACTCCAACAACGCCTTAACACGCTGAGTCAGCTGAATCCTTCGTTCATCACTCGCGGTGTAATCTGATGACTTAGTCAAATCACTTAATAGTCTTAATAAATCTGTTGAGGAAGGGGTGCTGTTTCGATCCGCCGTTATTTTGGCCCATAACTCATGCCAGGGTCTCATGTGCGAAAATTCGATACCGGCCATCCATTGAGCCACGGGGGTTTGTGCAGACTGAACATGTTCGATACCCGGAATACCGCCCCCAAAGTTAATCCCTGACTCCAGCCGATACCGTTCTACCCTTTGCATCACCCGATCAGACAGTGGATTTTCATGCAGGTAGGTAGCACCATTAATAGTTGCCATCTGTGGATGCATAAACACAGCTTCAGGAATATCGACAATCGAATTTTCACGTAAATCCAAGTAATTCAATTGAGACTGGCGCTCAGCCCCTATAGGCCACTGATTAATCCCCGTCCCTCTTAAACTCAGGTGCCGTAAGTTTGGCATTGCCGTGATATCCGGTGTTGCTTCAAGTGGACAATGGTCAAGCACTAAGTTCTCTAGATACGTCAGGCCTGATATCAGCTCAATCGTTTGTGTGGTCAACGGCATCCCCGCATGTAGGATTTGAAGATGTGCCAAACGACTCATTTCACTGACCGTGGCCGGTAAATAACTAAAATAGCTACCGCCAATAATAAGCGTCTTGAGTTTTCTGAAATTATTTAAAAAAACCTCATAAGCAGGTGCGTGGTCAATCGGCACACTGCCAGCCTGACGATCGTGCTGAATATACAAATATGAAACATGGCTAAAATCTGCTGCCATCAGTGTGGGGAGAGTCACTTCAAAGCCATGTGTAATCGTCATTGCGTACCCGGTAAAAATACCATTTGCGTCATACCTTTCAGGTGTCTCACGGCGCCAGGCCTTAAGTATTTCTTCGCGTATAAAAAAACGTGTATGGCGTGCAAACACATTGGGTTCATACTGCGAGCCGACCCATCTGTTTAGCTCATTACTGAGGGTTTCGTACTCAAGCCGCCGCCGATCAAGCTCAATAACCAGCTGTGGCCCTTCCACGTTGAGTGAGCGGGCAAACGCATTGGCCTGTGACACGTTAAAACTGGGGTATAGACTCCTGATTTTTTGAAGTTGCTCACTGGGAAATAACCTGCCTGTGACTTCAGACCACAGGCCACGTATTGATAAGGGATAAGCGATGGTTGATATATCAATATTCATGGGAGGTGCTAACCATTCAGGTAGCACTTTTTTGCCTAATACTCCTTTTGAATAGTCCCTCTGTTGTGCTGCTTTCTGACCCAAGTGACGCTGCAACACAGGCAAGCCTTCTTCTTTGGCTACGGACAGAGCGCTTCGCTCTGGCTCACTCAAAAACCGACGCACCGCAAACAATAATGGGCTGCCTTTATCGTGTGTGCCCTCTAGACGCTCACCGTGCTCATTAGCGGCAATATAACCTTCATCGTTTTTGAGCAACACTTTTCGCCGGGGTTTGGTTTTATCACCTATTTGCTCAAGCAATGTTCCAGGTGCTGCTGCATCATAGACCTCTATTCGACTGTCTGTTGGCCAGCCCGGTAATGTCACCAAGGTTTCCAATTGCAAACGATGTGTATCGCGGTTAGCCAGTTCCTGTTTAAACATTCCCTCAAGCGCTCGATTGAACTCAACCTCTTTAAGCGTCCAGCTGGCTTGTTCGGAAAAGCGCAAGGGCAAACGCCCGTCATCCAACAGCTTTAATTCAACATTCGTCGCCTGCTGAAGCATTTTTTCAATAACACTTTTAGGCAGTGCTGGGTAAGCGTCTGCAATTACCCGAGCACGGGAATCAACCACTGTCGTGCGTTGGGTGTAAAGCGACTCAAACATCGGATCAATCAGTTCGGTCGCACGGTCTGCAATTTTTTCGGCCAGCCTCACAATACGTTGCTCAATACTCAACTGCCCATTGCCTAAAAGCACACCCATGACTGTTTCATCTGCTCGCTCCACTAACAGCGTTAGCAGTTGAGGGCTCCTAAACTCTTCGAGTGTCATTTTTATAATCGGTGCTTGCGGTTTACGTGGCCCTGCATACTCCTTCCTGAGCCCTCCCTGTTCATCAAAAAATTGAAGCGTATGACTTTCCACAAATTCAGGCATGCGCAATAGCACAAACAATTGAATATCAGGATCAAGGTATTCCGCGCTTGCATAGTTGCGCATTTTTTCAATAAACATTTTAAGTTCATCAAGCAAATTGAAGCGCTGACAGGTATCCAACAACAAAGGGGGTGGCGCAACATTATTTCTATGCACCTGACGCATACCACCCTCGCTAACACCTGTGATTGCCAAAATGTCTTTAATAGAGCGATCTGACCAATGGTGCATGGCATGTCCCAAACGCCGAAAGAGTTTCTCTGCGGGCCACTCCAAAGGTTCTTCCATCGAAAGCCGCCACGTACCCGTTTCATTATGTTCAAGTGTAGGGGCATCCACGGGGTTGCCTTCTGGAAGAGCCAATTTAAATTTTTGCTTATGAGAGTCAAACTCAATCTGAAAGACACGATCATTCAGAGGCAAATATTGTTCACCCTCAAGACGATAAATGCCTAAGTGATCGGCTTTTAGCCCTGGGCTCAATATCACATCACGTTCATACGCCACTAACTTAGCCTGATCTAAATGCAGCTCGCCATTCGCTGATCGTTGCGCCGCTATTCGATCACCCAAGGTAGTGCGCAAGCCATTGGTATCTACAGCGCTGCCCATGCCCAAAACAACGCGTTCTGCTGGAGTCAGTGCTGCGGCAATCGCCAGATAGAAACTGTCGGTGCTTTCTACCACTGGCGTCTGGTTGGCCAGATCTGAGTCGGCGTTTCTATAAACACCCTTGCCTAAGTAGTGAAGTTCAATGGTTGTATCGTGTGGCCCAGTGCGAGCATAAGGTGTAGAAACAGCACCCGTTTGCATATCGGTAAATACCAAACGGCGCTTCAGCTTAGTATTTAATAACTCCACCGCAAATGTCCTGGCCCACAGATCGTTATCAGGATGGTAAGGCCTTGGGTAATAAACCGAGTCAATGGCCAAGTTCGCACGTTCAAACTTCTGATACGCAAGCAATTGATTGTAAAGCTGACCAGGTAACTGGAGTTGTTCACGCAGGCGTTTGAGTTGGTGGGGCGCCAGTTCGGTTTTCTGTAAAAATTCTCGCGCGCCCGCCTCAGATAGTCCAGCCACTCCCCCTCTGAGCGTTGTAATCTCTGGGCTAAGCGGGTCTATTTGAACAGGCCACCTGTCAGGCAAAAACTGTTGCCCTTCAGCCTTGGCAGCCCAAGGGTGATTTTTTGTGAGGCCTTCAAAATCATACAACGCCTCAAATAAAGCCGACCGATGCCAACGGGCATAGTTCGCCATAAGTTCACGGATAACTGCAACCCGGCCCTTTTCGTTGCGCTCTTTATTCGTCTCTCGACCTAATAAAGAGCTGTCGGGCAATTGATCAAGAATAGCCCGAAACAACTGATCTCCAGACACGCCTTCCACACGACTGTCGTAACGACCAACATAGAGATCTGACTCAAGGCGCTTAACCGAAATAATCCTGGCGGGCTCAACCAAGCCATGAGTTTTGTTATACGACTCGATCAGCGCCCCTGCCATATCAAACACGTGCAATTGGGCATCCTGGGGCCAACTGTCTAACTGCGTAAGCAACCCAAGCATCACTTGATGACCCGTATGAGGTAACTGGTTCGCTTGAATGAAGGTGTTGCACAGATGGTCAATGACCTTATCGGCATGTAAGCGACGCACAGCATCCAGTAAGCGAGCAGGCGCAGGCTGGCCAGCCCAAACGTCGTCAAGTATGGAGCGCTCAATGCCCGTACTTTTAAGCATCTTGTCTAATGGCGTGTGGGCAAAAGGTATTGAGTTGGCGGGCAGCATTCGCTGCAATAGATCAATATCTGACAGATTGTGTATATCGTCGATGGCGAGCCGCCAAAGCTGTGTTGCTGTGTCGAGCACCACCACAGGCCTGAATGCGGCTGGGTCAGGGTGCACCAGACAAAACTGCTTGCGATGAGCGTCGTACAGCACTTGGGCGGCAATCAGTTTGCCTGCGGCACTTAGCTTTACGTACGAATACTCTCCAATCTGGTAAATGCTCTGCCCATTCACCGATCGCCCTTCAAGCAAACTCACATCGACTTGCTGATACAACTCAGTGGTTGGAACCCATAACTCATGTTCCCCGTCCTCGCGCTTGACCTTTTTCGGCTCACCCATTGCCGACCATAGGGCCTTCATCCGTTTGCCGTGGGCACTCTGGGCTACCACTGAAAGCTTGATGCTGAGAATCAGGTCAAGGGAATCGGCCAACCCGCTGGCCAAGGTCTCATGCTCACCTTTAGTCGCCGATAAAGCCCCACTGATCAAGCTGTACCCTAGCGAGCCGCCCATTGCTAACAACATGATCTTGTTCAGCCCGGTCACCCCACCCGGTAGAGGCAAGGTCAACAACTCAAGCACTTCACCCGCGATCTGGCTGACACGTTCGCGCAGTGCATTGAGGTCGCTCTCTGATCGGCTATTGGCCAATAAGCTCAGGTCTTCCCGGTATCGAGCCACTTGCCGTGAGGCAACAGCATTGGCCAGGCCAAACTTGGGCTGCGCCAGCGGGCGGCCCACCACCCGAAAGCGCTCAAAACTCTCGTCGGTAAATCTCAACGTGTCTGGGGAATAGTTAAGGGCTTTCGCTAACCTGAGGCGGTCTTCATCAACCATCTTGGGCGGCGTGCGCAACTTTTGGAGTTGCGCCAGTTGCTGAGCCGACAGTTGGGATGTGAACCAATTCAGATTGTTATGTGTGTGGCTGGTTTTCAGTGATTGTTTAAATACCTGCAACGCCTGTGCGACGGACTCATGGTAAAGAAATGCCCCGCCATGACGTTGCGGGAAGTAACTCAATACGGCTGATTCAGCCTGGGCCTGAATAAAAACCAGAGGATAATACGCGCCGTCTGTTACTTCATTTGCCGTTAAGGTCAGCTGTGCCTGCCCCTGCTCAATCAAGCGTTTAAAGCGAGCATAGACTGCAGGGCTCACGCCACTGGTGTCAGCCGTTCTCAAGGCCTCAAGTAACTCAAACTGGATACAAGCCTGACTGGCCTCGTGTATCAGGGCATATAAAGGGGCACCTTCAGTCAATGACGCATTAATTTCATCTTTTAGTTGTTGCCCCAGATCCAGCCTTCGCGCAATGGCTATGAATGCCTTGACCGACAGACTCGATGCCTGAGTACCGCTAATAAAACTGGCCGTTTCATAACTATCACCGCTGCTTTGTACAACGCCTGTGCTGAAACCAAAGTTAAGACAAGCCGCCTGCCATAAGCTCATGGATTGAATGTGGAGTTTGAATTTTGATTCATCCAACGCCCTGCGCTGACGCTTTAAACCCAACGTTTCTTTGACGGCACTCCAAAACGATGGCGGCTCAATAACCTCCCCATAACGGGTGTTTAACTGCATCGTTTCGGGGTTGAGTGACTCACCTGTCGCGTCTTTGAGTGCAGCCACTAAACGAGCGAGTCCCTTCTCTTTGAAGTGGCTTTTGATCCGGTTATTTTCTGCGTCAACCTTTGCCAGAGCGGCGTGGGCAGCGCGTTGAAGCTGCGAATACTCTCGCAATTGCTCAGCGCTCAGGCGGGTAAAATTTTGCTTGGTTCGCTCATGTAAAAAACGCAACGCCTCTTGTTGCTGCCATTCAGAATGCGAGAACAATAAAGGGCCGCTAGCGTTATCTATCACTACGGGAGTTGACATTATTTAAAGCTCTAGAGTTAGGGAAAACGACTCTAGCTATTGCATTCCAGCGTGCGGCGTTAACTATGTAGGGCAATTAGTAACTAAACGTGCCCTGATCCATGCTCAGCAACCGATACCCCACACCGGGTTCGGTTGCGATAAAACGAGGGCAGGTTGGGTCGTCTGCCAACTTTTGTCGCAAGTGACCAACCACAATGCGCAGGTAATGGCTGTTTTCAATGTGCGTCGGCCCCCAAATATCCTTGAGCAATTGCTGTTGCGTGACCACCCTGCCCGGATGCCGCGCCAGTTGCGCCAACACGGCGTATTCCTTGCGGGTCAGCGCCACTTCAACCCCTTCAAACAGCACCCGGCGATAGGCCAGATCGATGGTCAAAGGGCCAATTTCAAGCGCCACTTGCTGTGCTTCACCGCTGGGCGCTTGACGCAATAATGCGCGAATACGCGCCAAGAACTCTTGAATGCCAAACGGTTTGGTCACGTAATCGTTGGCGCCGCTGTCCAGCGCCTGGACTTTTTGCGCCTCACTGGCGCGAACCGAGAGCACTAGCACGGGCACACTGGACCACTCGCGAATGTCGCGCAGTACCTGTTGGCCGTCCATGTCCGGCAACCCCAAATCCAGCACCACCACGTCGGGACGGTTCAGTGCCGCTTGGCTCAAGCCCTCAGCGCCTGTTGCTGCTTCCAGCACGCTGTAGCCTTGGGACGCCAAGCTGATGCGCAAAAATTTGCGAATTTGTGGCTCGTCATCGATGACCAAAACAGTCGTGGGCTGGCTCATAGCAGTGAGTCGCAATTAAACAAAGGCCAAAGAATATCAGTGTTCATGCTCTGCCTCTTCTTGCTCAGGCTGAGGTTGTTCAGGCAGCGGCAAATACAAGGTGATGCACGTGCCCTGCCCATCAATGCCTTCGCCCACGCTGATACGCCCGCCATGAGCGCCGACCATCCCTTGGCAGATTGCCAAGCCAAGCCCTGTTCCTTGACCCCCGCGATCACCACGGGCGGCGGTGTAAAACATGTCAAAAATCTTGGCCCTGTCTTCTTCAGGAATACCTGGCCCTTGGTCACTGACAGCGAACCACAGCTCGCGCTCGTTCGCCCCGGCACTCAACTGCAGCACACCCTGAGGCGGCGAAAAACGCGCAGCGTTTTCCAGCACATTGATAAGGGCTTGCTCGATCAAAGCAGCATGGATGTGCAGCAACGGCAGTTGCGGGGCCACGTCGACCTGCACCTGCAACGGCGCCAACACAGCACGCAACCGGCTCAAGGCACTGCCAGCAATATCTGCGGGCGATACCCAATCGCGGGCAAGCTTTAAGGCCCCGTGGCCCAAGCGCGTCATGTCCAACAGGTTCTGGATATACCGATCCAGACGCTCGGCCTCATCACGCGTGCCTTCCAATAACTCACGCCGATCCTGCACAGCGATTGCTTCCCCCAGCGCCAGCAACGTATCAATACTGCCGCGCATGGTGGTCAGCGGCGTACGCAGGTCGTGAGACACCGAAGCCAGCAAGGCACTACGTAATTGTTCGGTTTCTCCGTGCAGGCGCGCCGCCTCAAGGTCCTGTGCCAATTGAGCACGCGCCAGCGCCTGGGCCAAAGGTTGGCTGATAGCCATAAGCAAGCGTCGATGCTGGCCACTTAGCTGATGACCTTCTTTGGCGCGCACCCCTAGCAAAGCCATCGGGCCTTCATCGACGGTGACTGGCCACCACCACCAGCGCCCCATCGGCAATGTGCCGGTGCCTTTGCCTGCGGGCTGATCGTGGCTCCAGGCCCAGTCCGCTGCGGCACGCTCCGCTTCGTTGAACTGCAAAGGGCCGCCGGTTTCGACCAGCCAGCCACCGTTGCCATCACGGTTGAGCAAACACACATTGAGTTCTTTCCAGCCACTTAAGTGCTGCGCAGCCGCATTGACCACGGCTTTTCGGTCAGTCGCGGCGGTGAGCTTTCGCGACAGATCCAGCAACTGGGTGGTTTCTTGCTGGGTGTCACGCAGCGCTTGCAACTGCCGACGCTGGCGAGCCGCAAGGTTGCCGGTCAAGGCCGCCATCAGCAAGAAAAACACCAGCGTCAACACGTCTTCTTCGCGCTGAATACTGAGCGAAAAATTGGGCGGGATGAACAAAAAGTCATAGGCCAAAAATGACAGCGCCGCGCAGGCCAATGCGGGCCCAAGGCTGCTGCGCACGGCGACCAATAACACCGCCGCCAAAAACACCATTGAGATGTTAGGCAACGCCAACACACTGGCAACGCCCCACGCCAAGGCACTGGCCAGTACCGTGGCCACCAGCGCCAAGCCATAGTCAAACCACGCCCATGTGTGCTTGTTCCGAGCGGGGGTGGGTGCGGGCGACTGCTCATTGTCCAGGACGTTGATTTCAAGGCCGTGGGCATCGCGCAGCAAACGTGCCGCCAACCCGCCACCGAACAAGCGTCGCCGCCATGTCAAACGTGACTGGCCAACCAACAACAGGCTGGCGCGACGCTCACTGGCGTGTTGGATCAAGGTTTTTGCGACCTCGCCTGCACGCAGTAAAACCACCTCGCCTCCCAGCCGCTCGGCCAGTTGTTGAGCGCTTTGCAGGCGCAAACGCGATTGTTCATCACGCGCACTGCCGTTATCGACATGCACCAAACTCCAGGGCAAGTGCCGACGCTCGGCCACCCGGCTGGCATGACGCACCAAGCGCTCAGCATGATCGTCACCCTCAATCCCCACCAACAAACGCCCACGCACCGCGGGAGCCGCCTGCCCCAACTGGCGATAGCCTTTGTCCAACTCGTCGTCGACGTACACCGCCGCGGTTTGCATCGCCAGTTCGCGCAGAGCATTAAGGTTGGTTTGGGTGAAAAACGCATCAATCGCAGCCCGCGCCTGTTCAGGCACATACACCTTGCCGTCGCGCAAACGCTCCAGCAGTTCCCGGGGCGGCAGGTCAATCAGCAACAGCTCGTAGGCTTCTTGCACAATCCAGTCGGGCAGGGTTTCGCGCACCTGCACCCCAGTGATACCGCGCACTTGGTCGTTAAGGCTTTCCAGATGCTGAACGTTGACCGTGGTGTAAACGTCGATTCCAGCTGCCAGCAACTCCTGCACGTCCTGCCAGCGCTTAGCATGACGGCTTCCGGGGGCGTTACTGTGGGCCAGCTCGTCCACCAACACCAACTTGGGTTGGGCGGCGAGCAAGCCATCAAGGTCCATCTCTTCGAGTTGCACCCCACGGTATTGCGAACGTAGCAACGGTTGCTGAGGCAAACCATTGAGCAGCGCCTGGGTCTCGGCCCGGCCATGGGTTTCAACCACCCCCGCCAGCAATTTGACCCCTTGGCGCAACTGAGTATGTGCCGCTTGCAACATGGCGTAGGTCTTGCCCACGCCAGGTGCCGCCCCCAAAAACACTTTGAGCCGGCCACGCCCTGCGCGTGGCAAATCAGCTAACAGCGCATCGGCGCGACCGGAATGACTCATGTGGGTTACCTGCTAGGAATATGCGTGAAATCCCGCAGGCGCTGCAGAAGGCTACGAGCCCTTGATCTTGATTGTACAAAGATCAAAAAAATCGCAACCTTCGCCAGCACCTGCGGGTTATAGCCAAAACGGTTATTTCAACTGTGCCAACGCCTGATTGAGCAACAACACGTTGACCACGGGCGGCCCTACCAACGGCTGCTCAATGTGGCTCGCTAACAACTGCTCTATGGCCTGTACCGAGAGGTTGCGCGCTGCGGCCACGCGAGCTAGTTGATAGCGTATTGCCTCGGGTGGCAAGTGCGGATCCAAACCACTGGCAGATGTGGTGAGCATAGCCAATGGCACCGGGCCTTGATCAGCAACTGCTTGCTGTTCGGCACGGGTTTTAACCCGCGCCGCCAATGCCGGATTGCTCGGTGCCAAGTTGCTTGCCGCACTGGCAACCGTAGCCAATGCACCCGCCGATGGGCGAGGCTGGAACCAGCCATCACCCGTGAAGCCCTGCGCAATCAGCACCGAACCCCGCACTTGTCCTTGGGCATCACGCACCAGGCTGCCATTGGCCTGCTCAGGAAATAACAGCTGCCCAAGCCCGGTCACGGTCAGCGGATAAAGCACCCCAGTGATTGTAATCATCAACAGCATCAGGCTCAGGGCCGGACGTAAAAAAGTAGCCATGATCAGTTCCTCGCAGGGTTAAACCAGATGCAGCGCCGTAAGCAGCATGTCGATCAATTTGATGCCCACAAACGGCACCACCAATCCGCCGACGCCATAGATCAGCAGGTTGCGACGCAGCAAATGCGCAGCGCTGGCGGCCTGCACGCGAACACCGCGCAGCGCCAACGGGATGAGCACCACGATAATCAGCGCGTTGAACACAATGGCCGACAAAATAGCGCTCTGCGGGCTGGCGAGGTGCATCACGTTGAGCCCCCCCAGTTGCGGGTAAATCGAGGCAAACAGCGCAGGCAAAATGGCGAAATACTTGGCCACGTCGTTAGCAATTGAAAAGGTGGTCAGCGCACCGCGGGTCACCAGCAACTCTTTACCAATTTGCACCACATCCAGCAGCTTGGTGGGGTCGCTGTCCAGATCGACCATGTTGGCGGCTTCACGGGCGGCTTGTGTGCCATCGTTCATCGCCATGCCAACGTCCGCCTGCGCCAGCGCTGGAGCGTCGTTCGCCCCGTCGCCACACATGGCCACCAATCGCCCATCGTTTTGCTCATGGCGAATACGCGCCAGCTTCTTCTCGGGCGTGGCTTCGGCCAACACATCATCAACCCCGGCCTCGGCGGCAATGGCGGCGGCCGTCAACGGGTTATCGCCAGTGACCATCACCGTGCGTATGCCCAACTTGCGCAGCTCAGCAAAACGCTCACGTATCCCCGGTTTAACGATGTCTTTGAGATGAATCGCACCGAGCAACTTGCCTTGAGCACATACCAGCAGCGGTGTGCCGCCACTTTGGGCGATTTTGTCGATCTCACGTGACAGCGCTGGCAACACTTCGCTGCGCTTGAGCCCGACAAACGCCAAGACAGAATCCACAGCACCTTTGCGATAGATCTGACCCTGGTAATCGACACCCGACAAGCGTGTTTCAGCGGTGAACGCAACAGCAGTGAAATCCGACGCGGGCGGCTCAGGCAAGGTGTATGCGCCGCGAATGAACTCGACAATGGACTTGCCTTCGGCCGTTTCATCCGCCAACGACGCCAGCAATGCCCCTTGCGCCAGCTCTTTGTCAGTGACGCCGGGCGAGGCATACAGCGCTGCGCAGCGACGATTACCAAAGGTGATGGTGCCGGTCTTGTCCAGCATCAGCACATGCACATCACCCGCGGCCTCAACTGCTCGCCCCGATTTGGCGATGACGTTTAACCGCACCAAGCGGTCCATGCCCGCTATCCCGATGGCTGACAACAAGCCGCCAATGGTGGTCGGGATCAACGTCACCAGCAGCGCCACCAAAAACACCAGCGGCAAACTACCCCCGGCGAAGTAGGCAAATGGCTGCAAGGTCACGACTACTATCAGGAAGATCAAGGTCAGGCCAATCAGCAGAATATCCAGCGCGACTTCGTTCGGGGTTTTCTGGCGTTTGGCGCCTTCGACCAACGCAATCATGCGATCGAGCGTCGACTCTCCGGGGTTGGCACTGATTTGCACCAGCAACCAATCCGAGACCAGTCGCGTATTGCCAGTTACGGCCGAGCGATCACCGCCCGACTCACGAATCACAGGCGCGGATTCCCCCGTGATCGCTGCTTCGTTTACCGCTGCAATGCCTTCGATCACCTCGCCATCACCGGGGATCATCTCCCCGGCTTCCACGCGCACCACGTCGCCCTTGCGCAAACGCGTCGCCGGGATCACCTCAAAGCCGCCCGTGGCGGTACGCCGACGCGCACTCAAGCCAACGCTGCCCGCTTTAAGGCTATCGGCGCGCGCCTTGCCTCGGCCCTCAGCCAAGGCTTCGGCAAAGTTGGCGAACAACACGGTAAACCACAGCCACAGGGCAATTTGCACCGCCACGCCCGTGGAAACCATTGGTTCGGGGATCAAGCACAGGACGGTAGTAAAAATGGCTGTCAGCTCGACCACCAGCATCACTGGCGAACGCTTGAGCTGACGCGGGTCGAGCTTGACGAACGCTTGCAGTAACGCCGGGCGCCACAAATCAGCAAACGCGGTTTTTGGCGACTCAGGCGCTTTGGCCTCTGACGCAGGCTTAACCTTTGAAACAGGAGCAGGCATGTTCATCATCGTCTCCTTACAAGCCCAGAGTCAGGTGTTCAGTGATTGGCCCCAAGGCCAGAGTCGGCAAGAAGGTCAGGCCGCCCACCAACAAAATGGTCATCAGCAGCAGTGCTACAAAGAGCGGGCCGTGAGTCGGAAAACTGTCCTGCCCGATGGGTGCGGTCTTTTTCATGGCCAAACTGCCCGCCAATGCCAGCACCGGCAGGATGTAACCGAAGCGCCCGATCAACATGCCCAAGCCCAGCATCAGGTTGTAAAACGGTGTGTTGGCATTGAGCCCGGCGAACGCCGAGCCGTTGTTGGCACTGGCCGAAGTAAAGGCATACAGCACCTGACTGAACCCGTGGGGGCCGGGGTTGCTCACCGAAGCCACAGCACTGGGCACGCTGGCAGCAATTGCGCCCAACACCAGCACACCCACGGGCATCACCAACAGTGTGACCACCAGCAGTTGTACTTCTTTGGCTTGCAGTTTTTTACCGAGGTATTGCGGGGTGCGGCCGATCATCAAACCGGCCAGAAACACAGCGATCAACACGTTGAGCAACATGCCGTACAGCCCTGCCCCAACACCGCCGAAGATCACTTCACCGACCATCATGTTGACCAGCGCAACCATCCCCGTCAGCGGGTTAAGGCTGTCGTGCATGCCATTGACCGAGCCGTTTGAGGCCGCCGTGGTGGTTTCAGTCCACAGCACCGTGGCCGTGGTGCCAAAACGCGCTTCCTTGCCTTCCAGCGGTGCCGTGTGTTCTACCAACGGGCTGTTAAGCGCTGGATTGGGCTGGGACTCGGCATACAACGCAGTACCGCCGCCAATCAGGAACAGCGCCAACATACAAGCCATAATGGCCCGGCTCTGGCGCAGGTCCTTGACGTAATGACCGAAGGTAAACACCAGCGCAACCGGGATCAGAATGATCGACGCCACTTCAAACAGATTGCTCCAGGCAGTCGGGTTCTCGAACGGGTGCGCGGAGTTCACGCCAAAGAAACCACCGCCGTTCGTCCCCAATTGCTTGATCGCAATTTGACTGGCGGCCGGGCCCAGAGGGATCACTTGATCCACGCCTTGCAGCGTTACGGCATTTACATAATGAGCAAAAGTTTGTGGCACGCCCTGCCAGATCAGAAGCAACGCCAGCATCAGGCACAACGGCAACAGGCCATAAAGGGTGGCGCGGGTCACGTCGACCCAGAAGTTACCCAACGTGTTTGCAGAGCGGCGGCTGATGCCTCGGCACAACGCCACCAGCACGGCCAGGCCGGTGGCGGCGCTGACAAAGTTCTGCACAGTCAAACCGGCCATTTGGCTGAAATAACTGAGGGTCGCTTCGCCGCTGTAGCTCTGCCAGTTGGTGTTGGTAACAAAACTTACAGCCGTGTTGAACGCTTGCGTCCACTCCTGCCCCGGTAACTGCTGCGGGTTGAGCGGCAAATACTGTTGCAACAGCAAAATCGCAAATAACAACACAAAACCCGCCAGATTGAACGCCAACAAGGCCAGGGTGTACTTTTGCCAACTTTGTTCGGTACTCGGGTCAACTCCGGCCACCCGGTAACAGACCTTCTCCACGGGGCCCAAGACTGGCGTCAGCCAAGTACGTTGACCTTCCATCACGTTGTAGTAAAAGCGTCCCAGCCACGGCGCGGGCAACAGCACCAGCGCGAAGAAGGCCACAATCAGCGCATAGTCATAACTGTGCATACCCGCTCCTAGTTCCGATCTGCGCGCAACAGCGCAACCAGCAGATAAACGAACAGCCCCACTGCCAACAGCAGCGACACCCCATCCAGAACGCCCATGCAAATTCTCCCCAAAACGGCGATTGCCGCGTGTGGGGAGAGTGTGGGGATTAAGGGTGTAAAGGATCGAGATTGAGGGGGATGTGAGGGCGTAAAGAAGGCGTAAAGAAGCGCTATAAAAACATCATGCTCTTCACTTAAGCGAACGAGCCGACCTACAGGAGCGGGCTTGCTCGCGAAGGACGCTAACAATAAATCACGTTTGCTGAATGAGCGCGCTCACTTTGATTTCTTCGCGAGCAAGCTCGCTCCAACCGTTGTTCTGACAGCCCTTGTAGGCGATGTTGAGGCTGCACGTCAGCGCAGTAACGGTGTATCCAACACTTCAGAGGGCCCATTGAGGACGCTTTCGGTCAATTGGATAAACAGCGGCGTGGTGACTGTATCCAGGCGCATCAGTGCTTGGCTGACGTCATCCAATGAACGTTTGTTGTGGGTTTTTAAACGGATCTCATGATCAAGCCCCTGCAGTAAGGTAACGGCCCGCGCAATCATCGCCGGGTTGGCTTGCTGGCCGCGCAAACGGGTTACACCTTTACCGGCGGTGTTGAGTTTGCGTTGCAGGGCTTTGTAACGTTCATCACTCATACCGCCCGCACGACGCAGCAGTTCGATGGCGTAGTACTCGCTCACGCCTTCACCGATCCAGTCATCCTCCGGCTCGTCATTGATGGCGCTGAACACTTGCACCAACTCGCGCAGCAAGGGGCTGGCGCCGCTCTCGCTGACCAGCGGCAAGCCGCTGAAGAGGTAAATCGAATCACGCGCCGCCGCGCTGCCTCTCCACATAGGAGGGCCAGCACCGACGATCAACAGTTTGACCGGGTTACGCGGGAACACTGCTTGCAGGTGCGGCCAGACGAAGGTCAACAAGGTCAGTACATCCATGCGGTGCATGCCTTGCCCTTGGGGGGCGGCAACAGTGACATCCGTTTCACCCAAGGTGGTGCGGCGGCTGCCCAGCGTGCCCGCAAGCATCCAGCCTGTTGGCCGGTCGAACAAACGCGAAACGTCGTCAATACGAAAACGGTTTTTGCCGATACGCGGCCAAGCGGTCTCGACGCTCTTCCAGCCCGTTGGCAGCTCAAACTCAAGGCGCGACACCAGCTCGGTGCCATCTTGCTGGTCAAGATTGGCGGGGGGCACCAGGTCTTCACCTCTAAACAATGCCCACTGAGGTGTTATGCGCGTGTCAAAACTGCCGTTTTTACGCGCATGGCTCAAGCGCACCCGATAACTCAAGCTAGCTTTGCCGGACGCAGGGTGCCAAAGTCCACGGCTATGCGCCGGGTCAGGGGTCAATTGCCATTGGCCATCGGCTTTAAAGTCGCTGTAACTGCCCGGTGCGCCAAGGTCAAAATCCAGGCTGCGCACGGCCGAACCCTCAGCCAAGGTCACACGCACTTGTGCCTGATCACTCTGGGGCAACAGTTGCACGTGGTAATCCACATCCACTTTTTTGGCGGCCCATAACAGGCTGCTGGCCATCAATAGCAGCAACCCGACGGGTAATTTGTAACGCAGCGGCATACACACTCCTTGGCACCGCTCCGGCACTTAACCGGCGCGAAAAATCAGGTGATCTTCCCAGTCATCTTCCGGCACGCTGCCCTCAGCCAGCATGCGCCCTGATTGCGAAATACGCTCGTGGTGCACAGCGTCCGGGTCACCGCACACCAAGTGGTGCCACAGCGGTAAATCCTTGCGCTCGCTGACCAAACGGTAGCCACAAGTGGGCGGCAGCCATTTGAACTCCTCAGCTTTGCCCGGCGACAGTTGAATGCAGTCAGGCACGGTATCGCGGCGGTTGGGGTAGTCGGTGCACTGACAGGTTTTCAGGTCGAGCAGTTTGCAGGCGATACGCGTGTAGTAGACGCTGTTGTCCTCCTCATCCTCGAGCTTTTGCAAGCAGCACAGGCCACAGCCGTCGCACAGCGACTCCCATTCCTCTTGATCAAGTTGATCGAGGGTTTTGCGGATCCAGAACGGTTCAACTTTTGCGGCCATGGCTCAAACATCAACATCAGGGAGTGGAAAAGGCCGCCAGTCTAGTGCCCAAGGCGCGGCGGGCCAAGCGCTTGTGACTGACGGTGTTACAAGACTTGTCACGTTGCAGGCATAACAGTAGTTTTACAGGCAGGCCAAACCGTTAAATTCAGCTCAGGAAACCCGAATGCCTACGTCTAACCGCATTGCCGAACACGCCATTGATCAGCAGTTCACCCAGCGCTGGTCGCCACGTGCCTTTACCGACGCAACCCTGGATAAAGGTACGCTGATGAGCTTTTTCGAAGCGGCCCGCTGGGCGCCTTCGGCTTACAACTCGCAGCCTTGGCGTTTTCTGTTCGCCCTGCGCGGCACTCCTGACTTCGAGCGCTATCTCAAGCTGCTGGTTGAGTTCAATCAGGGTTGGGCCAAACATGCCGCCGCGCTGGTGGTGATTGTGTCCAAAACCACCTTTGCCGCACCAGGCACCACCGAAGAAAAACCAACACCCACCCATGCCTTCGACACAGGCTCGGCTTGGGGCCATCTGGCGCTGCAAGCGCACTTGAGCGGCTGGCATACCCACGGCATGAGCGGTCTGGACTTTGATCGCGCTCGCCAAGAGCTGAAAATCCCAGAAGGCTATGCCGTCCAGGCCATGGTCGCTATTGGCAAGTTAGGGGACAAGGCGAGCCTGGTGGATTACCTGCAAGCCAAAGAAGTACCAAGCCAGCGCGAGCCGTTGAGCAAGCTGGTGGCTGAAGGTGATTTCAACTTGTAACTAGCGCTGTATCTGCCGTAGGAGCAAGCTCGTTCCTACGGCTACAGGGTGGGTTTCAATACCCGCGGTCAAAATCCACTTCGCCGCGCATCGCTTCCCCTGCTTGATAAGCCCGCAGGTTGTCGACAAACAGTTGCACCATCATGGTTGGTGAAGTGGGCGCCGAGCTGTGACCCGTGAGCAACAAACCCCAAGCCGTCCAAAACGGGTGTTTGGCGGGCAAAGGTTCTTGGCGACACACATCAATAATGGCGGCCGCCAAGTGGCCCAAGCGCAATGCCTCGACCAAATCAGCATCCACCACGGCCACACCGCGGCCAACATTGATAAACACCCCATCAGGATTAAACTGCGCAAACAGTGGCGCATCGTACAAATCGTGAGTGTCCTGGGTGTTGGGCAGCAAGTTGATCACGTAATCCATTTGCCCGACCAAACGGGGCAAATCGCTTAAAACACCCACTTCCTTGAACGGAGCCTGTTCGCGCACAGAGCTGGCAATGGCATATAGCTCCACCCCAAAGGGCTGAAGAAACTGTGCCACGGTCTGGCCAATATCCCCGGCGCCGACAATCAGAACCTTGCGCCCGACCAAACTTTGGCCCATGCGGTTGTCCCATTTGCGCTCAACCTGGCTGACCAGTCGCGCCATCACTTCACGCTCATGACCGAGCATGTAGGTCAGCACGTACTCGGCCATCACCTGACCAAAAATACCGACGGCACGGCTCAACCGATAAGTGCGCGGCAAGCCTTCAGCCAGCAACGGCGTGATACCCGCCCACGTGGATTGCAGCCACTGAGGCTGATGGCCTTGACGTAGCAAGGTCGCCAACAGATCCGGCTGACCCAGCCACACCGGACAATCAGCTGCCATTTGCGCCAATTGTGCCGAGTCACCGCTGGACTGCACATCCAGATCGGGCGCGGCCTGTTGCAACAAACGGGCGTAAAGCGGGTAGTCGTGCTCGGCAATCAGAACGCGCATGCTGTTAACCTTTTTAACCACTGCCGGTGCTCAGCGCCGGGACGTATCCCGTCTCGAGCAGCTACCGCCAGTCAAAATGAGTCCGTTGAACTAAGGTGTCTGGGGCCAGGCACCTTGGGCGGCGCTTACATCGGGTCGTTGCGGCGCAACAACTCTTCGGGCAAATGCTCGATGTATTCGTCTTCAGCCGGTGGCATTTGCAGGTGGTAACCCTGGGTTTCAAGGTTTTCCAGCACTTTGGTGATGTCTTCACGCGACAGCTTGCGCTCAGGTGTCAGCACCAGATCAAACGCGTGTTGCGGCTTGCCAAATGCAATCAGCAAGGTCTCTGGCACACGTTCCAAGGCATCAGCCTTGAGCACGTAGAGGTACATTTCGTTGCGCTTGGAACTGCGATAAATCGAACAAATACGTTTCAAGACTGTTCTCCAGCGTTGGCCAGGCAATCGAGCAAAGCCTGCCCCATCAACTCACGGCGCCAGCCGCGCAGTGAGTCGGGCAATTGATAAGGCCCATTCGGGAAGCCACTTTTGAGCAGGGCTTCTAGGGTTTTTTTGCGCAGCATTAATTCAGGCGCGATGTTCAGGCGCTCGGCCTGAGCTTGACCGATAGCGCGCAGGCGCTTGATCAATTGCGCAGCTTCAACCGGCAACGGCTCAGGCACAGCAGGCGGCCATTGTTCTGGCGGTAGACTGCCAGCGCGCTTGATCAGATCAAGTAAAAATTCGCCATCCTGACGCACGGTGCGCGGGTGCATATCTTCAATACGCGCCAGCGCAACCAAATTATCAGGTTGGGTTTTGGCCAACGGCCACAACGAAAGCTCACGCACAATCCGATTACGTGGCAGGTCGCGAGCGCGGGCTTCACGCTCACGCCATGCGCAGATTTCACGCAGCACAGCCAGTTGGTCGCGCGAAAGCTTCCACGCCAGTTTGGCTTCGCGATACACCTCGTAAGGGTCTACTTCACGGCGCAGATTGGCCACTAGCTCAGCGCCATCGTCCACGACCCAGCTGTACTTTTCGTCCGACAAACGAGGACGCAACAGCACATACACTTCGGCCAGATGCAGAGCATCTTCTGCGGCATAGCTGATTTGAGTGTCAGACAACGGGCGTTGCAGCCAGTCAGAACGGGTCTCGCCTTTGGGCAGGTCAATGTCGAGCACTTCTTTGACCAAACGTGAGTAGCCCATTGAGAAACCCAGATTGAGATAGGCCGCAGCCAACTGGGTGTCGAACAACGGCGCAGGCAAACTGCCCGTCAGGCGTAGCAGTACTTCCAGGTCTTCGCTGCACGCATGCAGCACTTTGACCACCGCCGGGTTTTCCAGCAGTGCGGCCAATGGCTGCCAGTTGTCGATGGTCAGCGGGTCGATCAGATAAGCCCGCGTGCCGTCGCCAATCTGGATCAAACCGGCAATCGGGTAGAAGGTGTCGACCCGCATAAATTCGGTGTCGAGGGCTACGAACGGCAGATGCTGCCATTCGGCGCAATGCTGGCCGAGGCTATCGTTGTCGCAAATCCAATGAATATCGATGGCCACACGGCTCTCCCTTGAAGAATGGCGCGCAGTATATATCGTCGTCAGTGATTTCCGGTGATTGACTCGCAATCTTAAACTCGAAAAACCTACATCACTCAGGGTGGTAGGCTTCAACTCTTTTAAGAGCGATGTGTTTAAATTTCGCCCGCCTTCATTACCCAGTGGTTTATGCCTACCGAATAAGGGCCATGACCCACACTCAATTCGTCGCACCCAATCAACCGACACTGAAATTTCAATACCACGCGGCGCCCCACCTTAGCGCTCTATTAAAAGGATGACTGGCATGTATTCACCCCCAAGGCGGTCGGTAATTGCCCTTTGCGTCATAGGCCTTTTAACCTTCTCCAGCATCGTCAAAGCAGAGCGTGCCGCACCTAACCTCGAAGCCGTTGTGCAAGAGACCGCCAAGGCGGTTATGCAGCAGTACGCTATTGCTGGTCTGTCCATCGCCATCAGTCACAACGGCCAACAGCAGTTTTATAACTTCGGCGTTGCCTCAAAAGACACGCAACAACGCGTGACCGCCGACACGTTGTTTGAAGTTGGCTCCATCAGCAAGTTACTCACGGCAACGCTGGCGACCTACGCCCAAGCCAAGGGCGACCTCGTACTCACCGACCAAACGCGTCAATACTTGCCTGAACTCAATGGCAGCGATTTCGGTAATGTGGCACTGGTGCATTTGGCGACCCACACTGCGGGTGGCTTTCCATTACAAGTACCCGACGAGGTACAGAACGAACGCCAACTGATGGAATACCTCAAAGCCTGGAAGCCACACTACCCGGCAGGCACACACAGAACCTATGCCAACCCCAGTATCGGCATGCTGGGCATGATTGCCGCCAAAAGTATGAACCTGCCTTTTGTGCAGGCGATGCAAGGCACTCTCTTACCTGCGTTGGGCCTCAAAAGCACCTACCTGCAGGTTCCGCACGAAAAAATGGCGCTTTATGCGCAGGGTTATAACAAACAGGACGCCCCCGTCAGGGTCAATCCTGGGGTGCTCGCCGATGAAGCCTACGGGATTAAAACCAGCAGCCGAGATCTGCTGCGCTTTGCAGAGTTGAACATCGGCGTGGGCAATCCGTCTTCAATCGTAAAACGTGCAATTTTGGACACCCACGCCGCTTACTTTCAAATTGGGCCCATGACTCAAGATTTGATCTGGGAGCAATACCCTTACCCCGTCACCCTGAAAACATTGCTCGCGGGTAACGCAGACGCAATGGTCTACGAAAACAATAAGGCTATCGCGTTGAACCCGCCTATGGCGCCACAGGCCAACGTTTGGCTGAACAAAACGGGATCAACCTCTGGTTTTGGGGGCTATATCGCGGTGGTGCCTGCGCAAAAGCAGGCCGTGGTGATCCTTGCCAACAAGAACTATCCCAACAGCGCGCGCATAGAACTGGCCTACACGATTCTAAAAGCCCTGAACTAAGCGCCTTTGCGAACGATATAAATACTGCCCAGCGAACAGCCGGGCAGCACATCGTACTGCTTGAGCAGGCTGAACCCCGCTTGGGCGAATTGCGCTTCAATCTCATCTTTGTTGACGACAACCCGCTGACTGTCATCACGCGGAGCCGTTGAGCGCCCAACATGCACTGACAAAATCAGGGTGTCGCGACTCACACGATGAAACTCACGCAAGATGGCCAAACGATGGTCACTGTCGTGGACATGATGAAACAGCTGCATACAAAAGATGCTGTCCACTGCGTTTTCAGACAAATCGATGGAAAACACCGAACTTTTAAACATCTGAATGCGCGCTAACACAGGGGCCGGGTGATGGGTTTTCGCGTGATCCAGCATGCCCTGTGACGGGTCAGCCGCCAGAATTACTCGGTTACCGTGCTCGATCAGCAGCGGCCAAAAACGCCCGGCACCGCAAGCCACGTCCAGGATCAAACCTGGCTCGCCTGCAACTTTCAGCGCCTTTCGCACCAACCTTTTTTCGCGCCACATCAGCAGTCGGCGCAACGCCCCTTCTGGCCGCACGTCCCCGCAGACCTGCGCATGCTCGCGGTCGTAGCGTTTGGCGAACTCAAGTTCAATAGTAGAAGGTGGTTGCGATGACATGGCCCGCGAACTCTTGTGTTTAGTGATGTTCGACACAAAGATTAACGGGCCGCCAGTGAAAAAATTGTCAGAAAACCATTAAAAACTCAGGGAGTCCGCCCAACCCCGCAGGCACTTCTGCCCTCACGCCTGCTGTAAGTACCAGCGCCAATCCTGCTCACCCACCTCGCCCATGAACTGGCGATACTCCTCGTTTTTAACAGCCAGATAGACCTTAAGAAACGCCTCACCAAAAGCCTCTTTCGCCCACTGCGAAGCCTCTAGTGAGCGCAATGTGGTCAACCAGTCAGTGGGCAGCATTTCAGTGGCTTGCGCATAGCCGTTGCCTTCAATCGGCGCCCCCGGATCACGCTGCTCACGAATACCACGATGAATCCCTGCCAAAATCGCTGCTGCTGCCAAATATGGGTTAGCGTCTGCACCGCAAATACGGTGTTCGATATGCCGTGAAAAAGCCGGGCCACCCGGCACGCGCAGGCTCACGGTTCGGTTATCAACGCCCCATGTCGCGGCCAATGGCGCATAACTATTGCTTTGAAAGCGGCGATAGGAGTTGGCATTGGGGCAAAACATCAGCAACGAATCAAGCAGTGTGCTGAGCATACCTGCCACTGCCTGCTTGAGCAGCGGCGTGCCATCAGGGGCTTCACTGGCGAACAGGTTATTGCCGGCTTCATCGGCCAGACTCACGTGCATGTGCATCCCAGTGCCTGCCAGATCATCGAACGGTTTGGCCATAAAGCACGCCACCATCCCGTGTTTGTGCGCCACACCTTTGACCAAACGCTTGTAGCGCACGGCTTCGTCCATAGCTTGCAAGGCGTCAGTGCGATGCTCGAGGGTGATTTCAACCTGCCCCGGTGCGTATTCAGAAATGGCCGTGCGTGCTGGAATGCCTTGCAACTTGCAGGCACTGTACAAATCAGCCAAAAACGGCTCGATCTGTTCCAGCTCGCGCAGACCATAGACCTGCGTCGAACGCGGGCGCTGGCCATCCGCATCGCGCGCCGGCTGCGGGCGGCCATTGCTGTCGCGCTGCTGATCCAGCAAATAAAACTCCAGCTCTGCGGCCATAACCGGGTAGTAGCCATCCGCCTTAAGGCCATCAATGACCTTGGCCAGCAGGTGGCGCGGGTCAGCCACTGTCGCGGGCATGCCTTGTTGCGGGTGCATGCTGACTTGCACTGCCGCCATCGGAATCAACCGCCAGGGCATACGCTGCAAGCTGCCACTGATCGGGTACGCACGGCAGTCGATATCGCCCACATCCCACACCAGCCCGGTGTTTTCAACGTCATCACCATTGATGTTCAACCCCAAAATCGTGCTCGGCAGCGGGCGCCCGCTTTTATAGACCTCCAGCAACTCGTCGCGGTGCAGCAACTTGCCACGGGGCACACCGTTGTTATCGAGAATAAACAACTCGAACATCTCAATGTCCGGGTTGAGCTTCAGAAAGTCATGGGCTTCTTGCAGCGGCGCGAACGGGGTCGTAGCACTCATAGGGACACTCGTAAATTCGTATCAGACAGGCACGCACACGCGCCAATTTGGCTGCGCTCTGTTACAGAGCGCAGCCCTCAAGTCTCAACGGCAAATACGACGATCTGGCGGGCGGGCATGGCGGCAATGGTACAAGGCCCAAAAGGCCAATTTGGACGGCAGTGAGCACACAGTCTGCGCAGGCCCCGGGCAAATTCGACCAATCACACGTCGCAGCCCAAGAGGCTGGCATAACCCACGATCAACAGTGCCCGCCGAACCAACACGCATACCCACAGCCGTTATCAAACTAGGAGTCGCAGCCTCACACGCTCAGGTGTGTTTGTTAAATACAGCGTTTTAAACCTTTGGATCTGAAACGGGTAAACATTTAAGGGCAACGGCAAAAACAAGCACACCCCTTACCAAAGCACGCCCTGTATCGCCGTTGCAGCCCCGCGCTCAGGCTTTAACGTGAATGAAAGCGTCGGGTGAGCGCATCTTTTTTCCTCTGTACTTCACGTTCACGCTTGCGCCTGACATGCACCCTCAATCCTGCAATCAGCAAACCGGTAAGTGCCAACCCGCCGCCCCACACCGTATAAGGCATAGCCGTCACCAGCAAAGGCGTATCGCCTCCCCTGCGCAGTGTGGCCACATCGCTCTCAGTGACACTCAATGCCGGGTTACCAAAACGTTGCAGGCTGTAATTAACAATCGCAGCGATTTGCCGATCATCCAGGTCAGCACCCAAGGCAGGCATGTTGACCTCTAAATCAGCGCCCTTTCGACTAATGCCCTCAATGATGGTCATCACCAAATTGTTGGGCTGGCTGCCGGTCAGGGCGCTGTTCTGACTCAAAGACGGGTAAAACGCATCGTCGGTGCCTTGGCCGTCGCGACCATGACAACTGGCACATGCTGCGTTGTATAGACGCGCGCCATCACTCTCGCTGGTGACGGCCAAACTCGCTTGATCGCCCTGCCCGGTTTCTAGCGTGGTCATATCAATGAGCTCCACCTTGCGCGAAGTACTCAGCCCATGGGTTGCCGTGGTGATAGCAGGCACTGTCTTCAAATATGCAGCCATGGCCTGCACGTCATCATTACTTAAGTAACGCAGGCTGTTTTCTACCGCCTCGGCCATGCCACCAGCAGCTTGTGCTTTGTTGGTAACGTGACCATTTTTCAGAAAGGCCGCCAACTCATTCGCGCTCCAACGGCCCAAGCTACTGGTATTGGCTGAGGTGATGTTAGGTGCAACCCAGCCACCCAAGGTTGCGCCGGACAAATAACGGCTGCCGTCTTCAGCCATCAATGCGTTGCGCGGGGTGTGGCAGGCGCCGCAGTGGGCCAGATTATCAACCAGGTATTGCCCACGGCTAAGCTGAGCATCGCCCGCATGCAGGGGCACAAAACCTTTTTTATCCAGAAACAGCTGATTCCAACCCAACATCAGCGCACGCAGATTGAACGGAAATGCCAGCGCTGTGGGTGCAACAGCCTTATCCACTGCTTTAACACCGTGTTGCAGATACACATACAACGCGTGGATATCGGTGTCGCTCATGCCCTGATACGAGGTGTAGGGCATGGCCGGGTACAAATACTGGCCCTTTGCATTGATACCTTTGCGCAAAGCGTCGGCCAACTGTTGCTCGGTGTAGTAGCCGATCCCGAATGTAGTGGACGGCGTGATATTGCTGGCAATGATCTTGCCCATTGGCGATTCAATGGCATACCCGCCCGCCAGCTCTGGCCCCCCTTTTTCGACTGTGCGATGACAGGCGCCACAGTCTGCTGCGCGGGCCACATATTCGCCCTGCTTGATCATCGCGGCGTTGTCTTCAACGGCCCAGGCCGAGAACGACACCAGCCCGGCGCACGCTACAAACAGCGATCGAACTCCAAAGGTCTGAAGGTTCATACCTTAAACCTCCCGCGCAATGATGTCGGCCAAGCGAATGCTCAAGGCAACCCCCGTTAAGGTTGGATTGATCGTACCCGAGGCCGGAATCACCCCAGTGGTGGCCAAAAACAGGTTGGGATGGTCAAAGGTACGGCATTCGTGATTGACCACTGAGTCCTTGGCATCACTGCCCATGATCACTGTGCCCATCAAATGATCGCGATTTTGCCAGCCGGTATTGTTCTCAACCACGGTGCCACCCATGACTTTTACAAAGTCTGCGTAATCGGCATCAACACCTGGCTTGGCGGCCTTAACGTAATCACCCACCTCGTAATTCACCACCAGCATCGGGATGCCCAATGCGTCTGTGCGAGTGGTGCTTGGCCTCACGGTGTTAGTGGCCAGCGGCAAGGTTTCATACACCGTCGACACATCTACCCAGCGCGCCGCATCGTGACGTATACGTTCATCCAACTCTTTGCCAAAAACCCCTTGCTCGATCAGACGACTGGCCACTGCCATGTTCGGGACGTTATTGGCAAAAGCGTGTTTGACCGACGCCCGCTCCTTACGAAACGCTCCATCACGCCGATTGAAAATACCGCCTTGCTGCACAGCGCCGCGACCCGGCCAAACGGGCTCATCAGCCAAAAACTGCAAGCCTTGGCCCGTATGGTCCATCAGGTTGCGCCCTACTTGATCGGACGAATTAGCCACATCAGAAATCAGCAACAACTTCGGCGTTTCAAGGCCATTAGCCGCGACCACAAAGTATTTGGCTGTCAGCCGAATATCGTCGCCATTAGAGGTGCGATAACGCACAGCAACGATCTTGCCGCCCTCGCCTTTTTCCAACTGATAGGCCGTGGCATCCGTCAACAACCTGGCACCTGCCTGTTCTGCATGCCGGGCATGAACATCGCCGCTGTACATGGCGCCAATCGGGCACACAGGCATGCAGTTGTTGTTACCACTGCACGCTGGCCGACCGTCATAAGGAGTGGTCGCGCGCCCATTGGGCTCATGCAAAAACACATACCCTGCGGGAGCAAGACGTGCTCGCAAGCGCTGAAACAGGTAGGTATCCCCCTCTGGAGGCATCGGATAAGGCGTAGATCGCGGCGGGAATGGGTCCCCGTTCAGGCCGCTTTGGTCTTGGCTATCACTGCCACACACACCCAGCGCTACCTCGGCCCTCGCGTAGTAGGGTTCCAGTTCGCTGTATTCCATCGGCCAGTCCCGGCCTACCCCGTAAAGGGTTTTAAGCTTCATGTCGTTCGGCAAATAACGCCAGCAAGCGGCCGCCCAATGCCATGTCGTCCCCCCCACCAACTTCAACATACCGGGACGAAACTCAAACGAACCCGTGTTTTCAATGTACTGCTCGTCGTAGGAATGACGCGCCCACGGTTCATTCGGATAAGGCGAGTTGTAGTTACTTTTGTTGGAGGCGTTACGGAAATTTTCGACAATTTTCCAGCGAGGAATATGCTCACCCGCTTCCAGAATAATTACCGATTTGCCCTGTTTAGCTAGTTCAAAAGCCGCGTTGCTGCCCAAGGCTCCAGACCCAATAACAATGACATCCGCATCAAAAACCTGACTCATGGGAGTCCCTTGTATTAATCGTTGGCGACAGTAGATGGCGGGTTAACCCAATAGTTGGTCTGCCCCCGCGAATACGTCGGGATCACAGTGGCATCCAGGGTTGGTGTGTAGGCCAGCGCCCCCGTAAAGGTCACCAACTCGGTGTCATCTACTGCTCGCAGGCTAACTGGGGTGCCGGTGTAGCCCAAATACCAGGCACGGACGATTTTCTGCACGGTGTCCTTCATCACCGGGTCTTGATAAACCACACTGGCTGCCAACCCACCCACATGACTGACACCGTGCTGCTGAATTTGACTGCACAGCCTGTTCATTTTTTGCGTGAACAGCGGATCGGCCCCAATACAGCGCGCCAACACTCGCAGTGACACGCTTGGGTCGAGCGCATCACGCTCAGTGAGGAACAGCGACAGTTGATGCAATTGCTCTGCATCACCAGAAGAGGCACTACTGACCTGTTGCGCCAGCGTCGAGCCAATCCAGGAGGAAGAAAAAAAACCGAGACCGGTCAGGGCTGCGCCTGAAGACAGTAACTTTCTGCGCGATATCACATGGGTCTCCTTGATTGTTAAAAATAAAGGCCTATTGCCTGCGGCCAATGACCTAGACCTTAAACACATCAGGTTGTTACAAAGAATATGCCGAACATCCTACAGATATTTCTTACGCCTTTTCATGAATATCCTTGGTGAAAAATCTCGCTTCAGTTTATCCACTGCCGTACAAACAAGAACCATTAACATCGCAGCATAAAGTTCAAAAAAAAGAGCCCACCTAAGTGGACTCTCAAGAACGCCGCCAAGGGCTCAGATGCGCTGGCCTTTGACACGCGCATTACGCTATTAAACGCGACCTCAGCACTGTGCAAACTGAGGTAATGCCTATTAACGAATACTGCGGATATTGCCTTTATTACCTTTAACCGTGACCGATACTTTCTTGAAGATCACGTAGCTTTCTTCGCTGACTTCATAGCGAGGCGCAATGATCAAGTCTGCACCCGAACTTTTGACTGCTTTATAAGCAGCGGCCGATTTAACAGCGCTGACAGGGTCAAGAGCGCCGCCCAGGCCACCACCGGTTGAGCCGCCATATTCAACGCCATCCGCAAATTCGCTGTCGCCGCCAAACTTGAAGATGCCGAACAGAATATTCACGGACGATTGGCCGGTAATAGCCTCGCCAACTGCAACATCTGCCTTGAGATCAGCTTTAACAGTGCTGTCGATTGGGGACGAAGGCTGGCTGGCGTTATAGCTAACACAACCGCCAGACACTGCAATAGCCGACGACAATGCTGCGATTTTGAGGAACTTATTCAAAACGATACTTCCTTGCAACGAGTTAATTTAAATAACCTTGATGGGGTTCAAGGCCCGCTTAACGGGAAGCTGACGGTAGCGTTCAAAAACCAATAAGTTAATAAGAAATTTCTTAAAGTTTATGTTTTGGAAGAAAATAATTGGCCTGTTTTCAACTTAAACCTTTCAGCACCTTAGTGAGCGCCACGTAAATATTAGTTTCCCCTTAAAATAACTGAAAACCAGAGGGCACCATAAGCAACAACC
Organism: Pseudomonas sp. E315; assembly: GCF_055406205.1. Lineage (NCBI taxonomy): Bacteria > Pseudomonadati > Pseudomonadota > Gammaproteobacteria > Pseudomonadales > Pseudomonadaceae > Pseudomonas > Pseudomonas sp. E315. Next base: position 96,695 of record NZ_JBUZPJ010000004.1, on the reverse strand, counting down.
TTAGATCGATAATGGCCATGATCGGGTTGGCATTTAAACCACCATTGCGTAACACAAGCATACCGAGCCTGTATTGACCTGTGCGCGCACGGCCAAATACCTTGCCTGCTTGCCGAAGGTAGATCTGAAGAGAAGACAATCCACCAAGCAGCGCTTGCAAGCCTGCAACTGCCAAGGTTACGCCGCCTATACATCAGCAAAAACAAGTAACACGACTGGTAATTGGGCTGTTTCTCTTTGAACGCCCAAGGAATAGAAACGGCAATAGTGCGTTTGATCGGCACATCAATTCGGTGATCACTTCCATCCTTATAAATGAAAAGCCACACAACACCCCAAAAAATACAAACCCCTCTTGAGAGGGGGTTGTATTAACAGGGAATTCACACACTTTTTTCTTAGCGCAAGCAAAGGTGGCAAATTAATCCTTTGACTCAAGCACGTCTTTTATATTGAACGAAGACAAGCTTACTGGAAGATTAGTATTATTTGACACACCGTTACTACTGATTGAATTGAACGCAGGATTCTGACGCGCGGGATTTAACTGTTCATACGCGTAGGCCATAGCTAACAACTGACTGTCGCTGCCCTTATCAGCATAAAAATACAACCCGGTGGGCAGGCCATCGGAGTCCATACCGCTGGGTACAGAGACACTAGGATAACCTGCTATAGGACTTATACTACGAGCCATAGAGTTAGGCACATCAATCATCGCATCCAGTGAATGCTCGCTTAAAACTGCATCAACCCCTTGATTATGGAACGCATAAATGCCATCCCATAGTTGCTCATAGCGGACGGGGTCCACAGGGAAATAATGAGCCATCTTTATGAGTTCCTGGTTGTAATTCCCCTCCCCCGGATTAAGCTCATTATAGGCGACCAATTGCTCAAGACTTTTAACTTGCACACCTTGACGCTTCTGCAAATAATTCGATACCGACAGATTAAACTCCATCGCCATGAATTCAAAGTAATTCCCCAATTGCGCCGTGGGCGCTTGCACCGGCACTAGCGTCGCACCTGCGTTTTGCAGAATATCAAGTGACGCCACAAAGTCAGGATTATTAATCCAATCAACAGAGCCGGGAACAAACCTGTTGGAATAGCCTATGCGTTTACCTTCAAGTGCTAGCGAATTAAGCCCCGCCACATAATCAACAGCCGGAGGTGTTGTTGTGTCACCATCAGAGGCATCTTGCATCGCCGTCATCAATACCGCTGCATCTGATACATTCCGGGCAATCGCCCCAACGGTATCTTGTTTAATCGAGAGCGGGACAATGCCTGCGAGATTAATCAAGCCTTGGGTCGGTTTAAATCCCACTACACCGTTCGTAAAGGCTGGGCACGTAATCGAACCATTCGTTTCAGTCCCCACTGATAACGGCACCAGCCCCGCAGCCACCCCAACTGCCGAGCCTGAACTCGAGCCACATGTGTCAGCCTGTAAGACATGCGGATTTAGACTCTTGCCACCTCGTCCGCTCCATCCATCGGGCACATTGGTACCTCGAAAACCCATCCATTCACTCATGTTGGCCTTGCCTAAAATGATGGCTCCCGCTTCACGCAGTTTGCGCACTACGTCCGCGTCTTGTGCTGCTGGCAAACCCACTAAAGCTGGGGAGCCAGCCGAGGTTTGAAGGGTGTCGCCTGTTTCGATGTTGTCCTTCAACAAGATAGGAATACCATGCAATGGCCCGCGTAATGAGCCATTCAAACGCTCAGCATCACGTTCTGCGGCAATACTCAACGCATCAGGATTGAGCTCAAGCACTGCATTCAAGGCGGGGCCCTGTTTGTCAAATGCTTCGATACGGTCAAGTAAAAACTGGACTAACTCAACGGAAGTAAGGGTTCCACCTGCCATCCGTTCTGATAACCCACTAACACTTTCGTACTCCAGCCCAGAAGACTTATTAATTTGATGTGATTCTGCATGCTTATTTATCAGTAAAGACGGTGAATTCGACTGTGCGCTGACCACACCAGAAGACAACATCGAGAAATTAAAAATAAAGAACACCTGCGCCCATCTGTTTTTTTGATACTTTACGTTTTTCACATTTGCACCTATTTATTATTGATAACAACTCAAACACCTGACTACACTCCCCTGCGCAAATCATCACCCAGTAAGAATACCAAGCGGCTCAGCCTCCGCAATTACAGACACTTAACACCAAGTTCAAAACGAGCATCAACTCTTCAGGACACATAAAAATCAATCATTAGAAAGCCTAAAAGCATCGAACACCAATAACATAACGACACAAAAATACATCACAACCAATCAACCCCGACATGCAGAGTCCTAGCAGCATCACTCGACTATTAAAACCCATCAATAAAAATCAATAAATTCTTAAAAAACACATCTCTCTAAACATTTAAATCACTAATAATCCTGAAGATCACTGCCGCAGCCGTAACAACTACTTTCACTCCACTTTCAAATGTTCAGACACATCCTGAACCAGACCAATACTTAAACCGGGCAAAACACCTACATGTGCAACAAAAATCCACCCACACTGAAATCATCACTAGGCATACGATAAGTCTTAGTTTTCCAGTCTTTACCTTGAACGGCAACCACTCATGATCTTCTTATTAACTAATCCTCTTCCTATTCAATTAAAATGCACGAGCAAACTCATTGAATCAATCTCTTACCCTATGACATTAGTAAGGAGTCTTTTCAGAATTAAAATGTTAAAAATACAATAACATTAAATAGCTATTACCAATTAAAAATTTCCACAGTATAAATACCCGATTATTTCAACCTAGAAACCCGCGCATTTCCCACAGGTTTTGTATCACCCAATGCAAGCATCGACCCTGAACTGCCATAGGGCGATTTCCTTCAATACGAGGCCTTCGAACCAACCTACCTTCAGCACTCATTTACCAACACTGAAGGTTCCCAATGAGCATTATTTTATCCATGGCCGCTTTTGCCTTGGCCTGCTCCATCACCCCCGGCCCAGTCAATATCGTCTCTTTAGGAAGCGGAGCCCGCCACGGGCTACGCGCCACGCTGCCTCATGTCACTGGCGCAACATTGGGATTCATCCTGCTGCTTTTGTTGATCGGCTTGGGGCTGCATGAATTACTGAACCAGTGGCCATTATTGACCCAATTGATTCGTGCCGCTGGCGTGATATTTCTGCTGTATCTGGCCTATCAACTGGCTAGCGATGGCGGCCACCTCAGCACTGCGCAGGAACACAAAGCGCCCTCTGCATTGAGCGGCGCGCTGATGCAATGGCTTAACCCCAAGGCTTGGCTAGCCTGCTTGGCTGGCATGGGCGCCTTTGTGGCCGACGGCGATGTGCTAATGGTGTGGGTATTCTGCCTGCTCTATCTAGTGATCTGCTGGCTGTCGCTGGCCAGTTGGGCATGGGCGGGTGCCTCATTACGCAGCTACCTGAAGCGGACCGCTGCAATTCGCTGGTTTAATCGGTGTATGGCTGCATTGCTGGCAGGTTGCGCCGTGTATTTATTGCTGGAGTAATCAGCCCCTGTATTGTCCGGGGGTAGCGGCCAAGCTGCGCTTGAACAGACGCTGTAGATGAGCTTGATCTGCAAATCCAAACTGGGCTGCGACCTCGGCAATACCTTCGCCGCGACGCAGGCCATCACGGGCAAGCTGCAAACGGCAATCAATCAAGTAACCATGAGGCGTCAACCCATAACGCGCCTTGAAAGCGCGAATCAGATAAGACGGCGAAAGCTGCACTGCTGCGGCGATATCCTCAAGACGCAGAACCTTCATGCAATGCTCACGGATAAAATCTGCTGCCTGAACAACCTTGTGCGGGCCGCGAACTGTGTGATTGTTGGCTGGCCGCAGTCGAACCACCAAACTCTGGAAAAAGCCCAATACCGCAGACTGCATGGTGCTTGGAGAAACATCCTCATTCGTCAAAACACTGTACAAGCTGTCCAGCTCCACGAACAAAGCAGGATCTGTGCTGTAGTTTTCGGCGAAAGGAACGAATCCTGCCTTTACGTCGACACCCATCTGGCGTTGAACCGACGTCAGCCAGTCAGTATCGACATAGAACATGCGATAGGCCCATAGCTGATTATCCACGGGGTTGCACGCATGCACTTCACCCGGATTCATCACCACCACGCTTGAGCCAGTCATGTGCCGAGTCGTGTGACCATTGAGATAAATGCACTGCCCCGCCACGATGGCACCAATAGAAAAAGTCGCATGTGAATGGCGCCCATGAGACAAGGCGCGGCCATCCTCAACATTACGAATTTCAATATGAGGGACAGCTGGGTGGCGCCAGTAATGAGACATAGGTACCCAAACTCATCAGAACAGACCTTTCAGCAAATGGCGTCATGCGTCGCACCTGCAGCACTGGGGGTTGAATATAGCTTAAGGTTGCCGTGAGCCCAAATACCGACGAACCTTACCGAACCCCAAGAGTTACGACCCACTCAACAGCATCGTGGTGCTTTGGGGGGCAAGGTGACGCTGATGGCAATATGAGTCAGAGTAGCGGTTGGTTTCGCGCTTAACTGCCTTGGCGCACCGCATCAGTGCTTAAGCCAATTATTAACGTGAACCCGCTATGACCCAGCAGCCGCTTTGATTTTTTGCACACTCAGTGCTTTTTTGTCGGAGTCCTGTGACATGCCTGTTTCTAATATCGATAAATTCAATGACCTTACTGGCAGACTTTTTGGCAAGCTGTATCTCACCTTCCCAATGCCCAGCAACTTGGCCGCAGAGCACTTTGTTGAGTCCGCAGTGGAATGGAATGAAGAACACAAAATCGACTTACCCAGCAATGACGCCGCATTTTTTATCGCCACAGTCGGGTGGCTTATTGGTGCTGGGTATATCAATGGCGCAATCTCAACCAACACCCATGTAACGGACGCAGTGCTCACTGCAAAGGGATTAGATATTCTCAACGCAACCCCTCGCAGCCTGACCCACGCCCACTCCTTGCGTGAGCAATTGGCAGAAATTGCCAGAGACAGCAGCAAGGAAAGCTTTAAAGGCTTGCTCGCGGAAGAGCTCATCACAGGGGCAAAACTCATCGCCCCAGCCGTGGGGCTTCTGTAGTCCAATCGTTATGAAAGCCAAGGGATCAAAATGCCCTAAAGATGCCAAAGCTTGAAATCCAGAAACGAAAAAGCCCCTGAAATGTTCAACCATTTCAGGGGCTTAGTCTTGTTCAATAATGGCGGAGAGATAGGGATTCGAACCCTAGGTACTGTCGCCAGTACAACGGATTTCGAATCCGTCCCATTCGGCCACTCTGGCATCTCTCCAACGGCGCGCATCATAACAGTGCTTTTTGATTCAGGCAAAGCCTTATTTCAAAAAAATCTCGTGCTATCAGTTGCTTGCGCGCCTTTACTGCTTAAAGCGGGACGCCGAGGCGCTTGGCAACTTCTTCGTAGGCTTCGATAACGTCACCCAAACCCTGACGGAAGCGGTCTTTGTCCATTTTCTTGCCAGTGGCTTTGTCCCACAGGCGGCAGCCGTCTGGGCTGAATTCATCGCCCAGGACGATTGAGCCGTCGTGGAACACACCAAATTCAAGCTTGAAGTCCACCAGCATCAGACCTGCGTCGTCGAACAGTTTGTTCAGGACTTCGTTGACCTTGAGCGACAGTTCTTTCATGCGTACCAGTTGTTCAGCGGTGCCCCAACCGAATGCCACTACGTGAGATTCGTTGATAAACGGGTCGCCTTTGGCGTCGTCTTTCAGGAACAGCTCGAAGGTGTACGGGTTGAGCTTCATGCCCTCTTCAACACCCAAACGCTTGACCAAGCTGCCCGCTGCGTAGTTACGCACAACGCATTCGACCGGGATCATGTCGAGCTTTTTTACCAGGCATTCGTTGTCGCCCAGCAGCTTGTCGAATTGAGTCGGCACGCCGGCTTCTTCGAGCTTTTGCATGATGAAGGCGTTGAACTTGTTGTTCACCATACCTTTGCGATCGAGCTGCTCGATACGCTTGCCATCGAACGCCGAGGTGTCGTTACGAAACAGCAGGATCAAGCGGTTGGCGTCGTCCGTTTTGTAAACCGATTTCGCTTTACCGCGATAGAGTTCTTCACGTTTTTCCATGATGGGCTCCGCATGCTAAGTAGGTGGGCTAGGCGATTGTGCGCCAGTCGAGCCCTGAATCTTGATCGGCCAGTTGCAGCCAGTCCGGGTCGCACCCAAGGGTGTCGACAAAACATTGCCGGGCCAGCTGCGGCAGGTTGTTCTTGCTGCTGAGGTGGGCCAGTACCAAATGTTGCAGGTCTTGCCAGCCCAACTCGGCCACCAGGTTTGCGGCCTGATGGTTGTTCAAATGTCCTTCGTCGCCCCCTACCCGTTGCTTTAGAAAGTACGGGTAGTGACCACGCGCCAGCATGTCGCGGCAGTGATTAGCTTCGATCATCAATGCATCCAGATCGCGATAGCTGTGCAGTACACGGGCGCAATACGACCCTAGATCTGTCAGCAGGCCAAACCGCCGCTTCCCGTCACTAAACACGTATTGGGTGGGTTCCTGAGCGTCATGGACCACAAGGGTCACCTCAATGCTCAATGCCCCAACCTGCAACGTCTGCCCCCCTGCCACGAAACCGGCGGGCTCAAGGGGTTTGCGCATCCCGCGCTGAGTACCGCGACTCATGTAAACCGGCAAATTGTAGCGCCGAGAAAGCAAACCCACGCCATGCACGTGATCAGCATGTTCGTGGGTCACTAAAATTGCACTCAGTTGGTGTGGACTGACGCCCAACCGAACCAGTCGGCGCTCGGTTTCTCGCAACGAGAAACCGCAATCAACCAGTACATAGGTGCTGTCGCTGGCTATGAGCGTGCCATTCCCTTGGCTACCACTGCCGAGAACGGCAAAACGCATAGAGTCAGCCCAGATTGTCTTGAATCACGCCCAACACTTTGCGCGCCACTTCTGGCGAGGCAACGGTGTTGATATTTTCTTCGACAGTCACTTGCACGCTGTCACCGACCTTGCTCAGACGAACCTGATAGCGCTCGGCACGGGCCTCAACTTCTTCCTTGGCAGGTTGCCCACCGAAGAGGCTAGAGAAGAAACCAGGTTTCTCGTCTTTTTTCTCGGCTTTTTCGGCCAGGTTGATGTAGTACAGGCCCAAGGTACGGTTGATGTCTTCCACGCGCCACTCACCCTGCTCCAGCGCACGACCCACGCTGGACCATGCACGGTCGAGGTCTTCGTTGAGGGTCAATACCGGGTTGCCACTGCCGTCTTCGCTCAAGCTGACACGTGTCGGGGTGTCAAAATCACGCGCTGCAAGCAATGAAACCGAAGCGCCCTTGTCAGCGTTGCGGCTCATGCTAACCAGCATTTCGTCGACCAGCGCGGCATCCAGACCGGTGTTCACCGAACGTTCACTGAAGGCTACATCAGCCGTGCTACCGGCAGGACGGTTAGCACTGACCACATAGATTTCGCTGGTGTTGCGCTGTACGCCTGGCTCGATGCGCACCCGCAAACGGGTTTCGCTGTCGGTTGCCAAACCAGTACTGCCCAAGTGACGCGAGACCGGTACGGACAGTTCGTCAGCACGCTGCCAGATCGTGGTGAACTCACCCGTTTGAGGGCGTTGCTCGTCGATACGGAAGCCGTTGTCCTGGAAGAACTGCATTGCCACCGGCCAGACTTCTGCCGGTGCGCGCTGCGCAACGACCCAACGATTATCGCCACTTTTTTGCAGGCTGAAATCGCTGGCGCTGGTGGTTGCAACCAAGGGCTGCGGACGCGGCACTTCAAACTCGCCCTTGACGTTATCGTCAGGTACGTTGTTCGGGATCGGCAACAGCGGCACAAGGCGCTTGTCAGTCTGAACACCCGGCGGCAATTGCATCGGCGGCGTTTGACGCGCCTCCAGATAATCGCTGCCACGGTCCCGGAAATAACCCTCTGGACCCCACAGCCAACCGCAGCCGCTGGTGCTCGAAATAATCACGGCTAGTGCGGAAAGTCCGGCCAATCGCTTCATGCGTAGTGCTTCCTCAATTAAACCAATACGCCGGACTGGCGCAGGGCCTGACGCAGCGGTTCGTGGCAGGCTTCGCTGAGCCAGGTGAGCGGCAGACGGATACCGTCCGGCATCAAGCCCATCTCATGCAGCGCCCACTTCACAGGGATAGGGTTGGATTCGATAAACAGGGTTTTGTTAAGCGGCATCAACTTTTCGTGAATCTCACGTGCTTTGACTGCATCACCGGCCATCGCAGCCGCGCACAGATCGCTCATAGCACGTGGAGCAACGTTGGCAGTCACCGAAATATTGCCTTTGCCGCCCAGCAGGATCAGCTCAACGGCGGTAGCGTCATCGCCGGAATACACCAGAAAATCGCTGCTGACACCGGCCAAAATATCTTTGGCGCGTTGCAGATCGCCGGTCGCTTCTTTGATGCCGATGATGTTTGGCACTGTGGACAAGCGCACAACCGTGGCGGGCAGCATGTCGCACGCGGTACGACCCGGGACGTTGTAAAGGATCTGCGGGATGTCCACCGCTTCAGCGATGGTCTTGAAATGCTGATACAAGCCTTCTTGAGTCGGCTTGTTGTAATACGGCGTCACCAGCAGGCACGCATCAGCGCCAGCGGCCTTCGCATTGGAGGTCAGTTCGATCGCTTCACGCGTCGAGTTAGCGCCTGTACCGGCAATCACCGGAATACGCCCTGCAACCTGTTTGACAACGTGACGAATCACTTCGATGTGTTCGTTCACATCCAGAGTTGCTGATTCACCTGTAGTGCCAACGGCAACAATGGCGTTGGTGCCCTCTTGCAGGTGAAAGTCCACCAGTTTGCTCAGAGCGTCCCAATCAAGACGACCTTGTGCATCCATAGGTGTGACCAGTGCCACCATACTGCCCGCAATCATGCAACCGCTCCTGCCGGAAAAAGAGAGCCGTAATGGTACTGGCGCCATGACCCTTGCACAAGCAACAGCGCGCCCGATGAGCATTCCCCTTCGCGTTGCTTTTCGCTACCCTTCAACCTTTGATTGGTACTGATGTGTATACGCGCCTGTTTCACAGGTAGTTATTACGAGCCAAAAGCCCCGCCCAAACGCCGCCGCATTCGATTTGCAATGCCTGCAAACCGTCTGTGGCGATGCTTTCGTGGATGTTTGGCCCGTGATAAACACCTTGTAGTTGCGGCACATCCCATGAACGTACCGACCACTCATCGTTTTAGGAAGGCTGAATGTCCACCCCCACAGTTCGCGAACAATTCCTTGTCATCAGTGCCCTTGGCGCCAACCCAATGGAGCTGACGAACGTGCTGTGCCGCGCCAGCCATGAAAATCGCTGCGCCGTTGTAACCTCCCGCCTGACTCGTCACGGCGAGTGCAGCGCGCTGATCCTGGAAATCACGGGCAGCTGGGATGCTCTGGCCAGACTTGAAGCGGGCCTGCCTGCCCTGGCCAAAAAGTACGCATTTACCGTCAATGTAGTGCGTAGCGCCGCCCTCGAAAATCGACCACAAGCCCTGCCGTACGTGGCGTACATCAGCTCGGCTTATCGCCCGGACATCATCAACGAGCTGTGCCAGTTCTTTATCGACCACAACGTTGAACTCGAAAACCTGACCTGCGACACCTATCAGGCACCGCAAACGGGCGGCACCATGCTCAACGCCACGTTTACCGTGACCCTGCCTGCGGGCGTGCAAATCAGCTGGTTGCGTGATCAGTTCTTGGACTTCGCCGATGCGTTGAACCTTGATGCACTGATCGAACCTTGGCGCCCACAGAACCCGATGTAAGGAGCTCGACCTATGGCCGTAGCCATTGACCAACCCGTTAGTGACTTTCAGATCCCGGCAACTGGCGAGAAAACCGTCAGCCTGTCCGAACTTAAAGGCAAGCAGGTGGTGATTTACTTCTACCCCAAAGACAGCACGCCGGGCTGTACCACTGAAGGCCAAGGCTTTCGCGACCACTACGCCGAGTTTCAGGCAGCCAACACTGAGGTGTTTGGCGTGTCTCGCGACAGCCTCAAGTCCCATGAGAACTTCAAGGCCAAGCAAGCTTTTCCGTTTGATCTGTTGAGCGACAAGGACGAAGCCCTGTGCCAACTGTTTGACGTGATCAAGCTGAAAAAACTGTACGGCAAGGAATACATGGGCGTAGACCGCAGCACGTTCTTGATCGACAAGGAAGGTGTGTTACGCCACCAATGGCGCGGCGTGAAAGTGCCAGGCCATGTTGAGGCAGTGCTGGAACAGGCCAAGGCGCTTAACAACGCCTGAGTCGAACTGTAGGAGCGAGCTTGTGGCGCCATCGCTAGCAAGCTTGCCCCTACAGAGTTATCGAGTGTTACTGACGCACTAACCTCACATTTTGAAATTCAGCCGCGTCAGTGCTGCGGTATGGGTTGATGTCCAGCCCACCACGACGCACATAGCGCGCATACACGGTCAATTTCTCGGGCTTGAGCAAGCGCTGCAAGTCGAGAAAAATCCGCTCAACACATTGTTCATGAAAGTCTGAGTGCTGACGAAAGCTCACCAGATACGCCAGCAAACTGGCGTGATCCAACGCTGCGCCACGGTACTCAACCACCACTGTGCCCCAATCGGGCTGACTGGTGACCGGGCAGTTAGATTTGAGCAAATGGCTGTAGACGGTCTCTTGGACCACCTTCGACGCATCGCACTCAAGCAGCTCGGGGCGCGGCTGCGCGTAGTCACTGACCGTGATGTCCAGGTCATCAATGCACACACCCGGCAAAACACCGACGCCATCTGCCTGAACCTCGTCAAGGCTGCGTACACGCACGCTCACAGGCTTGCCAGACGCCGCTGACAAATCGGCCTGCAAAGTGGCGACAAGGCTTGGCTTATCGGCAAACACAGTCTGGTTCAATGAGTTCAGATACAACTTGAATGATTTGGACTCAACGATGTTCGGTGAGTCTGCAGCAAAGCAGAACTCACCAATGGCGACCACTGGCTTGCCCGATGGCAACAACCACGACAGCTCGAAGCAGGTCCAAAAATCGACGCCCACATAAGGCAGCGTTTCGGCGCTCAACCCAAGCTCTGCCCATTTGGCCGCGCGTGGGATCGGGAACAGCAAGGACGGGGTGTAGGTGCTGATGTATTCACTGGACTTGCCCAGCGGCGAGTGTTCGGCTGCGGGATGCATGAGAAAAACCTGGCTAGAAAAACCCTGCGATTCTATCGGGTTTACGCCAAGCTTTCAGCGCTCACAGACGATCAGACTGATTCAAGGTGCAACTTTCAGCGTGCCAACCATGCCCGCTTGATAGTGGCCAGGCACATTGCAGGCGAACTCCAAGTTATCGGCTTTGGCAAACATCCACGTCAGCTCAGCTGTTTTACCCGGCTCAACCAGCACGCTATTGGGGTCATCGTGCTTCATGCCGTGCATCGCCATTGAGCCGTGGCCCATCGCTGCATGATCCATATCAGGGCGATTCATGCCTGTCGGCGTCATCATCCCGCTCTGCTGCATCTTGAGCATTTCTTTCTGGTGTTCAGCATGCATCGCTGCATCTCCCAGATTGAACTCGTGCAGCAGTTGGCCTTTATTGACCAGCACAAAGCGCACCGTCTCACCAGCCTTCACCTCTACAGACTTGGGCGTAAAGGCCATATCGGTCATGTCCACCTCCACAGTGCGCGTGGCGCTGGCGGCAGGTGCAGGCTGACCGAATGAGTAGTGATCCGCAGGCGATGCGATAGCTGGCATGTTCAGCACCAGCAAACAACCCGCAAGGGCCAAACGATTACGTGCAGTCATACGAACTCCAGAAGGCTAACATTCAAACGTTCACTAACTTTAGAACCTCGGCGCTGGCATACAACTGACTGCAAGATTACAACTTTGTCAGTTTTGCCCTGCACCTAAAGGGCCAATGTATAAGGCTGAGGTTATTTTTTGATGAGTCGCCCATGAAACTGCTGATAGTCGAAGATCAGGTTAAAACCGGGCAATACCTGCGCCAGGGTTTAAGCGAAGCCGGATTCACTACCGAACTGGCCGCCGACGGCATCACCGGTCAGCATCTGGCGCTGACTGGCGATTACTCACTGTTGATTCTCGACGTCATGTTGCCGGGACGCGATGGCTGGCAAATTTTGCAAGCGGTACGCAGCGCCGGGCTGGATATTCCCGTGTTGTTTTTAACCGCTCGGGATGCTGTCGAAGACCGTGTTCATGGCCTGGAACTAGGGGCGGATGATTATCTAGTCAAGCCGTTTGCGTTTTCCGAACTGCTGGCCCGTGTGCGCAGCTTGTTGAGGCGCGGCAGCAACGCGACACAAGAAACCCATCTGCAATTAGCCGACTTGCGCCTGGATCTGATACGCCGCCGCGTTGAACGTAACGGTCAGCGTATCGACCTCACCGCCAAAGAGTTTGCCCTTTTGGAGTTACTCCTGCGCCGCCAGGGCGAGGTGCTACCCAAATCCTTGATTGCCTCGCAGGTGTGGGACATGAACTTCGACAGCGACACTAACGTTATCGAGGTCGCTATTCGCCGCTTGCGGCTCAAAGTCGACGACAGCCATGAACACAAACTGATCCACACCGTACGTGGCATGGGTTATGTGCTTGAAGAGCGGCCCGAGTAATGCGCCGCTTGTCACTGAGCAGTCGCCTGGCACTGTTATTTGCAGGCTGCACGGCGGTGGTCTCACTATTTGCGGGGGTGCTATTCGGGCGCGCCAGCGAAGTCCACTTTGTTGAACTTGACCAACAACTGATGGAGAGCCGCCTCGCTGTGCTGCGCAATACCTTGCAAGGCGCCGAAACGCTTGAACGCTTCACCCAGCGCCTACCCGACCTGTTACAAGACTTGAGCCACCAGCCTGACCTTGCGGTACGGGTGCGCGGCCCAGACGGCCACCTGTGGTTTGACAGCTCCACTCGGCTACCCGCAGAACTGCCGACAACCCCCGGTTTGGGCAGCCTACAAATAAACGGCACCGATTACCGTGTACTCACCCCAAGGCCTGACTCACCCAATGCGCCGCGTCTGACGCTGTTATTGGACATCACCCACCATCAGCACTTCTTGCAACGCATGCAGCGTCTGATTTGGATGACTGTCGGGCTCTCAGCGCTGGCTACGGCCATTCTGGGCGCATGGGCAGCCCGTAGCGGCTTGCGTCCTTTGCGGCGCATGAGCGCGATTGCAGCCAGCGTTTCAGCCAACTCGCTTAACGCCCGTCTGCCCCAAGCACAAATGCCGGCCGAACTGGCTGATTTGGCCGCCGCCTTTAATGCAATGCTGGAACGTCTGGATGATTCATTTCAGCGCCTGTCAGCGTTCTCGGCTGACATTGCCCACGAACTGCGCACCCCGCTGTCCAACCTGCTGACCCATACCCAAGTCACTCTCACCCGCCCACGTGACCTCGAAGCCTATCGCGAAGCGCTGCACAGCAACCTCGAGGAGCTGCAATGGATGGCACAACTGGTCAACGACATGCTGTATCTGGCCAAAGCCGATCATGGCTTGCTTACACCCCGTCGCGAGCCCTTGAACTTGGCCCATGAGGTAGACGCGCTGCTGGAGTTTTATGCGCTTCTGGCCGAGGACTCCCGCATCGAATTAACCCGCGAAGGCAGCGCGCTGGTTGCCGCAGACCGTAGCATGCTGCGACGCGCGCTCTCTAACTTGCTGGATAACGCACTGCGCTACACACCGGCGGAGGGCACGATCAAGGTTCATATTGAGCCGAACGAACCTCAGCTGCGGATCACCATTGAAAACACGGGCCCAGGCATTCCCCCAGCGCTGATGCCACGCTTGTTTGATCGTTTTTATCGGGCAGACCCGGCGCGGCGCGAAGGCAGCAATGAACATGCCGGGTTAGGACTGGCCATCACCCAATCGATCATTCGCGCCCATGGCGGGCAGATCAGGTGCGAGTCTCAGGAAGGAATCACGCGATTTGTAATCGAACTGCCTACAACCTTGTGAGCCGAAAACTACTGTAGGAGCGAGCACGCTCGCTCCTACGCCGACCAGGATCAATCAGGAATAGCGCAACGCATGAGCAGGCTGAATTTTGGCTGCGCGATAGGCCGGGTACAACGTAGCCAAAAAGCTCAACACAAAACCCGCCGCGCAAATCAATGCCACGTCGCCGCCTTGCAGCTCTGACGGCAGATTGCTGACGAAATACACGTCCGAACTGAAGATATGCTGCCCGGAAACCCGCTCCATCCAGCCCACCAGCTCACTGACATTCAGCGCCGCAATCACACCCAACACGCCGCCAATCAAAGTACCGACGATCCCGATCACAGTACCCTGCACCATGAAGATCGCCATGATCTGGCGAGGCGTGGCGCCAATGGTGCGCAAGATGGCAATGTCAGCGCCCTTGTCGTTCACCACCATAATCAGCGTGGCAATGATGTTGAACGCAGCCACTGCGACAATCATCAGCAGCAACAGGCCAATCATGGTTTTTTCCATTTTCATGGCGCTGAACAAGCTGCCTTGCGTATGAGTCCAGTCATCCGCCTTGTAGGCTGCGCCCAATCCCGTGACCACTTGTTGCGACACCTGCGGCGCGGCGTACAAATCTTTGACTGCCAGGCGCACGCTTTGCACCTGATGAGGCTCCCAGCGCTGCATAGTGGCCGCGTCAGCCATATGGATCAGCCCCATCGAGCCATCCAGTTCAGCCCCAACCTTGAAAATCCCGACCACATTCAAACGCTGCAAACGCGGAGTAATCCCGCCCGGCGCAGTGCTGGCCTCGGGCACGATCAAGGTAATCTTATCCCCCACGCCCAAGCGAAAACGTCGAGCGGTAATATCACCCAACACCACGCCAAACTCGCCGGGTTGCAGGTCTTCCATTTTGCCCTGCACGATGTGCTGGGTAACGATTGAGACATTCCCTTCAAGAGCCGGGTCAACGCCGCTGATCTGGATCGGCTGCATCATGCCTTTGTAAGACAGCATGCCTTCAAGCTCGGTAAACGGCACAGCCGCCGTCACTTGCGGGTTTTTCATGGCCGCATCAGCCACCGGACGCCAGTCATCAATCGGCTTAACACCCACGATGGTTGCGTGCGGCACCATGCCGAGGATGCGGTTACTCATCTCGCGCTGAAAACCGTTCATCACCGACAACACGACGATCATGGACAACACGCCCAACGCAAGGCCGATCATCGAGGTCATGGAGATAAACGAAACAAAACGATTGCGGCGCTTGGCGCGGGTATAGCGCGTGCCGATAAAAATCGATAACGGTCTGAACATTCGCGGGCACCGTATAAAAATAAAAGACCCGACGCCCGCCAAGGCATCGGGTTTTGGCCGATCAAATCGTGGTCAAACGACCTTCTTGAAGGTGCAACACGCGATCCATCTGGCGAGCAAGGTTCATGTCGTGGGTCACCACCAAAAACGCTGTGCGCATTGAGGTGCTGAGTTCCAACATCAAATCTTGAATACCTTGCGCAGTGTGGGAGTCAAGGTTGCCAGTCGGTTCATCGAGCATCACCAGCGCCGGCTTGTTGACCAGAGCACGCGCGATAGCAACACGCTGACGCTCACCACCGGACAACTCTGCTGGCTTGTGCTCAAGGCGATGCCCCAGACCCACACGCGTCAACAAAGCCGTTGCGCGCTCACGGGCTTGCGGGATCGAGGTCTTGCCGATCAACAACGGCATGCAAACGTTTTCGAGCGCAGTGAACTCTGCCAGCAAATGGTGGAACTGATACACAAAACCCAACGAGCGGTTGCGTAACTGACCCCGGGCCTTTTCACTCAGCGCCGAGAGCTCTTCACCCGCCAACCAAACACTGCCAGTGGACGGCGTATCAAGGCCGCCCAGCAAGTTGAGCAAGGTACTTTTACCCGAGCCCGAGGTGCCGACAATGGCAACGCGTTCACCGGGGTGCAACTCAAGCTGCAAGCCGGACAACACCACCACTGATTCCGGGCCTTCCTCGTAGGCTTTGCCCAGATCACGGCAACTCAACACTGCTTGTTCTTTCATGCCCAACTCACTCATAACGAAGCGCCTGCGCAGGCTGGGTGCGCGCAGCACGCCAGGCCGGGTACAAGGTCGCGAGGAAACTCAGAACCAATGCCGCACCGCACACCATCAACACATCCTGTGCCTGCAACTGCGACGGCAAGTAGTCGATGAAATACACGTCGGCGTTGAGAAACTTGTGGCCGATCAGGCCTTCAAGGCCCGAAATGGCAGCACTGACATTAAGCGCGGCCAGCATGCCCAGCACGGCACCTATCGCCGTACCGACCACACCAATCACCGTGCCCTGCACCATAAAGATCGCCATGATCGTGCCGGGCGTAGCTCCCAGAGTGCGCAGGATCGCGATATCGCCCTTCTTGTCATTCACCACCATCACCAGCGTGGAAATAATGTTGAAGGCGGCCACTGCCACGATCAGCAACAGCAACAGGCCGATCATGGCTTTCTCCATGCGAATGGCCTGATACAGATTGCCGTGGGTGCGAGTCCAATCACGGGCGTAGTAGCGGTCTTCGCCTAACTGCTGAGCGATTTCCCATGCCGTGCGTGGCGCCTGAAACAGGTCATCAAACTTAAGGCGCAAACCCTGCACCTGGTCAGGCTTCCAGCGCTGCAAACGCGCCAGGTCCTGCAAGTTGGTAATGCCCAAGTAGCCGTCGATTTCACCAGCACCCACATGGAAGATGCCTTGCACAGTAAAACGCTTCATGCGCGGGAACATCCCCGCTGGCGTTACCGTGACTTCGGGCGCCACAAACGTCAGCTTGTCACCCATGGCAACGCCGAGCTTTTTGGCGGCTTTGTCGCCGATGATGATGCCGAAGCTGCCGGGCGTCAGTGAGTCGAGCTGACCTTGCAGCATGAACTGATCAATGATCGACACCTTACGCTCTTGAGCCGGGTCGATAGCATTGAGCAGGACTTTCTGCACATTGCCGTCATGGGTCAGCAGCCCCTGCATCTGGGTGTACGGCGCAACCGCCTCCACCTTCGGGTTCTGCTTGACCTTGGCGGCCAGGCTTTGCCAGTCGCTGATCGGTTGATCACCCGCAATGGTCGCGTGGGGCACCATGCCCAGCACGCGGGTACGCATCTCATGATCGAAGCCGTTCATTACCGAGAGCACAACGATCATTACGACCACGCCGAGGGCGAGTCCGATCATTGAAGTCAGAGAAATGAACGACACAAAATGATTGCGACGTTTTGCACGGGTATAACGCGTGCCAATAAATACGAAGAGAGGTCTGAACATGTCGGGGCTTGTTCGAGGGAAAAGAAGACGTCCTTGTGGCGGGGCCTGATAAGCAGCTTTACACTCAGACCACAGCCGCCACCATGGGTTCGCCATGTCGACATTAGATGAAGCAGATCGCCGCGAATACTACCGTATCGAGGATGTGATCGCACTGGAAATAACCCCACTGTCTGCCCCCGAGGCCGCGAGTGACGAAGTGTTGCAAGATGCTTCGCCTTTATTCAATTTACTCAGTGAGTTACACCTCAGTGAATTCGAGGCCCAGCACTTGCTGCGCCAGATCAGTGAGCGCGACCGCTCCATCTCCAGCTACCTCAAAGTACTGAATAAGCGCATCGACCTGCTCAGCCAGGTGGTTGCGCAAACAGTGCTGGGCAAAATCGGCGAATTGCAGCCGGTCAAGCTGTCAGAAGGCGGCATCGAGTTCCACCACCCCAAAGCCTACCCGGCAGGCTGCCATCTTTCGGTCAAGCTGGTGCTAATGCCTCAAGCGCTGGGTTTATTGCTGCGAGCCAAGGTCACGCACTGCGAGGCACGCAACGGTGGCTATGAGATCGGCACTGAGTTCGAAGCCATCACCGATGCCCAGCGCCAACTCCTGGCCCGCTACATTTTGCAAAAACAAGCGCTGGCACGCCGACTGGCCCGCGAAAAAAGTGAAGCGGGCGAAGAAGAGTAAGCACGACTCAACGCTTTGAACTGCGTACTAAGGAGCAAATGTGACCCTGATTTATGGCCATCGCGGCGCCAAAGGCGAAGCACCGGAAAACACCCTTGCCAGCTTCGAGCAATGCCTCAAGCATGGCGTTCGCCGTTGCGAACTCGACCTGCACTTGTCCAAAGATGGCGAGCTGATGGTGATCCATGACCCAACCCTCAAGCGCACCACTGACCGACGCGGCAAAGTCATCGAGCATACTGCTGCTGACTTGACCACTTACGACGCACGCAAAGGCGGCCCGGGCTGGGTGCATCCGTGCCCGATCCCACGCCTTGAAACATTGTTTGAGGCGTGCAACTTCGACCATTGGCAGTTAGAAGTGAAAAGCGCCTCTCGCACCCGCGCCGCCACCACAGTGCTGGCGATTCGCGAAATGGCCCAGCGTCACGGCCTGATGGACAAGGTCACCGTAACCTCCAGCTCTCGCGAAGTGCTAAAGGCCGCAATCGAACTGACACCGGATTTGTCCCGCGGGCTGGTGGCCGAATACGCTTGGCTCGACCCGCTGAAGGTCGCCCAAAACTATGGCTGCGAGATGTTGGCATTGAACTGGACACTGTGTACCCCAGAGCGCCTGGAAAAAGCCCAGCGTCAGGGTTTGCATGTGTCGGTATGGACAGTCAACGAACCTGCACTGATGCGCAGGCTCGCTGATTTCGGCGTAGACAGCCTGATTACAGACTTTCCCGGTTTGGCCACTGCCACCCTTGGGAATGGCTGAAATCGGTCTCCCCGGCCGGCTCAGGCCACCGGCCGGAGCCGCTTAAAAAAGCCGGTTAAGGCCGTCGTAAGCAGCTACCCGATAGGCTTCGGCCATGGTCGGGTAGTTGAACGTGGTGTTAACGAAGTACTTCAGGGTATTGAGTTCGCCCGGCTGGTTCATGATCGCCTGACCGATGTGCACGATCTCTGACGCCTGATAGCCGAAGCAGTGAACACCCAGCACTTGCAGGGTTTCACGGTGGAACAAAATCTTCAGCATGCCCTGAGGCTCACCAGCAATTTGTGCCCGCGCCATGCCCTTGAAAAACGCCTTGCCCACTTCGTACGGCACTTTCGCCTGAGTCAGTTCTTGCTCGTTTTTACCGATCGAGCTGATCTCAGGAATGGTGTAAATGCCCGTTGGCACGTCATTCACGAAACGCCAGCTGCCATTATCAACAATGCTGCCTGCTGCCGAACGACCCTGGTCGTGTGCGGCACTGGCCAGACTTGGCCAGCCGATCACATCGCCCGCCGCATAAACGTCTGGCACAGAGGTGCGATAGTTTTCGTCAACACTGATCTGGCCACGACCATTGGCTTTGATGCCGATGTTCTCCAGACCCAGTTGATCTGTATTGCCAGTACGGCCATTGCACCAGAGCAAGGCATCGGCCTTGATCTTCTTGCCGGACTTAAGGTGCAAAATCACGCCATTTTCAACGCCTTCAACGCGCTCATACTCTTCGTTGTGACGCACAGTGATGTTGTTGTTGCTGAAGTGATAGCTGAGCGCTTGCGAGATCTCGGAGTCAAGGAAGCTCAACAACTGCTCGCGGTTGTCAACCAGCTCAACCAACACACCCAGACCACTGAAGATCGACGCGTATTCACAACCAATCACGCCTGCGCCGTAAACAATCAGCTTGCGCGGGGTGTGGCCGAGACTAAGGATGGTGTCGCTATCGTAGATACGCGAGTGGGTGAAGTCGATGTCAGCCGGGCGATACGGGCGCGAACCCGTTGCAATGATGACCTGCTTGGCCATCAGGGTCTCAACTACACCGTTAGCGCACACCACTTCAATGGTTTGCTCATCGGTAAAGCTGCCGATGCCAAAAAACAGGTCTACGCGGTTGCGTGCGTAGTAGCCGGTGCGCGAAGTCACCTGCTTGGAAATAACTTTTTCGGCGCTTTTCAGTACGTCCGGGAACGAGAACCAGCGCGGCTCACCAATGGCCCGAAACATCGGATTGGTATTGAACTGCATGATCTGCCGAACCGAGTGACGCAAGGCCTTGGACGGGATTGTGCCCAAGTGCGTGCAGTTGCCGCCAACCTGGCGCCGGCTATCAACCATTGCCACCTTGCGCCCTGCTTTTGCGGCGTTCATTGCCGCACCTTCTCCTGCCGGGCCAGAACCCAGTACCACTACGTCGTAGTTGTAGACAGCCATGCGTACTCCTCAGAACGGGCCGGGGCTCCCTTTTGGATGCCTGCGGCTAAATCATGACGCGGCCAGCGCCATGAAGGATCAAAACGTGGGGCACAGTCTATAGAAGCCTGAACGCCGCGAACATTAACCCTTGGTCTCGTCGTAGGCTAATTTTGTCTGCACTACATCAACTATCACCCGAAAGCTCCGGCGAAAAGCACGATTTGTGTAGCCGTTGATGGGTAGAACGAGGCTACGTCCAGTGGCGCAGCCTTCGGTAGCTGCTAAGGGTTTAGAGCGCTCCGCACACAAAAACGCCCCGAACCAGTCGGGGCGTTTTCAGTTGCGGCGGTTACTTAGCGCGGGAACGCTGGCGGGTTAACGCCGGCCATGTCTTCCATCACGCGAACAACCTGGCAGCTGTAACCAAACTCGTTGTCGTACCACACGTACAGCACAACGCGGTTGTCGTTACAGATAGTGGCTTCAGCATCGACCACACCTGCGTGACGCGAACCTACGAAGTCAGTGGAAACCACTTCCTGCGAGCTCACGAAGTCGATTTGTTTGTGCAAATCGGAGTGCAGCGCCATGTGACGCAGGTACTCGTTCATTTCTTCACGAGTGGCCGCCTTCTCAAGGTTCAGATTGAGAATGGCCATCGACACGTTCGGCGTAGGAACACGGATCGCGTTACCGGTCAGCTTGCCAGCCAGCTCAGGCAAAGCCTTGGCAGCAGCAGTAGCCGCACCGGTCTCAGTGATCACCATGTTCAGCGCAGCCGAACGGCCACGGCGATCGCCCTTGTGGAAGTTGTCGATCAGGTTCTGGTCGTTGGTGTACGAGTGAACCGTTTCAACGTGACCGTTGACGATGCCGAACTTGTCATTAACAGCCTTGAGCACCGGCACGATGGCGTTGGTGGTGCAAGAGGCCGCCGAAATGATCTTGTCGTCAGCGGTGATTTCGCCGTGGTTGATGCCGTGAACGATGTTTTTGAGCTTGCCTTTACCCGGCGCAGTCAATACAACGCGGTCGATACCCGGGCATGCCAAGTGCTGGCCCAGACCATCGGCATCACGCCACACACCGGTGTTGTCCACCAGCAGAGCGTTTTCAATGCCGTACTGGGTGTAATCCACCTCAGTCGGGTTCTTGGCGTAGATCACCTGAATCAGGTTGCCGTTGGCGGTGATGGTGTTGTTGACTTCATCGATCACGATGGTGCCATCGAACGGACCATGTACCGAGTCACGACGCAGCAAGCTTGCACGCTTGACTAGGTCGTTGTCGGCGCCTTTACGCACCACGATGGCACGCAGACGCAGGCCGTCGCCACCACCGGTTTTTTCGATCAGGATGCGCGCCAGCAGGCGGCCAATACGACCGAAGCCGTACAACACAACATCGGTGCCTTTACGTGCAGAAGCGTTTTGCTGACCCACAACATCGGCCAACTCTTCGCGCACGAACTGCTCGGCAGTCCGGCCATTGCCCTGAGCCTTGAACTTGACGGCCAGCTTGCCCAAGTCTACTGAAGCAGCGCCGAGCTTGAGCTCGCTCATTGCTTTAAGCAGCGGGAAAGTTTCGTGTACGGACAATTCGCTGTCATCAGATTGACGATGACGCGCAAAGCGGTGAGCTTTGAGAATCGCAATGACTGAACGGTTGATCAGGCTGCGGCCATAGATCGAACTCACCACATTGTTATTGCGGTAGAGCTGACCAATCAGCGGAATCATCGCTTCTGCGAGTGCTTCACGGTCGATCCATTCACCAAGACACTGGTCGGGCTTCTGAGTCACGGGAACCTTCCACATGTAGGGGCTGAAAAAAGGGGCTACATTATGCCGCTGCGCCCAGTCATGGGCAATGCGCGCCTGTCACATGGCAAAACTGAAACGATTAAGCTCCAACAAATAAAGGCGAAAAAAACTCTCACCCCCTGTTTACAAGCACGTTAAACGCCCTACAAAGCCTTGCGGCGCTGTCTTTACGGTCACTTTGCAGGCTTTTAACAGGCCCGGCACAGACGACAACTGACAGCCGGTGCCTTGGGCCGCTACAATCTGCCTCTTTGCCGCAACGCTTGGAGCTCAACCTTCCGTGCCCGTCCTGCGTCTACCCAAACTTCCTGCTACGGCAGGCAAACAGCACTGGGGCAACCTGCCCGGTGCTGCCCTGAGCCTCGCAATTGCCGAGGCTGCCAGCGCCGCCAAGCGCTTCACCCTGCTGCTCACCGCCGACAGCCAAAGCGCCGAACGCCTTGAGCAGGAACTGAGGTTCTTCGCGCCCGAGTTGCCGGTGCTGCACTTCCCTGACTGGGAAACCCTGCCCTACGACTTGTTTTCGCCGCACCAAGACATCATTTCCCAGCGCATTGCCAGCCTGTACCGATTGCCTGAGCTGGATCATGGCGTTTTGGTAGTGCCGATCACTACCGCCCTACATCGCCTGGCCCCCACCAAGTTTCTGCTCGGCAGCAGCTTGGTATTGGACATCGGCCAAAAGCTGGATGTAGAGCAAATGCGCACACGCCTTGAGGCCAGTGGTTACCGCTGCGTCGACACTGTGTACGAGCATGGTGAGTTCGCGGTACGGGGCGCGTTGATCGACCTGTTCCCGATGGGCAGTAAACTGCCCTATCGGATTGACCTGTTCGACGACGAAATTGAAACACTGCGCACCTTCGACCCAGAAAACCAGCGCTCCATCGACAAAGTTGACTCGATCCGCTTGCTGCCGGCACGTGAATTCCCCCTGCAAAAAGACGCCGTTACGCGCTTTAAAGCGCGCTTTCGCGAACGCTTTGATGTGGATTTTCGTCGCTGCCCAATCTTTCAAGACTTGAGCAGCGGGATTACTCCTGCCGGTATCGAGTACTACCTGCCGCTGTTCTTTGATGAAACCTCGACCTTGTTCGATTACCTGCCGGGGGACACGCAAGTGTTCTCGCTGCCGGGTATCGAGCAAGCTGCCGAAAACTTCTGGTCGGACGTGCGTAACCGCTACGAAGAGCGCCGCATTGATCCATCGCGCCCTTTATTACCGCCGGCTGAACTGTTCCTGCCGGTAGAAGACTGCTTCGCACGCCTCAAAAACTGGCCGCGCGTAGTTGCCAGTCAAGATGACGTGGACACTGGCAGCAGCCGTGAGCGCTTCCCGGCTCAGCCCCTGCCCAACCTTGCGATCGAAGCCAAAGCCAATCAACCATTGGCTGCACTGTCTGGCTTTTTGGAGCAATTTGAAGGCCGCGTTCTGTTCACTGCCGAATCGGCTGGGCGGCGCGAAGTGCTGCTCGAACTGCTCGAACGCCTTAAATTGCGCCCAAAAACAGTCGACAGCTGGCCCGATTTTGTTTCCAGCAAGCACCGTTTGGCCATCACCATTGCGCCACTGGACGAAGGCTTGCTGCTGGACGACCCAGCACTGGCGCTGATCGCCGAAAGCCCGCTGTTCGGCCAACGCGTGATGCAGCGTCGGCGACGCGAAAAGCGCGCCGATGCCAACAATGATGCCGTCATCAAAAACCTCACTGAGCTGCGGGAAGGCGCGCCGGTGGTGCATATCGATCACGGGGTGGGCCGTTATCAGGGGCTGGCGACGCTCGAAATCGACAATCAGGCAGCCGAGTTTCTGACACTCGAATACGCCGAGGGCGCCAAGTTGTACGTGCCCGTGGCCAACCTGCACCTGATTGCCCGCTATACCGGCAGCGACGATGAACTGGCGCCGCTGCACCGCCTGGGCTCAGAGACGTGGCAAAAAGCCAAGCGTAAGGCGGCCGAACAAGTGCGCGATGTCGCCGCCGAGCTGCTCGACATTTATGCTCGGCGTGCTGCCCGCGAAGGCCATGCCTTTGATGACCCGAAAGCCGATTACGCAACATTCAGCGCAGGCTTCCCGTTTGAAGAAACACCCGACCAGCAAACCGCTATCGAAGCTGTGCGCGCCGACATGCTCGCGCCAAAACCGATGGATCGTCTGGTGTGCGGTGACGTGGGCTTCGGTAAAACCGAAGTGGCCATGCGCGCCGCTTTTATTGCCGTTCACGGCGGGCGTCAGGTGGCGATTTTAGTCCCCACCACCCTGCTCGCCCAGCAGCACTACAACAGCTTCCGCGACCGTTTCGCCGACTGGCCCGTACGGGTTGAGGTCATGAGCCGCTTTAAGTCCGCCAAAGAAATTAACGCTGCAGTGGCGGATTTAGCCGAAGGCAAAATCGACATCGTGATCGGCACCCACAAACTGCTGCAAGACGATGTAAAGATCAAAAACCTCGGCTTGGTGATCATCGATGAAGAGCACCGTTTCGGCGTTCGCCAGAAAGAACAACTCAAGGCCCTGCGCAGTGAGGTCGATATTCTGACCCTGACCGCGACACCCATCCCACGCACGCTGAACATGGCGGTGTCGGGCATGCGTGACCTGTCGATCATTGCTACGCCACCTGCACGGCGTTTGTCTGTTCGCACTTTTGTGATGGAGCACAACAACAGCACGGTCAAAGAGGCCTTATTGCGCGAGTTGCTGCGTGGCGGTCAGGTCTATTACCTGCACAACGATGTCAAAACCATCGAAAAATGTGCCGCTGACCTCGCCGAGCTGGTGCCTGAGGCGCGTATCGGTATCGGCCACGGCCAGATGCGCGAGCGTGAACTCGAACAGGTGATGAGCGACTTCTATCACAAGCGTTTCAACGTACTGATTGCCTCGACCATCATCGAGACCGGTATCGACGTACCCAGTGCGAACACCATCATCATCGAGCGCGCTGACAAATTTGGCCTGGCGCAATTGCACCAATTGCGCGGGCGCGTAGGGCGCAGCCACCACCAGGCTTACGCTTACCTGTTGACACCACCGCGCCAGCAAATTACGGGCGACGCACAAAAGCGCCTCGAAGCCATCGCCAATACTCAAGACTTGGGCGCAGGCTTTGTGCTGGCCACCAACGATCTTGAAATCCGGGGCGCCGGCGAATTGCTCGGTGACGGGCAAAGCGGCCAGATCCAGGCCGTCGGTTTTACCCTGTACATGGAAATGCTTGAGCGTGCGGTGAAGTCGATCCGCAAGGGCGAACAACCCAACCTTGACCAACCTCTGGGCGGCGGCCCGGAAATCAACCTGCGTTTGCCCGCTTTGATTCCCGAATCGTATCTGCCCGATGTTCATGCGCGACTGATTCTGTACAAGCGCATCGCGTCAGCCACCGACGAAGAAGGCCTCAAGGATTTGCAGGTCGAAATGATCGACCGCTTCGGCTTGCTGCCCGAGCCCACCAAAAACCTGGTGCGCCTGACTCAACTCAAATTGCAGGCCGAACAGTTAGGCATCAAAAAAGTCGATGCCGGGCCCCAAGGCGGGCGCATTGAATTTGAAGCCACCACCCCGGTTGACCCACTGGTATTGATCAAACTGATCCAGGGCCAACCGAATCGCTACAAATTCGAAGGCGCGACGCTGTTCAAGTTCATGGTGCCAATGGAACGTCCTGAAGAACGCTTCAACATTCTGGAGGCTTTGTTTGAACGCCTCGCTCCGAAGCCTTCCTGATGGGATTTGCGCAATGAAGTACCCATGCCCTTAAACCAGACACCTCGGCTGACCAAGCCGCTGGCACCGACTTGGGTCAGCCGATTCAAAGAGCAAAGCCTTGAGCGTGGCCGACGTTACGCTCGAGAAAACCGCGTCAGAATCGCTCAAATCGGTGACAGCCAGATCACTGCCAGCTGTCAGGGCTCTAGCGATAACACCTACCGCCAGACCATCGCGTTGCGCGAGTCCGCCAAGGGCTCGTTGCTGTTGGTCAGCGCAAACTGCACGTGCCCTGTGCGCACCAATTGCAAGCACACGGCCGCCGTATTACTGAAGATTGAAGACACTTTGAACTACCCCGCTGCCGCCCAGGACGCCGAGCTTCTGGAAAAACTCCAGGCCGTGCTCGATTCACGCCGCCCCAGCAACCTGCCCGAGCACCTGCTTGACGATGTACTGCCCGTGCCGCGCTTGTGGCTGGCCAGTGCCGAGTTCAGCGCATTTGAGCCACGTAACGGCAAAATGCAGCGCTACATCCAACACAGGGCAGCGCTGTCGTTCAACTACTTGGAACATTACGTATCAGGGCAAAAAAACGCTGACGTCTTGATCCGCCAAGACGAGCAAACCCTGCGAATTAAGCGCCACCCTGACGTTGAAAACGCCTACCGCGAGCAACTTCGGGCGCTGGGTTTCAAAATTGCCACGCGCCAGAGCAAAGCGCTGCCAGAGAGCGCTGGCGAACTGTTTGAAATGGTCAATGACAGCGCCTGGCTGAACTTCACCCTCAACCAAATGAACAGCTTGCGCGAGCAAGGTTGGGAACTGCAGGTCGACGAAAACTTTGGTTTCGATCTGAGCCCTATTGAGGAATGGTACGCCCATGTTGACGAAGCCCCCGAGCGCGACTGGTTCGACCTAGAGCTGGGAATCATCGTCAATGGCCAGCGCCTGAGTTTGCTGCCGATCTTGCTCAACCTGATGCGCTCGCACACCGAAATCCTCAGCCCGGAAAAACTCGCTAAACGCCGCGACGATGAGCTGATTCTGGTCAACATTCCGGCCATTCCCAACAGCACCAAAGCCCCGCTACAGGTTGCCCTGCCCTATGGGCGCCTGAAACCCGTATTGGCAACGTTGGGCGAGTTCTATCTGGGCGAAACAGGCGCTACAACGCTGCGAATCAAAAGCGCCGATGCCCCGCGCCTGAACGCCTTGGATGCGCTGCCTCTGCGCTGGGAAGGTGGGGAGCAGATTAGAGGCTTTGCCCAACGCCTGCGGGATATCAAGGACTTCAGCGTTGAAGCGCCCGAGGGCTTGAACGCTACTTTGCGCCCCTATCAGCTCGAAGGCTTGAGCTGGATGCAGTCACTGCGCCAGCTTGAAGTGGGCGGTATTCTTGCGGACGACATGGGCCTGGGTAAAACCCTGCAAACTCTGGCGCATATTCTGTGCGAGAAAAACGCAGGGCGGCTGGATCGCCCGGCGATGGTGGTCATGCCCACCAGCCTGATTCCTAACTGGATGGACGAAGCGGCGCATTTCACCCCACAGCTCAAAGTATTGGCGCTGTACGGGGCAAGCCGCAAAAAACACTTTGAGACACTCAACGATTACGACGTCATCCTCACCACTTATGCCCTGCTGCCCAAAGACCTTGAACACTTGGCAAAGCTGCCACTGCACATCCTGATCCTCGATGAAGCGCAGTACATCAAAAATCCCGGCAGCAAAGCGTCGCAGGCTGCACGCGAACTGATTGCGCGCCAACGCTTGTGCTTGAGCGGAACACCACTGGAAAACCACTTGGGCGAATTGTGGGCGCTGTTCCACTTTTTGTTGCCGGGCTGGCTTGGCGACGTCAAAACCTTTAACCGCGATTACCGCGTACCCATCGAGCGCCAAGGCAACGATGAGCGCCTGCAACATTTGAATGCGCGGATTAAACCGTTTTTGTTGCGCCGTACCAAAGAGCAAGTCGCCACCGAGCTGCCGCCCAAGACCGAGATCATCCATTGGGTCGACCTCAACGAGGCGCAGCGCGATGTGTACGAAACCATGCGCTTGGCGATGGACAAAAAAGTACGCGATGAAATTACTCGCAAAGGTGTAGGCCGCAGCCAGATCATCATCCTTGAAGCGCTGCTCAAACTACGCCAAGTGTGCTGCGACCTGCGACTGGTCAGCGACACACCACCGAAAAAAGGCAGCACCTCGGGCAAACTCGACAGCTTGATGGTCATGCTCGAAGGCTTGTTCGCTGAGGGGCGTCGCATCCTGCTGTTTTCCCAGTTCACCTCAATGCTGGGCTTGATCGAAGCAGAACTGAAGAAGCGTAAAATCAGCTACGCCCTGCTGACGGGCCAAACCCGCGACCGGCGCACGCCAGTCAAGGACTTCCAAAGCGGCAAGTTGCAGATTTTTTTGATTAGCCTCAAGGCGGGCGGGGTTGGCTTAAACCTGACGCAAGCGGACACGGTGATTCACTACGACCCTTGGTGGAACCCGGCAGCGGAGAACCAGGCCACTGACCGCGCGTACCGAATCGGACAAGAAAAACCGGTATTTGTGTACAAAATGATCGCCCGCGGCACCGTAGAGGAAAAAATCCAGCACCTGCAGCAAGAAAAGTCAGATTTGGCAGCAGGCGTACTGGATGGGCGAATTGCCGGAGACTGGAAACTACAGGACGACGACATCGACGCATTGTTTGCACCGCTGCCGCCTAAAACCGAGAAACGTTAAAACCTGAAACTCGAACACTTATAGTCGCTGCCGCAGACTGCGATGGATCGCAAGCGGCCCGCGGCATCGACTACAACGCGACTAACCCTTTAGCACGCGAGCGAGAGTCGCTTTAACCTTGCCCATGCCGTCGTGCAACGCCTGCTCGATTTCAGCCATGGTAATGATCGCGGTGGACTTGCCCGCTGCCGGGTTAACCACCAGCGCCAAACACGCGTAGTCCAACTCCAACTCACGGGCCAGTGCCGCTTCAGGCATACCGGTCATGCCCACAATGTCGCAACCATCGCGTTCAAGACGGGCGATTTCCGCTACCGTCTCCAGTCGCGGGCCTTGAGTGGCGGCATACACGCCATGACTGCTGTAGGCACATCCTTCAGCGGCCAACGCCGCAATCAGTTGCTCTCGCAGCGACTCGGTATAGGGGTAACTGAAGTCGATGTGGGTCACGTGCTCCAGATCACCTGCAAAATAGGTGTGCTCGCGGCCACTGGTGTAGTCGATCAGTTGATGCGGCACGCAGAAGTGACCGGTGCCCATTGCCATGTGAATCCCGCCAACGGCATTGACCGCCAGAATCGCTTGCGCCCCGGCCTGCTTCAAGGCCCACAGGTTAGCGCGATAGTTGACCTGGTGCGGCGGCACACGATGGGGATGGCCATGACGCGCCAAAAACAGCACTTCACGCCCACCGAACTCACCAATCTGAATATCCGCCGAGGTTGGGCCATAAGGTGTGTCCAGTGCCAAGGAGCGGCTGATGGTCAACCCTTCAAGTTGAGTCAGCCCTGTGCCGCCGATAATTGCGTAAACCGTCATTAAATCGCCCCCTTAATCAATCAATTGAGCATCTTTGAGCGCGCCAAGTGCAACCAGCCAACGCGGGTTCTGACGGTAATCTGTGCTGGCAACTGCCTGAGCACGCATACGTGCAATCCGCGCAGACGGTGTCACTTTCATGCGCTGAGCAGCGCTCAGTGCCAGCTCGGCAGCCGCACGGTCATTGCACACCAGCCCCATGTCACAACCCGCCGACAAGGCCGCCTCAATGCGACTGGCTGCATCGCCCACCACATGAGCGCCCGCCATCGACAAGTCATCGCTGAAAATCACGCCATCAAATTGCAACTCGCCGCGCAGGATGTCTTGCAACCAGCGACGAGAGAATCCCGCAGGCTGACTGTCTACTTGGGGGTAAATTACGTGAGCCGGCATTACGGCGGCGAGCTGCTTGCTCAAGCGCGCAAAGGGCACAAGGTCATGAGCACGAATCTGCTCAAGACTGCGCTCATCGGTCGGAATGGCGACATGCGAATCAGCCTCTGCCCACCCGTGCCCCGGAAAATGCTTACCCGTGGCCGCCATGCCCGCGTCGTTCATGCCGCGAATAAATGCCCCCGCCAAAGTGGCTGCACGCTCAGGATCACCTTCAAATGAACGGCTGCCCACAACAGCACTGCGCTGGTAATCCAGATCCAGCACCGGCGCAAAGCTCAAGTCCAGCCCCACGGCCAAGACCTCTGTGGCCATGATCCAGCCGCACTGCTCAGCCAGATACTCTGCATTGGGGTTATCAGCAATGGCGCGCATGGCAGGCAAGCGCACAAAACCCTGACGCAAACGCTGCACTCGGCCGCCTTCCTGATCAACAGCCAGCAGCAAGTCCGGGCGAATAGCGCGAATCGAAGCGCTCAGCTCTCGCACCTGACGCGGGTGCTCGATGTTGCGCGCAAAAATAATCAGACCGCCCACTTCAGGCTGGCGCAGCAACTGCCGGTCTTCAGCCGTCAGCCACGTACCGGCGACGTCCACCATCAAGGAGCCTTGCAAGGCACAACTCATGGAAAATCCTTTAAAAAGAGAGCGCTTACTCTGCGCTTAACAGGCGCGGACACAGACAAGTGCGCCGCCAAAAGAGGCAACGGCAACGAATTGTAAGGGGGAAGTAAGTCAGGGATAGGCATGGCGGCTAGCTTAGCGGAACTCAGCTGCCACGCCCACCTGCACAGGTCAAACCTTGCTGGCGACCGGCGGTGTTTTAGTGCGCGGACGTAACTGAGCGCTGACCATCGCCGGGTCGACAACACCGCTTTCGGCACGCATGCCAGCCGCGAGGAATGGCACCATCAAACGCATCACCTGCTCAATTGAGGTGTTGACCCCGAAGTCGGTTTCAGCAATGGCACGCAAGGCCTTGATACCCGACATGCTGAACGCCGCAGCACCGAGCATGAAATGCACGCGCCAGAATAATTCGATAGGCGGAATTTGCGGGGCGGCTTCATTGACCAGCAACATGTAGCGGCGAAATACCTTGCCATACATGTCTTCAAGGTAGCGACGCAAGTGGCCTTGGCTCTGGCTGAACGCCAGCCCCAGTAAACGCATGAAGATGGACAAGTCATTGCCACTGCGAGGTTGAATCACCAGCGCCTGCTCCACCAGCATCTCCAGCAACTCTTCAAGGCTGGGTCGATTCTCTGGCTTGGCTTGGCGACGCTCCAACTCACGATCCAGATTGGCGCAAAAAGGGCCCAGAAAACGCGAAAAAACCGCCTGAATCAGTGCCTTCTTTGAGCCGAAATGGTAATTAACCGCTGCGAGGTTAACCCCCGCCTTACTGGTAATCAGCCGTAATGAGGTTTCGGCAAAACCTTTTTCCGCGAACAATTGCTCGGCAGCATCGAGAATGCGTTCAACGGTTTCCGACTGGGCCATGGCTACTCCGCCTGACAAACATTTAAACAGTTGTTTGAAACATACGTTTCAGAATGTAAAAAGTCAAGGCGGGCATTTGCTTGGCGACCGCACGACCCGGCATTTAACCACAGCCTCGGCCAGCAACGCGCCACCTGATAAAGTGCGCAACACTCTGCTTATTGGTGACCGTCCAGCGGACTGCTGGAAATGGAGGATTGCCAATAAGCCTTCACTGTATATAATCCCAGTCACTGTATAAAAAGACAGAGCGATCAACATGCTAAAACTGACGCCACGCCAAGCTGAGATCCTGGCTTTTATCAAGCGATGCCTGGACGACCACGGCTATCCGCCTACCCGTGCCGAGATTGCACAGGAGCTGGGCTTCAAGTCCCCAAATGCGGCCGAAGAGCACCTCAAGGCACTGGCCCGCAAGGGTGCAATCGAAATGACCCCCGGCGCTTCGCGAGGTATTCGCATCCCCGGCTTTGAAACCAAAGCCGACGAATACTCCCTGCCCATCATTGGCCGAGTCGCTGCGGGCGCCCCGATTCTGGCGCAGGAACATGTCGAAGAATCGTGCAACATCAACCCTACCTTCTTCCACCCACGAGCCGACTACCTGCTGCGCGTACAAGGTATGAGCATGAAGGATGTCGGCATCCTCGACGGCGACCTTCTTGCAGTCCACACCTGCCGTGAAGCCCGTAACGGCCAGATTGTTGTCGCTCGCATTGATGACGAAGTGACAGTAAAACGCTTCAAGCGCGAAGGCAGCAAAGTCTGGCTTATCGCTGAAAACCCAGATTTCGCGCCCATTGAAGTCAATCTCAAAGAGCAGGAACTGGTTATCGAAGGCCTGAGCGTAGGCGTTATTCGCCGCTAAAGGAGGCGCCATGCAGTTCCCGCATACACCACTACCTGCACAACTGCCCTTGTTCGAGGTGTTCATGGCCCAACCCATGCCACCTGCAATCAAAGATGTGCTTGATTCACCCTGGAGTGCAGAACCCGAAGTCTTCAGTGAGCTGACGTTACGTGGTGCTGCCGAGAACTGCTTGAACCTGCTTGCCCCCATGCTGCGCGAACTGAGCGAACAACAAGATGCCCGCTGGCTGACGCTTATCGCACCTCCAGCCAGCCTGACGCAAAGCTGGTTACGTGACGCAGGCCTGAACCGCGAGCGCATCCTGTTGTTGCAACCCAACGGCAACAAAAGCGCATTACAACTGACCTGCGAGGCACTGCGGTTGGGGCGCAGTCACACCGTCGTGAGTTGGATCAACCCGCTCAACGCCGCAGCCCGGCAACAGCTCATTGGCGCAGCACGCATGGGCCACGGGCAAAGCCTGAATATTCGCTTGGGTTAAACAGACACCACTGCCACAGGGCCTATGCATAGCGCAAAAGCCAACCTGTGGCACGTATCGACCACAAACCGCTCAGGTCAATGAAGAACCCGCGGCCCGTCGTCTTTTTCCAGTTCGCCTTCTGCCAGCCGACCTGCCATTTGCACGCCGACACTGAGCATGGCTTTAGCCACTTCTACATGTTGCCCTTGAAGAAAGGCCTTGGCGTCTTCGGAAAAGTTCAGCGTCACCAAAGACCCCTCGTCCTCAGCCCGGCGCAACTCGATACGGCCGTCAGGCAATTCGACAATTTCTAGAAAGGACGTTGGCATAAAAGTTTGTTCTCCACGAAAGCGCGGGATTATATCAGTCATCCTTTGGGAATTTGCCAGGTTGTGCGGCGCTTTCGTGACGGACTGATGAATGACTGTACAGTTTCAGCCTAGACCATCAGCACTCATTGAGCCCATCGCGGAAGCGAATCGCCAGCCCCTTAAGGTTCTGGCGCCACTCTTCCAGCGTTTCGCGCGCCAACGCTTGCGGCTCCTCTTGCTCCAAAGTGACGGTTTCAATCAGAGGCTGAAACACATCTGCTTTCACCTTTTTAGGCGCTTGCAGCGGCTGATACAACCCAGCGTGGGTAGCCACTAACTGAGCCAGCCAGCTCTGCGGTGATCGCGCCAACTCGACAAGCTCAGCCAATTCAGGAATAGCTTTTGCATCCAGCACGTCTTGAGTCAGCAACAACTCAACCCGATTTGCGCTGGCCTGAGGCAGGCGATAGAACCCCGCAATCTCATGACACAAGCCCAGCAACGCGCCATACAAGTGGAACACCGCAGACTCACGCTCAGCTTGAACCAACGCCTGAGCATTCATCGCTCGACCCGCCACAGCTTTATTCATAGCTTCAAGCGCCAAACCGGCAAAATAGATTTTCTGATTGGTACGTGTATAGAGTTCGTGAGCCATGCAGGCGCTCCACAACGAATTGAATTAGGGCTGACGCAGTCTCAGGGAAGAATGACCGCATGCGCAAGCGCCAGAAACGGCGAATGCCCACTGTAGCTGCTACAGCGAGCTGCATTCAGCTGAGAAGCAATCACAAAGCTTGAGATCTCGCCTCGTCTGGCTTTATGAAGGATTCGCTGCTGCTCGCAGCCTTCGTGGCTCGCCAGCAACAAAGCAGACCACGCAAACAAAAAACCGCGCAAGGCGTACAGCCCTTGCGCGGTTTTTGTTAAGCCTTCAGATCAAGCGTCTTTGTCTTTTCGCTTGTCTTCAACCTTCCAGCTTTTGCCGTCATAAAAAGCCCGCCAGCCTGTTGGCTTGCCATCCACTTCAGTCTGCACGTACTGCTCTTTGGTTTTGCGACTGTAGCGAATCACAGCCGGACGACCGTCCGGGTCTTTCTTTGGCGCTTCACACAAGAAGTGGTACTTGGGATCAATCTCATCCTTGTGCGGGATTATCTCGATCACCAACGGTGCACGGGTCTCACGGTTTTTCGGGAACTGGCTGGCAGCCAAGAACAGGCCTGACGCGCCGTCACGCAAGATGTAGGTGTCGTTGACCTTCTCGCATCTAAGCTCCGGCATTTTCACCGGATCCATTTTCGGAGGCGCCGCTTCACCGCTTTTCAGCAATTTGCGGGTGTTTTTGCACTCCGCATTGGTGCACCCAAAGAACTTGCCAAAACGCCCGGTCTTGAGCTGCATCTCGCTGCCGCACTTGTCGCACTCAAGGCTAGGACCTTCGTAGCCTTTGATGCGATAGCTGCCCTCTTCGATTTCGTAGCCAGCGCAATCCGGGTTATTACCGCAGATATGCAGCTTGTGCTTCTCATCGAGCAGGTAAGCGTCCATAGCCGTGCTGCAAATCGGACAACGATGCTTGCCCAGCAGTACCAGCGATTCAGACTCACCTTCGTCGTCGGCGGCAATTTCATCGCCCGGGACCAAATTGACCGTCGCCTTGCAGCGCTCTTTAGGCGGCAGGCTATAACCCGAACATCCCAAAAACACCCCAGTGGACGCCGTGCGAATCTGCATTGGACGACCGCATTCCTTACAGGGAATATCGGTCATGACCGGCTGGTTGGCGCGCATTCCGCCATCCGGTGCTGCGGCAACCTCTAGCTTCTTTTTAAAGTCGCCATAGAACTCGTCCAGCACGCTTTTCCAATCACGTTCGCCATGGGCTACGTCATCGAGGTTCTCTTCCATGGCGGCCGTAAAGCCGTAGTCCATCAGGTCAGAGAAGCTTTCGGACAAACGCTCAGTAACGATGTCACCCATTTTTTCGGAGTAGAAGCGACGGTTATGCAGTGCCACATAACCACGGTCCTGGATGGTCCCGATAATCGCGGCATAGGTCGAAGGACGACCAATTCCGCGTTTTTCCATTTCTTTTACCAGGCTCGCTTCCGAGTAACGCGCAGGCGGCTTGGTGAAATGCTGAGTCGGATCCAGATCAATCAACTTCAGCACGTCACCCTGCGCCATATCTGGCAGTACATCGTCGTCGCCCGGCTTGGCAATTTGCGGCATCACACGGGTGTAACCGTCGAATTTGAGAATGCGGCCTTTGGCGCGCAGCTCAAAGTCACCAGCAGCCACGCTGACGGTGGTCGACAGGTATTTGGCCGGCAGCATCTGACACGCCACGAATTGACGCCAGATCAGCTCGTAGAGCCGCTCAGCGTCGCGCTCCATGCCCGTTAGCTTGCTTGGATGCGTATTTACGTCCGAAGGGCGAATCGCTTCGTGAGCCTCTTGAGCGCCTTCCTTGCTGCTGTACACGTTAGGGGCTGGCGGCAGATAGGTTGCGCCGAACTCACCCTCGATGTAAGTGCGCGCCATTTCCACGGCATCGGCCGAAAGGTTGGTCGAGTCAGTACGCATGTACGTGATGTAGCCCGCCTCATACAAGCGCTGGGCCATCATCATGGTTTTCTTCACACCAAAACCCAGACGGTTACTTGCGGCCTGTTGCAAGGTGGACGTAATAAAGGGCGCAGAAGGTTTGCTGCTGGTCGGTTTATCTTCGCGTTTGACGATGGTGTAGCTGGAAGCTTTTAGCTTTTCCAGCGCCGCCATAGCCTGCGCTTCGTTCAGCGGTTTGAACGCTTCACCTTTTTCGCGGGCAACGTCAAAGCGCACTTTCGCGCCCTTGGCCGTGCCAAGGTCAGCGTGAACTTCCCAATATTCTTCAGGGTTAAATGCACGAATTTCGCGCTCACGCTCAACCACCAGCTTCACGGCAACCGACTGTACACGGCCCGCCGACAGGCCTCGGGCAATTTTTGCCCACAGCAATGGCGAAACCATGTAGCCCACAACGCGGTCAAGGAAGCGGCGCGCTTGCTGGGCGTTAACTCGATTGATATCCAGCTCGCCTGGCTTGGAGAAGGCTTCTTGAATCGCCTTTTTAGTGATTTCGTTGAACACCACGCGCTTGTAGCGGCTGTCATCACCCCCGATGGCTTCGCGCAGGTGCCAAGCGATGGCTTCCCCTTCGCGATCCAAGTCGGTTGCGAGATAGATGGTGTCAGCATCTTTGGCAAGCCGGCGCAGCTCTTCGATGACCTTTTCCTTGCCCGGGAGGATCTCGTACTTGGCCTTCCAGCCATGTTCTGGATCAACACCCATGCGCGAGATCAGCTGCTTTTGAGCCTTCTCTTTTGCCGACAGGGCTGGCGCTTCGCCTGCCGCTGCCTTACCACGCTTGGCAGCAGGTTCTTTACTGGCGCTAGCCGAACCGCTGGTGGGCAGGTCTCGGATATGGCCGATACTCGACTTCACCACGTACTCGTTGCCCAAGTACTTGTTGATGGTCTTGGCCTTAGCCGGGGATTCCACAATGACCAGCGATTTGCCCATGGATCAGAAAATTCCTGAATTCTAGAAGTGAAAGGCGGTTGGCGCCTGACGCGGCACCGCTATATATAGTGGCTACAAGGTGAGGTCAAGCACAGGGTTCTGTACGACGTTACCTTATGACCGCGAAAAAATGCTGGGCTCTGCCTCAATCAGGGCGAAACGCGGGACAGGTTTGCCCTCTATTTCGACCGTCTCAAGGAACATGCTCAACGGGCGTACCCAAAAGCCGTATTCGCCATACAGGGCTTGGTAAAACACGACCTGCTCTTCGGTTTCAGAATGGCGAGCCACATTGAATACCCGATATTGCGGACCTTTGTAATGCTGATAGAGCCCAGGTTGTAGCGACATGTTGCGGCCCTCTCAAAAAATAAAATAAAAAGCCTAAAAACAAAAACCGGGGCACATGGCCCCGGCTTCTATCAACGCAACGCTTTAAACGCGTTCGAAGACAGTGGCAATGCCCTGGCCAAGACCAATGCACATGGTGGACAACCCGAAAGTGCCGCCATTTTGCTTCATCACATTGAGCAAGGTGCCGGAAATGCGCGCCCCTGAACATCCAAATGGATGGCCCAGTGCGATGGCACCGCCGTGCAGGTTAACCTTCTCATTCATCTTGTCGAGCACTTTCAAATCTTTAAGCACTGGCAGCGCCTGTGCAGCGAAAGCTTCGTTGAGCTCAATGAAGTCGATATCAGCCATTGTCAGGCCCGCACGCTTCAATGCTTTTTGCGTTGCCGGTACTGGACCATAGCCCATGATTGCCGGGTCCACACCTGCAACAGCCATCGAACGAATCACTGCCAGTGGCTCAAGACCGAGGTCTTTTGCGCGCTGAGCCGACATCACGATCATGCACGAAGCGCCGTCAGTGATCTGCGACGAAGTACCCGCCGTCACGGTGCCGCCCTTCGGGTTGAACGCTGGCTTCAACGCCGCCAGGCTTTCAAGGGTGGTTTCCGGACGAATGGTTTCGTCGTAGTCGAAAATTTTCAGGAAGCCATTTTCGTCATAACCCTGCATCGGGATGATTTCGTCTTTGAACTTGCCTTCAATCGTCGCCTTGTGAGCGAGCTGGTGAGAACGAACGCCAAAGGCATCCTGCTGCTCACGGGTGATGCCGTGCATCTTGCCCAGCATCTCTGCCGTCAAACCCATCATGCCCGAGGCTTTTGCCGCGTACAGCGACATGTGCGGGTTAGGATCAACGCCGTGCATCATGCTCACGTGGCCCATGTGCTCGACGCCGCCAACCACGAATACGTCACCATTGCCGGTCATGATCGCTTGTGCAGCAGTGTGCAGAGCGCTCATGGACGAACCGCACAGGCGGCTCACGGTTTGTGCAGCCGAGGTGTGAGGAATCTGGGTCATCAGCGACGCCATGCGCGCAATGTTCCAGCCTTGCTCCAAGGTCTGGTTTACACAGCCCCAGATCACATCTTCCACTTCGCTCGGGTCGACCTTGCTGTTGCGCTCCAGCACTTTGCTGATCAGGTGCGCGGACATATCTTCAGCACGGGTGTTGCGGTGCATACCGCCCTTGGAGCGGCCCATCGGGGTGCGACCGAAGTCTACAATCACCACGTCTCTAGGATTCAAGCTCATAATTTCACTCTCACTCTAATGGGGCGCTTAACCGAAGAAGCTTTGGCCGTTTTTGGCCATCTCACGCAGCTTCGCAGTCGGGTGGTACAGCGCACCCAGTTCAGCGTACTGATCAGCCAGGGCCACGAACTGGGCAACACCGATCGAGTCGATGTAGCGCAGTGCACCGCCACGGAACAGCGGGAAGCCAATGCCGTAAACCAGACCCATGTCGGCCTCGGCTGCGGTCTCAACGATGCCGTCTTCCAGGCAACGGACTGTCTCCAGACACAGCGGGATCATCATCCAGTTAATGATGTCTTCGTCGGTCACATCGCGCTGCTCGTAAACGATTGGCTTGAGCACCTCAAGCACGCTCGAATCAACGACTTTCTTCTGTTTACCGCGCTTGTCCGCCTCATAGGCGTAGAAGCCCTTGCCGTTTTTCTGACCCAGACGCTTGGCCTCGTACAGCGCATCAATCGCCGAACGACGATCGTCTTTCATGCGATCCGGGAAACCCTCAGCCATAACGTCACGACCGTGGTGTCCGGTGTCGATACCGACCACGTCCATCAGGTAGGCCGGGCCCATTGGCCAGCCGAATTTTTCCATGACTTTATCGATGCGCACGAAGTCCACACCGGCACTGACCAACTTGGCGAAACCGCCGAAGTACGGGAACAGGACGCGGTTGACCAAAAAGCCCGGGCAATCGTTAACCACGATCGGGTTTTTGCCCATTTTCTTGGCGTAAGCAACAGTTGTTGCCACAGCCAGATCGCTGGACTTCTCGCCACGGATGACCTCAACCAACGGCATCATGTGCACCGGGTTGAAGAAGTGCATGCCGACAAAGTTTTCCGGACGCTTGAGAGCTTTGGCCAGCAAGCTGATGGAAATGGTCGAGGTATTGGAAGCCAGGATTGCATCTTCGCGGACGTGGTTTTCCACTTCAGCCAACACAGCTTGTTTGACCTTCGGGTTCTCAACAACCGCTTCGACCACCAGGTCGACATTGCCGAAATCACCGTAGGACAAAGTAGGACGAATGCCGTTAAGCACTTCAGCCATTTTCGCCGGAGTCATGCGACCTTTATCAACGCGACCCACCAGCAGCTTGGCGGCTTCAGCCAGGCCCTGCTCGATACCGTGTTCGTTGATGTCCTTCATCAGAATCGGCGTACCTTTGGAGGCCGACTGATAGGCAATACCGCCACCCATGATGCCAGCGCCGAGCACGGCAGCTTGCTTCACGTCTTTGGCGATCTTGTCGTAGATTTTGGCTTTTTTCTTCAGTTCCTGATCGTTCAGGAACAAGCCAATCAAACACTGCGAAGCCGAGGTTTTGGCCAGTTTGGCGAAACCTGCTGCTTCTACTTCCAGCGCCTTGTCACGACCGAAGTTCGCGGCTTTCTGGATCGTTTTGATTGCTTCAACCGGCGCCGGGTAGTTCGGGCCTGCTTGACCAGCCACAAAACCTTTGGCGGTTTCGAACGCCATCATTTGTTCAATGGCGTTCAGCTTGAGTTTTTCAAGCTTAGGCTGACGTTTGGCCTTGTAATCCAGCTCGCCACTGATGGCGCGCTTGATCAAGTCCAGAGCAGCGCTGGCAAGTTTGTCTGCAGCTACCACGGCATCTACAGCACTGACTTTCAGTGCGTCTTCAGCGCGGTTTTCTTTACCGGAGGCAATCCACTCAACGGCATTGTCGACACCAATCAGCCGCGGCAAACGAACGGTGCCGCCAAAGCCCGGGTAGATGCCGAGCTTGACTTCTGGGAGGCCGATTTTGGCGCTGTCTGCCATAACGCGGAAGTCCGCCGCCAGGCACATTTCTAGACCGCCGCCCAGTGCGATGCCATTGATGGCCGCCACTGTCGGAACATTGAGGTCTTCGAAATCACTGAAGATTTTGTTGGCTTCGAGGTTGCCAGCGATCAGCTCGGCATCCGGCAACTTGAAGTTTTCGACGAATTCGGTGATGTCGGCGCCAACGATAAAGACATCTTTACCGCTGGAAACAATGACACCCTTGACCGAAGCATCTGCCTTGATCGCATCTACCGCCTGACGCAATTCGTTCAGGGTTAGACGGTTGAACTTGTTGACGGACTCACCCTTGAGGTCGAACTTCAGTTCGACGATGCCACTTTCAAGAGCCGTAACCGTGATGGCTTTACCTTCGTAAATCATCAACTGATCTCCAGGATATGGAAGCTGAACAGTACACGTCGGACGCTAGCGTCTGGCTGGCAATGACGACTCCGTCAATGCTAACGCCAATCCACCAGGCACACCCGCCAACGCGATATTCGGGGTTATGCGAACGCTGCCTACACGGCAAACGATCAATTCATACGCCCGTTTGATTTGGGTGTCGACACCTTCACGGAAAAGCTATCGATTGTCAATTGCCCAACTCAACGATGACAAAACGACTCAGCAGTCAGTTCAAAAACATACGCTGCGCAGCCATCGTTTTGTACCAGGTCAGCAACCACAAGCGTTACGCCAACGCCTTGAGCACTTGATCAATCGCCAGCAACACCTCGGGCTCGCCTTTCTCCCCCCAATACAGGGCAATCATTTGCGCGCCTGCTTCAACCTTGTACACGTTGGCGGGCAATTTTTTGAATTGATCCAGCAAGCGTTCATCGACACACTCTTCACGCCATTGATTGACCCATATTCCCGGCGCGGATTGCCAATAGCACCACACATCAGGCTTAGTGCTTCGGCGCGGACGGTGAAATTGCGCGCAAGAACCCGGCGGCTCAGGCTCAAGCCAGTGCGGCCACTCCTGAGGCGTCAGTTGCATGGCCAGCCCCATGCGTCGCGCCTCCATGCGCAGGGCCATACGACCACTCTGGCGCCGCGAAGGTCGCAGCCATGCCAAAGGGCTCAGAACCAGCGCAAGGATTGACACCACTATCCATACCGTCATATCTGTACTCTCATAACTTGATGAACGAGCTGACCCTGACTCAAACAAGCCATTGCAAACGGGCCATACTCATAACTAATTGCCATTTACAGGAGCGCTTAATATGAGCACGCCGATGCCCTACAAACATATTTTGGTAGCCGTCGATCTGACCGAAGAATGTGACCCCGTGATCTATCGCGCCAGCGCTAGCGCCGAGGCCAATAACGCCCAGCTGTCACTGATACACATCGTCGAGCCCATGGCGATGGCGTTTGGCGGCGATGTTCCGATGGACCTCTCGCAACTGCAACAGCAACAGTTTGATCAAGCCAAGGAGCGCCTTGAACGCCTGATCGACATTTACCCGCAGCTCTCCACAGAAAACTGCCACCTGAAATATGGTCAGCCGCGACAGGAAATCCACAGCTTCGCAAAAGAACACTCCTGCGACCTGATCGTCGTAGGCAGCCACGGCCGCCACGGCCTGGCCCTGTTGCTGGGCTCTACAGCCAATGACGTGCTGCATGGTGCACCGTGCGACGTACTGGCTGTCAGCCTGAAAAAGGCTGAATAATTTTATCTGCATGTAACAGCAAAAAAGCCCGGCCCCTTGATTAAAAAGGCCGGGCTTTTCAGTTCAGCAAACGCTCAATCAGGCATCCAGCTCAGCCCAACGCTCAACCAATTGCTCAAGCTCAGCTTGTAGCTTTTCAAGCTTGGCAATCACCTCAGCAGTTTGGGCCGCTGGACGCTGGTAGAAACCTGCATCCGCCATTTCAGCTTCAACTGCGGCGATCGCTTGCTCTTTAGCATCAATCTCGGCCGGCAATGCCTCAAGCTCACGCTGCAACTTGTAGCTCAGCTTCTTTTTCGCAGCGGGTGCTGGCTCAGCAGCGGCCGAAGCCGGCGCAGCAGCCACCACTGCTGAGTTCAAATCAGCTTTGCCGGACTTGCTCTCGGTCACGCCCAACAGACGCGGCGAACCACCCTGACGCAGCCAGTCCTGATAGCCACCGACATACTCACGCACCTTGCCTTCACCTTCGAAGACCAGTGTGCTGGTGACCACGTTGTCCAAGAATGCCCGGTCGTGACTGACCATCAGCACAGTGCCCTGGAAGGTCAGCAAAACCTCTTCAAGCAGTTCGAGTGTTTCAACGTCCAGGTCGTTGGTTGGCTCATCGAGCACCAGCAGGTTGGCTGGTTTGCTAAACAATTTAGCCAGCAACAAACGCGCACGCTCACCACCCGACAGCGCCTTGACCGGCGTGCGAGCACGCTGCGGACTGAACAGGAAGTCACCCAAATAGCTGAGCACGTGACGGCTCTGACCATCGATGTCGATAAAATCGCGACCTTCGGCGACGTTGTCGATCACGGTTTTTTCCAGATCCAACTGATGGCGCAATTGGTCGAAGTAAGCCACGTCGATGCGCGTACCTTCTTCGATCTTGCCGCTGGTTGGCTGCAAACCACTGAGCATCAGCTTCAGCAAGGTGGTTTTACCAGTACCGTTGGCGCCCAGCAGGCCGATACGATCGCCACGCTGCAGCACCATCGAAAAATCTTTGATCAGGAACGGGCCACCCGGGTGAGCAAAGCTGACGTTTTCCAGCACCATCACTTGCTTGCCAGACTTGTCTGCAGTGTCCAACAGAATGTTGGCCTTACCGGTGCGCTCACGACGCTCGCTGCGCTCTACACGTAGGGCTTTCAAGGCACGCACACGGCCTTCGTTGCGGGTACGACGGGCTTTGATGCCCTGACGGATCCACACTTCTTCCTGAGCCAGACGCTTGTCAAACAAGGCGTTGGCAGTTTCTTCGGCCGCCAGCGTGGCTTCTTTGTGCACCAAAAAGCTGGCGTAATCGCCGTTCCAGTCGATCAAGCCGCCACGGTCCAACTCAAGAATCCGGGTGGCCAGGTTTTGCAAGAAGGAACGGTCGTGGGTAATAAACAAAACCGCGCCCTGAAAGTCCTTCAAGGCCTCTTCCAGCCACGCGATAGCGCCGATGTCCAAGTGGTTGGTCGGTTCGTCGAGCAGCAGCAAGTCAGGTTCGGAAACCAGTGCTTGCGCCAGCAAAACGCGACGACGCCAGCCACCCGACAGCTCGGCAAGGGTTTTGTCCGCCGGCAACTGTAAGCGGCTCAGGGTGCTGTCGACCAATTGCTGCAAGCGCCAGCCATCACGGGCTTCAAGGTCTTGCTGGACGTGCATCAACTTGTCCAGGTCGGCATCGGTCACGATGTTTTGGCTCAGGTGATGGTATTGAGCCAACAACTCGCCCACGCCATCCAAACCTTCGGCCACCACGTCGAACACCGTCCGCCCGTCGGCTACCGGCAACTCTTGCGGCAATTCGCCAATCTTGAGGCCGGGTGCGCGCCAGACAGAGCCGTCGTCGGGCTTTTGATCACCTTTTACCAGCTTCATCATGCTGGACTTGCCGGTGCCGTTGCGGCCGATGATGCACACCCGCTCTCCACGGGCGATCTGCCAGGACACCTTGTCCAACAACGGCGTAGAGCCGAAAGCAAGGGACACATCGCTGAATTTGAGCAGGGTCATGAGCTTCTCCAAAAACTGGGCGCGCATTCTACCTGATTTGCGCCCTGAGGCGGCTGGCTATTTCTTGAGCGGGGCGTTCCAGCCTTCATTTAGTACCAACTTGCGCCAGTTGGCTGGCAAGGCTTTCACGCGCAGCTGGCAAAAGGCTAAGCTACGGCACAATCAGTGCGAGCCCTTTGCGCACTTGTCGCATTTTTATCTGTACGGAAGCCTCATGCGCAGTCGTCTTTTCAATTTTTTATCCTGCCTGCTTCTCACCAGCTGCGCCGTGCAAGCCGCCCAAGCTGCAGACCTGACTCAACAACGCCAGCTGTATGACGAGGCAAAACGCGCCTTGGCCAAAGGCGACTCCGGCCCGTATTTCAATAATGCCGCGGCCCTGAGCACCTACCCGCTGACCCCTTATCTGGCCTATGACGAGCTGACGGCTCGCTTAAAATCAGCCAGCAACGTCGAAATCGAAAAGTTTTTGGCCCAACATGGCGATCTACCGCAAGCCAACTGGATGAAGTTGCGTTGGTTACGTTGGCTGGCGGAGCGCGGTGACTGGGCGACCTTCGTCAAGTACTACGACCCCAAACTCAATTTCACCGAACTGGACTGCCTCAATGGTCAGTACCAGTTGAAGCACAACCTCAAAGCCGAAGGTTACGCCAACGCAGAAAAGCTCTGGCTGGTTGGCAAGGCGCAACCTGCTGCGTGTGACGCGCTGTTCAGCCAATGGGCAGCCGAAGGGCAGTTGACCGAGCAAAAACGCTGGCAACGCGTGAAGCTGGCGGCCGAAGCACGCAATTATGGTTTGGCCACATCACTGGCTAACGGCCTCACTACGCTGGGCCCACAAGCAAAACTGATGATTGATGTGGCTCAAAAGCCTGAATTACTGAGCCAACCTTCGCGCTTTACCCCGGCCAGCGAAGCAATGTCTGACGCCGTGGGCCTCGGTCTTCGCCGTCTGGCGCGCCAAGACCCGGAAAAAGCCGCGTCGCTGCTTGATACCTACGCCACCAACATGCACTTTTCACGCGACGAAAAAGTCGCCATCGCCAGAGAAATCGGCCTGACGTTCGCCCGCCGCTATGACAGCCGCGGCCTGAACATCATGACCCAATACGACCCAGAGCTTCGGGACAACACGGTCACTGAGTGGCGGCTGCGGCTGCTTCTGCGCTTGGCGCGCTGGGAAGATGCTTACCAGCTAACCAAAAAACTCCCACAAGACTTGGCCTCCACCAACCGCTGGCGTTACTGGCAAGCCCGAAGCCTTGAGCTGGCCGAGCCTAAAAACCCACAAGCTCAGGCCCTGTTCAAAAAGGTAGCCGGCGAA
This sequence comes from Pseudomonas sp. E315, assembly GCF_055406205.1. Lineage (NCBI taxonomy): Bacteria > Pseudomonadati > Pseudomonadota > Gammaproteobacteria > Pseudomonadales > Pseudomonadaceae > Pseudomonas > Pseudomonas sp. E315. Next base: position 51,902 of record NZ_JBUZPJ010000004.1, on the reverse strand, counting down.
CGTGATTTTTATGGCTTCCTGGCAGCTGATCGGGCGCAAACGTCTTATCAACTCAACCACAAGCCGCTGGTGCTCAGCCCTCAACTAATTAACAAGGTGCGCAATACTCCCGGTGTGCAGCGAGCATTGGAGTTTCACGATCGCGGGCAAATCGTTGATGGCCGTCGTGAGTGGTACTACGTCAGTCGCCACTTCAGTCGTGACGAAATGGTTGCTCAAGCCAAACTGGCCTACGACCTGAAATGGTATTTCCCAGCTATTCGCACCATCAGTCAGGCGCAATATTGGGACGATTTGGACATTCGCTTCCCAATGGCTCACCGCGACACGCTGGTACGTGAAGCGAAGGTACGCGGCCTGCACTCAAGCTGGGTATTCGCGATTACTCGCCAGGAAAGCGCCTTTATGGATGACGCCCGTTCCGGCGTAGGCGCCAGCGGTTTGATGCAGTTAATGCCAGCCACTGCCAAAGAGACTGCACGAAAATTCAGCATCCCACTGGCATCGCCCCAGCAAGTGCTCAACCCGGACAAAAATATCCAACTGGGTGCCGCCTACCTGAGCCAAGTGCATGGTCAGTTCAACGGTAACCGTGTGCTAGCTTCAGCCGCCTATAACGCGGGCCCGGGGCGTGTTCGTCAATGGCTCAAAGGGGCGAACCACTTAGGCTTTGACGTGTGGATCGAAAGCATCCCTTTCGACGAAACCCGTCAATACGTACAGAATGTTTTGTCTTACTCAGTGATTTACGGCCAGAAACTCAACGTGCCGCAGCCACTGGTGGACTGGCATGAGCGCTATTTCGATGATCAGTAAGTAGTGGCGCTTTTCGTAGGCGCTGCGGCAGGCTGCGATGTGTTGATTTGTTAAACATCGCAGCCTACTGCGGCCCCTACGGGTTATTCCAGTACGGTCACTGGCATGCCGACTTCCAGTAGGCCATTGCTGTCATTGACCAGATTTTGACCAAACATCACGCCGGTTTCTTGCTTGCGATAACTCATCAGCGTGGCCAGAGGTTCGCGGTGAGCATCGCGCTCGCCAGTTTGCGGGTCAACGGTGGTCAAGATGCAGCGCGCACAGGACTTGACCACCCGAAACTCAACATCCCCGATGCGAATTCGCTTCCAGCTGTCTTCGGCAAACGCCTCGCTGCCTTCGATTACCAGGTTAGGGCGAAAGCGCAGCATCTCCAACGGGCGACCCACTTTGTGTGAAACATCATCCAACGACGCCTGACCTATCAGCAATAACGGATAGCCATCGGCGAAGGCGACTTTATCGTTGTCATTGCCATAACCCGCTTGTGTGGTGCGGGCACGCTCAAGAGGGATGTGAACAAGGCGTACCGGTTTTTCGATAAAACGGCTTAGCCACTCAGCTGCCGCATCACCTGCATCCGGCACGCGCAACGTGTCGCGCCAAATGGTGACTCCACGCAGGTCGGTGTCTGCATCCGGTACTGCGACATCCAGCGGCTCAAAGCCTTGAGCATTCAAGGTCAAACCCCCGGCAGTATTCCAGAGCGCTGAAAGCTGGCTCATTTTGGGATCAACACGCTGGGTCAAAAAACGTCCGGTCGCCTCCTCCACCAACATCCAGCGACGATCTCCAGCCAGACCGAGCGCATCCAGCCGGGCCTGAGGCAGACACTCACCCTTGCCAGACTTCAACGGGAAACGATAAAGCGCACTGAGATGAAGCATGGATCAGCTCCCCGTGGGGTAAAAACGCCACAGTATACGAGCCAATCCTTGATTCAAATATGTGCTTATTCCTAAAGCTCAGGCAGGCACTTCGTCCAGCATCAGACGCTGACGGACTACATCAACCAATTTGTCCGGCTGGAACTTGGAAAGAAAGTTGTCACAACCCACCTTCTTGACCATCGACTCGTTGAAACTGCCTGACAACGAGGTATGCAGCACCACATACAGGCTACGCAGGCGAGGATCGTTGCGAATTTCAGTGGTCAGCCGGTAGCCGTCCATCTCTGGCATTTCGGCGTCAGTGAAAATCATCAGCAACTTGTCAGTCATTACCTGACCTGAATCCGCCCAGCCTTTGAGCATGTTCAGCGCCTTTAAGCCATCACTGGCAACGTGCATCTTGACCCCCAATTGCGAGAGTGTTTCGCGCAGTTGCGACAAGGCAACTTTGGAGTCATCGACCAGCAGCACTTCGCGGCCACGGGCGTGTTCAAGCACTGGATCGGCGAGTTTTTCTTGTGAGACCTTGGCGCTGTACGGAACGATTTCGGCCAGCACTTTTTCAACGTCGATGATCTCGACCAGTTGATCTTCAACCTTGCTGATGGCTGTCAAGTAATGTTGGCGCCCCGCGCTGGTTGGCGGCGGCAGGATCGCCTCCCAGTTCATATTGACGATGCGATCAACCCCACCCACCAAAAATGCCTGCACCGAACGGTTGTACTCGGTCACGATAATCGTACTGTCCGGCCCGGGCACCAACGGTCGCATGCCAATGGCCTGGGACAAATCAATCACCGGAAGCGTTTGCCCACGTAAGTTCACCACGCCGCACACGTAGGGATGGCGATGCGGCATCAGGGTCAACTTGGGCAGTTGCAGGACTTCTTGCACCTTGAACACGTTGATCGCGAACAATTGCCGCCCCGCCAGGCGAAACATGAGAATTTCCAGTCGGTTTTCACCGACCAACTGAGTGCGCTGATCTACCGTGTCGAGAATGCCGGCCATCAAAAACTCCTGGGCGTGGGAACTGAATGTCTAGCGTTATCGGCAGATTTGCAGGGAGCTTGACCCTGATGACGCACGACACGCTCGACAGTGATATCACTTTAATATCATACTCGAATCAGTCCGCCCCTCAGGCATCTCTTGAAAAACCTCCAATTGATCTCCCCCTATCCATCCCTAAGGGATTCCCCTAGGGGCAATCAGGCCTGACCTGATATTCGCCATAAACAATTGCCATTATTGTGAACTCATTCGCATTAAACGAATGATGTTTAACACTCGCTGGCACTTGGCTAACTCATAAAAAACTAATTGCACACGCACTCTTTAAAAAGTGGTGGCTCTTGGCCTGCCTGAGTCAGGAACACAGGGCTGTGTAAAACACACATTTTTTGGGTGCATTTTAAATTTTGGCAACACGCTAAATAACATTACAACTTCAACGTTTAAATGACCCAAAGTGGATGCACCCTCAACACCTCAATTATTGCTTTAACACTATTGATGTGGGGGGGCGCCCATTCGATCGGCGATCCGGAAAGAGTGAGACTACGCATGTTCAATGGCAAAGAACGGCCGTTAGCCTTGGCAGACTTTTTAGTCGAAGCGCAAGTGCTACTAACCACGGCTGAGGAATGCTTAAGCCATTTGGGATTGATTCGTGATGATGAGGATGCAATCAATTGCATGCTTTTCACATTACTCAAGCTGGAGCAACGTGCGCACGCCTTGAAAGTAACCCCAATAGCTGAGTTCTGCGGAACATTAAGCCAACTGCTCAACCAGGCCAAAGCTTATGGAGGCCTGAATCATAAAACCGTCGAGACCTTCCAAGACTGTTTCATTCTACTGGCATGGCAACTGGAACTGGTTGATCTGAACACAGGGTCTTTAGCGCTGGATGACACCGAGCAAAAGCGATTGGTTGCGACGCTGGCCGAACACATTGAATCTGAGCCTACAAAAGTGCCCGTTGAAAACGAAAAATAACAAAAGAGTCATTGTTAACTCACCCGTCGTGCACCCACATGGCGAAATAGCGACAGGCGATATATGTCAATCACCTTTAAAAACAATACTAAATAGTCACTGCGTGACTAATTCAAGCTGAATTATTCGACATTCCGCTTACTGACAAAATACTGCCCTTTATGCGCCGCCAGCCCATGAGTCTTTAGTCGTAACGACTGAGCGCCCAGCAAAGGCGACCAACGGTAAATGAAGTGATACCATGCGCGCGATTAGTTGACGCCAAAATTTCGGCTGCTTGAAGTTTGATAATGGCGAATCAGCCTAAAAGCGTCTGTACTGAACGTTTTCAAGCGAAGGTGAGGCCAGGCGAAAACAGGTAAATCTGTTTGCAGCGCAGCATCATCCTGCGCAAATACATTTTTTACAGATACTGACATTTCAACCCCGCTCATCCTTTACCTCTCAGTGCCCTGACAGGTCCCGCAGCGAACACCATTGGCTACACACGCTATGCACGCCAGTCTCAAATCATTCAAGCCTTGGTTACCCACAAAAAAAACCGCACGCCGGCTGACCGCTGCGCTTTGCTTTTGCTCTGCCCTATCGAGCATTTTTATCTACCTAAGCTCCTCCACATTGCCCAGTAGCCTTATGTGGCTGGATCTGATGGCACTGGCAAGCGTCTGGTGGCTGCACCGCGACTCACGCAACGCTATCAAACTGCAACCCAAGGAGTTGGCCGCACGCCTGATTCAGGTTCAAGAAAACGAGCGTAAACACCTCAGCCGTGAGCTGCACGATGACATTGGTCAGCTACTGACCGCCGCCACGCTGCAAACGCGCTGGCTACAACGGCGTGTGCCCGAAGACTTGCAAAGCCATTGCCTGGGCTTGTGCAACCTGCTCGAAGAAACACTAGCCAAGGTGCGCGACGTATCCACGGCGTTTAATCCCCGCCAGATAAGTAGCCTGGGCATTGAAGCCAGCCTGCGTGCACACCTGATCAAGACGCTCGAAAATAGCGTCCTACAATGGACGTTTGACTGCCCGCACCGCTTCAATGATCTGGCCGAAGACGTAGCGTTCGCAGTGTTTCGCGTGACCCAAGAGGCCGTGACCAATGTGCTTCGCCATGCACGCGCAACCAACTTGATAGTGCAGCTACGCCGCACACCCGAAGGCCTGCGGCTCAAGCTCTCGGATGACGGCATCGGCTTCACGCCGGCACGCAGTCCCGGCCAAGCCGGGCAGCGCGGCATGGCGGGCATGCTTGAGCGCATCGAGCACTTGGGCGGGAGCCTGAGCGTGACCAGCCAGCCCGGCAGTGGCACACAGATCGAAGCACTCATCCCTTGGTCAGATCGCACCCGCGAGCGCGCGAAGATGGCAATAAACACATGACGTGCACCCTACTGTTAGTCGATGACCACCTGTTGATTCGCGCCGGAGTCAAAGCATTGGTCAATGATCTTGTCGGCTATGCCGTCGTGGGCGAGGTGGATGATGGCGCTCAATTGCTTGAAGCCGCTGAGCGATTACACCCCGACATCATTCTGCTCGACCTGTCGATGCGCCATACCGGGGGGCTTGAGGCCTTACGCCAGCTCAAGGCCGTATTGCCCCTGAGTAAAGTGTTAATTGTGTCGATGCATACCGACCCGCAAGTAATCATGCAAACACTCGAAAGCGGCGCTCATGGCTATTTGCTCAAAGACACCAGCGCAGTCGAATTGGAGCAGGCACTGGAAGCCCTGCGCAGTGACGTGCGTTATTTGAGCCCGGCGATCGCACACACGGTGATTGATCAAGCCCTCAATCGAGGCCCGGGCAACCCACCGCAGCAGTCCAAAAACCATAACCTCACCGAACGCCAGCTAGAAATTCTGCGCTTGATCGTGCGTGGCAAATCCACCCGCGAAATCGCTTGCGGCTTGAGTTTGAGTATCAAAACTGTCGAAACCCACCGCTCGCAAGTGATGAAGCGCTTACAGATATTCGACGTGGCGGGTCTGGTGCTGTTTGCCGTTCGCGAACAAATCATCAGTCTGGACGACTAGGCTTTGGCGTAGCCTAACGGCTCAATACTGGCGACCCCTCAGGCAAATGCACGTTCAACGCGCCCTTGCGCACCGAAAAGCGCAAGCTGTCGCTTTGCATCGGTTCGCCGTCAAGGTTGATTGAAAGCCCTTCTGCCGATTTGATTTCAACCCAAGGCAGGCGCGCGCGAACAAATAAGTTATCCAGCCCCCAGCCTCCTTCCATCAGGCCTTTCAACGTGCCAACCACTTCCTGCGGTGCTGGCAAGATGCTCACGTCGAGTAAACCATCATCGGCCAACGCCTCAGGGCACAACTGATGCCCTCCACCGGCCTGTCGGCCATTACCAATGCCTAGCGCCAGCAGCTCGCCTTTCCAGTGAAAGTCTGGCCCTTGTAACTCGGCATAAGCCGCATGAAGCTCACTGAACCGTGACAAGCCGGTAAATAAATAGGCCGCGCCACCCAGCACTTTTTTTAGATCTTCCGAGGTATTGGCGGTTACCTGACTACCAAAGCCTCCGGTGGCCATGTTCAAGAAAATCTCGCCGCCTGCTTCGCCCAAGTCGATTGCCCGGGCAGGTACATTCAGCAAAGCCAAAGCTTGGTCAGGCTCCAATGAAATACCCGCTGCGCGGGCAAAGTCATTGGCAGTGCCCAGAGGTAACAGCACCAAACTGGCCTGAGTATCAGCCTGCGCCATGGCTTCGCACACATCTCGCAAAGTACCGTCTCCACCACCCGCGATTAAATGGGTGTACCCAGCCTCTAACGCCTCACCCACTAAACGTTGCGCATCCCCCGCTTCCCACGTTAGGCGCACCGCTAATTCCCAGCCTTTCTTACGTTGCTCGGCAACCGCCGCTCGCACATCTTCGTTAAGGGCCTGCTTGCCATGCAAAATCAAAAACGCCTTGGTTGCGCCCATGTTTTATCCCTCTCAATACGTGTCTAATTTTTTTGGACAACACGCACAGTCAAAAAGCCCGCACCAAATGGATTTATTTGAATCCCTTGCTGGGATCAGCTTCTTTTATCGAGGTCAAAAGTAACCCGACTGCCCACCTGGAAAATCAAGAATTTCGCTTGATCTCACAAAAACCGTCAGACTTCACCACTCAACATCAAAACACCCCCGAAATACCGGCACACGTGTCGAATTAGACATGAAGGTCATCAAACAGCTGGAGAGGGCCTGACCCTACAGCCTGCCCCGCGCGGCTGAGGCGCTAACCCTAACTAAAGAGGCATTCTGAGTGAGCACACTCATACCCTGCATCATCGCTGGCGGCGCCGGCACACGGCTTTGGCCCGTATCACGCGAGGCCATGCCCAAGCCCTTTATGTGCTTGCCCGATGGCCAGAGCCTGCTGCAAAAAACCTTTCTGCGCGCGGCGGGCTTGCGTAACGTCGAGCAGTTACTGACTGTGACCAATCGCGAGGTGTTCTTCCGCACGCTCGACGACTATCGGTTGATGAACAAAACAAGCCTTGAGCTCGACTTCATTCTCGAACCTTTTGGCCGCAACACAGCCCCGGCAATAGCCGCGGCGGCTCTGTATGTGGCCCAACACTATGGCGAAAACGCTCAACTGTTAGTCCTGCCCGCCGATCATCTGATCAAAGACATCGACGCCTTTAATAAAGCCGTCGACAGCGCCCGCCAATTGGCCGATGAGGGCTGGCTGGTAACGTTTGGCCTATTGCCGACCCGCGCTGAAACCGGTTTTGGCTATATCGAAACAGGCACTGCACTGAACAGCGAAAGCTACCGAGTCGCACGTTTTGTCGAGAAGCCAGACACCAATACTGCCCAACAATTTCTTGAGGGCGGCTTGCACCTGTGGAACGCCGGGATGTTCTGCATGCGTGTCGATAGTTTGCTGCGCGAACTCAAGGAGCACGCGCCCGATGTGCTGGCAGCAGTTGCCTCATGCCTTGAACAAAGCCAAACATTTAAGGGCAAACAGGAAGTTCAGCTGGAGCTCGACCGCAAAACCTTTGCACTGGTCCCCGATATTTCCATCGACTACGCGCTGATGGAGCGCTCAAAAAATGTCGCCGTCGTTCCGTGTGAGCTGGGCTGGAGCGACATTGGCTCATGGCAGGCAGTACGCGAGCTGACGCTGGCCGACGCCAATGGCAACCAATGCAACGGCGAAAACGTGCTGCATGACGTGTTCAACTGCTACATCGATTCCCCCAAGCGACTGGTGGGCGGAGTGGGCCTCAACAATTTGATCATTATTGATACCCCGGATGCGCTGCTAGTGACAGATGCCAATCGCACCCAGGACGTCAAGTTCATCGCCCAAACCCTCAAACAACAAGGTCATGATGCCTACCGGCTGCATCGTACTGTTACCCGTCCGTGGGGCACCTACACCGTGCTCGAAGAGGGTCCATGTTTCAAAATAAAACGCATCGTCGTCAAACCACAGGGCACGTTATCTCTGCAAATGCACCATCACCGCAGTGAACATTGGATCGTGGTAAGCGGCGTAGCGCAGGTTACTCATGGCGACGATGAATTCTTACTCGCCACCAACGAATCCACGTTTATTAAACCTGGCCACAAGCATCGACTGGTCAACCCCGGCGTTGTTGATCTGGTGATGATCGAAGTACAAAGCGGCGAGTACCTGGGCGAGGACGACATCATGCGCTTTACCGATATTTACGGTCGGGTACCGATCAATACCGGCAAAGACTGACGACACGCTTTTTGGAGTACCACTGGACCGTTTAACTGGAGCCCTAGCCGCTAGCTACAGCGGCTAATCCTCAGCCCAACACTTCACTCAGCGGGATAAAACCTACCCAGTCGCCTTCGTTCAACGTGCGCCCTTCCAGTACTTCTACCAAACCCTCTGCCCACGCAGCGCTGCGCAGTACGCCAGAGCTCTGGTTTTTGTAGATCACCGCTCGGCCCTGCTCCAAGCGGCCACGCAGGTATTCACGGCGATTACCCGGCTTAGGCCAGACAAACCCGGCAGGCACCTGAAACTTCAAAGGCTCGACCGCTTGCACACCCTGACGGCGCAACAGGTAAGGCCGCGCCAGCATGGCGAAGGTCACCAGCGTCGAGGCCGGATTACCCGGCAAGCCAATCACCGGCACACCCCGAAAGTGCCCACACGTCAGCGGCTTGCCCGGCTTGATCGCAAGCTTCCACAGCGCCAGCTCACCCTCTTCACGCAGCGCGATACCGAGAAAGTCCGCTTCACCCACCGAAACGCCACCCGTGGACAAAATCAGATCAACCGAACCCAGCTCCGCCAAACGCTGGCGAGTAGCGGGCAGATCATCAGGCAAGATGCCAGCATCAATGACCTCGCAGCCCAAACGGGTGAGCCAACTGCACAGCAACACGCGGTTGCTGTTGTAGATTTGCCCCGGCCCCAAAGGCTGGCCCGGCTCAATCAATTCATCACCGGTGGACAGCACAGCCACCTTGACCCGCCGAATCACCTGCAACGTGGCACAACCCAACGAGGCAGCCAGACCTTGTTCAATAGGCCCCAGTCGAGTGCCCGCAGGCAATACCACTTCACCGACCGTGGTTTCTTGACCTTGGGGGCGAATGTTCTGATCTACACGTAAGGCCTCAGTGAACAGCACCCGGCCATCGGCCTGAACCTGCGCGTTTTCCTGCATCTCGACGCAATCAGCGCCCGCCGGTACGGGTGCGCCGGTAAAGATCCGCGCACAGGTGCCAGCGGCCAGCGGCTCAGGGGCTTGGCCTGCAAAAATACGCTGGCTGACAGGCAGAGGTTCGCCCGTCCAGTCGGCCACATTAAGGGCATAGCCATCCATTGCACTGTTGGGCCACGGCGGTAAATCCAGGGTCGCAATCAGGTCACTGGCCAACACCCGCCCTTCGCTCGCGGCCAACTCGACCGACTCACGCTCACGGATGGGCGAAGCCTCGGCCAACGCCAGTAGCCGCTCCAACGCCACTTCAACAGGCATCAGCTCGCCCGTGCGGCCCGGCTTACCCACGGGTGTTACAGGCCGGTGCCTGTTTCAGATGAGCAACGAAATTACAGGGGCGATGACGCGAGTCCAGTTGTTCGGCCAAAATCCCATCCCAACCGGTACGCACCGCGTTGGTTGACCCCGGTAAGCAGCACACCAGCGTACCGTTGGCCAAACCGGCCAAGGCGCGAGACTGCACGGTAGAGGTGCCAATATCTGCCAGCGAGATGTGGCGGAACAACTCGCCAAAGCCATCGACCTGTTTGTCCAATAAACAGCTCACCGCTTCTGGCGTGCTGTCACGCCCAGTGAAACCGGTGCCACCGGTAATCAACACCACTTGCACCTCGTCATCGGCAATCCAGGTGGCGACCTGAGCACGGATTTTGTAGAGATCATCCTTGAGCAGCACCCGCGCTGCCAGTTGATGCCCCGCCTCACTCAAGCGGTCAACAAAGACCTGGCCTGAGGTATCGGTTTCAAGGGTACGCGTGTCGCTGACGGTCAGAACGGCGATGTTCAAAGGTACGAAAGGTGCATCAACCTTGGCTTTCATAGACGAGGTCCAGTTGTAGGAGAAACAGCGCAGTGTTATATCACAGCCCTTCTTTTGCTTGGCTGCGCGGAGTCAATTCATGGACCGGTTTCAATGTTCCATTCTGCTGCTGGCAGGTGGCCGTGGTCAGCGCATGGGCGGGCAGGATAAAGGCTTGGTGATGTGGCAAGGCTTGCCCTTGATTGCTCACGTTCAGCGCGCCGCCCGCCCACTGACAGATGACCTGATCATCTCGTGCAACCGCAATCGTGATCAGTACGCCGGTTATGCCGATCATTGGGTCAGCGATGGCAATGATGACTTTGACGGCCCCTTGGCCGGTATTCGCGCCGGGCTTGCGGTTGCTCGACATTCACACCTGTTGGTGCTGCCCTGCGATGTACCCAAAGTGGATGGCGACTTGCTGCGAGACATGCTCAATACGGCTTTCGAGCAACCCGAACTACCGCTGATGGTGCGTCATGGTGCGCATTGGGAGCCGCTGCTGTGCGTCATCCCTGTCGCGCTGGCCGGCGCCTTTGAGTGCGCCTGGGGCTCGGGTGAACGCAGCCCGCGCAAAATCATGCTCCAGCTCAATGCTCAGGCGTGGTCTTGCGCAGAAAATGACCCTCGACTGACAAACTTCAACACGCCGGACTTACTTAATTAACCGAGTGAGCTGTCCTTGTGACACTAGCCAAGGAACTTGCTGGCGTTGTATACGTCTCAGGGACAGTTATCAATAAAGCACTTTCATTTGTTGGAGAAACACAATGACACATCGGACTCTCGCCGCTCTCATGCTCACTGCTGGTCTGGCCGCCCTTGCTGGCTGTGCTTCGCCTACAGTGATCACGCTCAACGACGGTCGTGAAATCCAGGCAGTTGACACACCTAAGTACGATGCTGACTCAGGTTTCTACCAGTTCGAGCAATTGGACGGTAAAGAAACCCGCATCAACAAAGACCAGGTTCGTACCGTTAAAGAACTGTAAGCCTGCGCTTAAGCGCCAAAACAAAACCCGCCTTGTGCGGGTTTTGTTTTATGTAGGCTACCAATCCAAATGAATTTGGCTTTCAAAGTAGCGCTCTTCGCCGCTTATCGGGTCGACAAAACGCAAGCTCTGGGCCAGCAGTTTTAAAGGTTGGCTGTAATCATCAACCGCATCCTTGATGACGTGCGGGTAAAACGGATCGTTGCAAATACCCGCCCCTAACGCAGCCATATGCACCCGCAATTGGTGTTTTTTCCCTGTCACGGGGTACAAGGCATAACGCCACAGCTCAGCATTTTTCTCACACACATCAACCAGCGTTTCAGTGTTACTCACGCCCGGCCCCTCCTGCATGCGAAAAAACGGTTCACCTTCGACTAAACGACTTTTGTGCACCAACGGAAGTTGCAACTGCGGCAAGGCGCGAGCAATTGCCTCGTAGCGTTTTTCAATTTTTCGCGTAGGGAACAACGACTGATACGCCGAACGGCTGTCGGGATTGGCCGAAAACAGCACCAGCCCGGCGGTGTGGCGATCGATACGGTGCAACGGCACCAAATGCGGGTTGCCCAAGGTGCGAATCAAACGCCGCAACAGCGTTTGCTCGACATATTCACCGGCGGGCGTCACAGGCAAAAAGTGCGGTTTATCGGCCACTACCAAATGTTCATCGGCATACAAGATGGTCTCTTGCACCGGAATCGGGGTTTCGTTGGGCACTTCACGAAAGTAATGAATGCGCAGGCCTTCTTTGTAGGCAAGCCCAATGTTGATCGGCGCACCGCTGGCGTCCAGAACCCGACCTCGGGCAATGCGATCCAACCACTGCTCGCGGCTGATCGCACGAAAGTGCTCACATAAACAGTCGAGTACCGTCAGCCATGCGCCGGGCGGCAGATACAAAGTGCTGGCTTGATGCTCGGCGGCGTTAAAAGGCTGGGCAGACATAAATAACTCGGGCGATAAATGCAGCCCGCGATTATCGCCCAGCGAACGAATGTGGCCTAGGGCTAAACATTGTCGGCGAGCATTTAAGCGCGATCAAAACTGTCACGTAGAAACGTTAATAGAGGACGCTTTACTGCAAAAAATTGACCACCTGGTCTGCATCAAACGGCCAGCCCAACTCAGCGCCCGTATCTACACGTCGCAATACGGGTATGCGCAAACCATAGGCTTCAAACAACGCGTCGCTGTCCGCGATATCGATCAATTCAACCATTAGCCCATGCTCGACCAAGGGCATCAAGACCGCTTCAGCAAGCTCGCATAGATGGCAACCCAAGGTGCCGAACAGTTCACATTCGGGAGGCATAATTGATGGCCTGAATAAAATAGGCGTTCATTTTAGGAGCCTTGTTCACGCACGTCGACCCGGTTTCTGGCACCGCCAATCAGCTAACCTGCTGCGGATGACTTCACTGGCGTGTATTCATTGTCACGTGCGCCGCTTCTGACGACTACGCTTGACCCACATCCCATACGCTCAATGTCCGGACAAGGGTTTGAGCACAGCGAACGGCTGCCATTTTGGAACATTGACGCCAAATGATGATGTGTATCAGCGCCAGCAAGGCTCTATTGCTGGATGCTCGCAACTTTTTTTATTCGAACTGACAAGGAAGACTTTCGTGTTTGCCAATCTGTTAATCATCCTCGCTTCGTCACTGGTGGTGATCGCGCTATTTAGGCGCCTTCAGTTACCCCCAGTGCTGGGGTACCTGTGCGTCGGCCTGTTGGTAGGGCCGACTGCCCTGAACTGGGTCAATGACAGCCCGGATCTCCCGGATCTGGCGGAACTTGGCGTGGTGTTTTTGCTGTTCTCGCTCGGGCTGGAGTTTTCACTGCCCAAAATGTTGGCGTTACGCCGTGTGGTGTTTGGCCTCGGCAGCTTGCAGGTGATGTGCACCAGCCTCGTGCTGGGCGGGTTGTTATATGCGTTCGGCATGAGCATCAATGCCGCATTTTTGCTCGGTGCGGGGCTGGCGTTGTCGTCCACCGCCATCGTCAGTAAAGAGTTGACCAGTCTGGGAGAAATCTTCAGTCGTCACGGGCAAAACGCAATTGGCGTATTGCTGTTTCAGGACGTGGTAGCGGTACTGCTGCTGACACTGGTGCCGGTGTTCTCAGGCCACAGCGAGCAAGCCTGGTATTGGGCTTTGCCAATCACGCTGGGCAAAACCGTTATTTTGTTCGTCGGCCTGTTAATCACCAGTCGTTTGCTGTTGCCCCGCCTGTTTCATGAAGTGGCAGCGTCTCGTTCTGCCGAGCTGTTCGTGTTGCTGGCATTGGTGATTGTGCTGGTGACCGCATGGCTGACTCATTTACTGGGTTTGTCACCGGCACTGGGTGCCTTTTTGGCGGGCATGCTGCTGGGTGAAAGCCACTACCGGCATCAGATCGAAGCCGATATCCGTCCCTTCCGCGACATCTTGCTGGGCCTGTTTTTCGTCAGTATCGGCATGTTGATCGACCTGCAGCTTTTTGTTCACGACGGCTTCCTTATTCTGGCGCTGACCTTGGCGCTGTTACTGATCAAGGGCGGCGTGGTCGCGATACTGGTCAAACTGCGGGGCAGCGACGGGGAAACCGCATGGCGTAGTGGCCTGGCACTGGCCCAAGGCGGTGAATTTTGCTTCGCGCTGATGGCGCAAATGCAGCTCAACTCACTGATCCCGCCCCAAATCGCCAGTTATCTGTTGGCAGCTACGTTCTGCTCCATGCTGCTTACGCCGCTGCTGTTACGCGCCGCGCCACAAATCGCTGCAAGCCTGCATCGCAAGTCCAACGAAGAAGCCGAGCTGGAAGAAATCGCCGCACAAAGTGCCGAACTGCAAGGGCACGTAGTGATGTGCGGCTATGGCCGTGTCGGGCAATCCATCGGGCGTTTTCTGCGCAGCGAAGGTCAGGAATTTGTAGCTCTGGACTACGACCCAGATCGTATCCAGGAAGCCACCAAGGCAGAAAGCTGCGTGCATTACGGTGACGCTCGGCGAGGAGATTTATTGCGCGCTGTAGGCCTTGATCGCGCCCGCTTACTGGTGATCGCCGTGGATAACACCGAGGTGGCTATGGCAGTTCTCAAAGAGGCCCGACTGATCACCATCGACGTCCCTATTTTGGTCAGAACCCGCGACGACAGTTTGCTTCCAGAACTCAAGGCTGGCGGTGCAACCGAAGTCGTGCCGGAGCTGTTGGAGTCCAGCTTGATGCTCGCCTCCCATGCCCTAATATTGCTCGGGCTGCCGGAAAAAACCGTTCGCCAGCGGGTGGATGAAGTACGTCATGATCGCTATCACTTGCTCGAAGGCTGTTTTGAGGCACCGGACACACGTGACGTACCGGGTTTTTCCCGCGAAGCGGAGTAATTTAAGCTACTGTCTTGCCCAATTGAGTCGGCCCTGGCGAAATGCACTGAACCTTCAGCCCAGGCCTACACTCGAACCATCAATAAGCCACTCACGGAGATAATCATGGCCCGTAAAACAGCAAAGAATGCTCAAGAAATTCTAATGGCCGATTTCCAGGCGCTGGTCAGCGATACCGAGCGACTGCTGGAACACACCGCGTCGTTGGCGGGGGATCAGGCTGAAGAGCTGCGCACGCAAATCAAAGACAGCTTGTTCAAGGCCCGTGCGACGCTTGAAGAAACCAAAGAGTCCTTGCAAGAGCGCGGACAAGCCGCCGTGGTAGCTACCGAAGATTACGTGCAAGCAAACCCTTGGCAGTCCGTTGGGATTGCTGCTGGCGTAGGCTTTTTAATTGGTCTGTTGGCAACTCGGCGCTGATATGACAAACGAAGAATCCGGCTCCCCTCGTTCCTCACCGCGGCGCTTGGGTGCCGCGTTTCTGGGTCTGCTGCACAGTCATGTCGAATTGCTGGGCATCGAGCTGCAAGAGCAGAAAGCACGCACCGTTAGCCTTCTGCTGTTTGCGGGGCTGGCGCTGGTGTTTGCGTTGCTGCTGTTTATTGGGCTCTCGGCACTGGTGTTGGTGTTGGTCTGGGACAGCTACCGTCTGACCGGCATTATCGGGCTATGCATGTTTTACACCTTGGCCGCCATTTTTTGCGGCCTGCGCCTTAAAGCTGCGGTGTTCGATGACTCCTCTCCTTTCAACGCCACGCTCGAAGAGCTGGCCAAAGACCGCGAGCGCTTGCTGCCATGAACCTGCCTGAAATGCCGAAAAACGCTTCGCGACGTGAAATGCGTAAAGTGTTGATACGTCTGCGCATGGAAATGCACCGCCAAGAGATTCGTCACGAGTCCCAACAGCTGTTGCAACCTCTGCAAAAAATGCGTGGAATGACCACCAACTGGCAAGAAAACCTTGGAATCAAGCACGCACCGCTTTGGGGTGTAGGCATTGTGACCCTGCTCGGTTTTCTGACAGGCAAAGGCGCAAAAAGCAAAGGCGTCGGCGGTATGTCACGCCTGATAGGGCTAACCACCGGTTTGCTGCCATTAATCAAACTGGTTATTCAAAGCTCGTCACGCAAGCCTTAAGCCTTACGCTAACCGCTGCAACACAAAAGCCCTTGGAGCATTGCACCAAGGGCTTTTGCATTTATCCCCACTCACAGCGGGCTTAGCTGATCACTGCGCCCTTTGGGCCGCTGGCTATCAAACTGGCACCGCAAGCGGTTTTCATCCCATCAAGTGCCACAGCAATACCTTCTACGCTGTACGTGCTGCTGCCTTCTGCAATCGGGAATATACCTTTGCATAGAGGGCAACTGACATTGTGGCCGACGCCAGCAATGGGCTTACCGTTAAGATCAGTTTGAGAAAACGCCTCCAGCACCACACCGCCATGCGTGGTGGCGTCGCCCAAACGAATGATGTCTTTCATTGTGTCTGTCCTTAGTCAAAGGGATAGCGCTTGCGCACTGAAAACTATCAGTGGATCAATCTATGGGTTGAGGGTAACCAACGCGCAGATCATAGTCCGTATGCACACTCTCGTGCAGCAGATTACATCCACTTCATGGGTTCATACTCAACGCTACGGTCACTGGGCCGACGATTGTGGGGCTTGAAACCTTGAATGGCTTTCAGCCTTGAGCGTGAAACGAGAAGCTGCGTCATCTCTCACCTACGGAGCATTGAGCCTTGGATTGGCAAACCCTGATTAATCGAGAACGCCTCGAAAACCTCACCCCATCCCCGAAGAACTCAGGCGCATCCCATTCCATAAAGACCATGATTGTATACATTGCTTTTAACTGAACTCAAAGCAAACAAATACATACCGAAGAACACCTTTCAGTTTTCGCTTTAACTTACTAAAAAAAGGTGCCGTCCTCCAACGCAGACTTCAACTCACTTTTGTAATTACTCTTACTAAAACTCTCAACTTTTTTGTAAGTATTCAGTTCTTCAGGCGACTGGTATTGCTTTTCACTTGAGAACGCCTGAAAGGTATCATCATCAACCATTCTTATGTGCATTTGAAGCTCTCTTGAGTCATAGCCATAAAACTCAACAAAGCCGGAAATCTGACTTTGGCGTGCAACCATCAACGCTTCTTTGACGGGTTCATCATAGAGATAAAATGTGGCAGTAACCATGATAGCCCCACCCGACTCAGTATTATTCTTACCAAACTGCTGGTTTACATAAGGCGCAAATACAACGCCGCCATTCATATCCTTCGTTTGACCTAACCACTTACGCTCTTTAATAGCACTGATAGTTTTATTAATAGGCCCAGAGTACTCAACGCTTCGTCTATCCTTATCCAATTCAATATACTGAAAAGCTTCTGCATTAGCGATCATGGGTAAAATCGCCAATAACACGGGTAAGGCCAAACCTATAATCATCTTCACTTATTACTTCCCCTTGCCCTGTCAATCAATAATTTCTTACAAAAAAGCATCGAAATAAACATCTTCTTACTCGTTTAAAAAACTAGAAAACCATCCCGCTATCGCTTGCACTTTTCAATTCGCTTTTGTAATTACTCTTACCAAAGCTCTCAACCTTCTTATAAGTATTCAGCTCTTCAGGGGACTGATACTGCTTATCACTTGCGAAAGACTGAAAGGTATCATCACCCATCATTCTTACATGCATTTGAAGCTCTCTTGAATCATAACCGTAAAACTCAACAAAGCCGGAAATCTGACTTTGGCGTGCAACCATCAACGCTTCTTTAACTGGTTTGTCATAGAGATAAAATGTAGCCATAACCATAATGGCTCCACCTGACTCAGTATTGTTTGTACCGAAGTGCTGGTTTACATAAGGTGTAAATACAACCCCACCATTCATGTCTTTGGTTTGGCCCAGCCATTTCCGGCCTTTAATCGCATTAATTGTTTTATTAATAGGGCCAGAGTACTCAACACTTCGCCGATCCTTATCAAGCTCAACGTGCTCAAAAGTTTCTGCTGACACAACGAATGAAGAAACGAACATCAACGACGCCAATAAAATGCTTATAATCTTATCCATTTTTCCTTATCCATTTTATTAAATCACACAAACCAACCTATCAGCCAAGGCAGAATGCTATCACACAGGTAGCGATAGTAAAATCCACATATTTTCGAAACCCGAACGAAACTAATAGCTGATTAGTTACTGCGGAAAAACCTGCATGAATCACGCATCTTTGAGATTTGAGTTTATGTACCTTTATGGCAAGGACAGAACCCTACGTAAAATCCTATCAATCGATGAGGATCACTGGGGACGTTATTTGTCACGCTTCAAACACTACCTCTCAATACCCATCCCATTAAACTGCCGTGCAAGATGTATCGCATAGTTATCGGTCATGCCACTCACATAGTCGAGCACCTGCATAATGATTCCGTACTCCTTAGACAGACCGCTGGTGTTATCAAGCAGGGCAAGGTCTAATCCAAGGAGGTCAACCACCCTTCTGGTCTTTGAGTCATCAGCATGACCTTTTTTGACATAATCCAAGGCAGCCGAGCAGCTCACATTCAGCAAAGTTGAAATAGTGCTGTATGCACCAATCTCTAGCTCAACCTTACGGGGATGCTGGAAGATTTCATCACGAGCGAGACCTTTGGCGGCCTTTACACATTCACGCACGTTCTTATCACAAAGGTCTAATATACCTAACACCTTGCCTGTCATGATTTCATTATGGTTATTCATGAAAGCAGTCGCTCCCGCATCTACAAAAGCTGAGATAACTTTTCCACGAACCATAGAGAGTCTTCGGCCAACTTTCATGCCTTGAATTTCTTTGACAAGCTGATCCTTCTGATGATCACTAAGGACAAGGCATAAAATCTCAAACACCTTATCCCAGTCAAGGATACCCATCTCCACACCATCTTCTAAATCAATAATGGCATAGCAGAAGTCATCAGAGACCTCCATCAAATTAGCCAGTGGATGGCGACACCGCCAACCATCACCCAGCTTTAACAAGCCAGTCGCATCCGCTACTTCATTGAACAAACCCAACTCAGAGCAGTAGATACCATATTTACTGTGAATAGGCCTTTGCATGTTAAGAGCATCACCTGCGAGCCAAGGATACTTAATGAAAGCCCCAAGTGACGCATAGGTTAGACGCATCCCCCCTTCATAGGGATGATACTCCGACGTAGTTAGAACCCTAAACCCTTGAGCATTGCCTTCAAACCTACGCAAGTCAGTAGCTTCATTGAATGGCAATTGCTCAGCAATCTTTGCTCCAACATCATTGGAGAACCAGTGACGAATAGCTTCTTCCCCCGTATGTCCAAAGGGAGGGTTGCCAATGTCATGAGCAAGACAAGCAGTTTGGACAATATCACCAATATCAGAAGCCGAATGTTGTTCAGGGATAAGCCTTTCATTTAGAAGCTCTTGGCCTACCCTCACGCCCAGCGTCCGGCCGACACAAGCAACTTCTAAGCTATGCGTGAGTCGATTATGAACATGGTCATTAGTGGCGAGAGGATGTACCTGAGTCTTTCTTGCAAGGCGTCGGAAGGCCCCCGAGAAAATGACCTTGTCATGGTCTGAGTGGAAAGGTGAACGGCCTAGCTCAGATTTTGGAGGCCGACCGCCAAGACGGGTGTTGTTCAGCAGTTTGTCCCAACTCATACTAGTCATATCACTACCTTCAACACATGGACAAGCTCATAAATATAACTCAGCTATAAATATTTGCAATAAAGAATCAGGGATAAAGACATACGCACCAAACAGTTCATTAAGTGCTAACCATTCAAGCCCGCCTAGCATCCCGAAATACAAAAACAAACACCGCACCCAGCACACTACGCTACCCAATCCTTAAGGGTGTAATATACATACCTTTGCAAACAGGAGCATATGACTGACAAAGCCCTCCACATTCAAAAAATAGATAAAATTAGTCAGCAAATAGATTTACTGATAAAAACTTCACGCAACAATCTCACAAACTACTACCAGACAGCCCAAAAAAGAAAGGCGAAACTATGCGAATAATCGACTTTATTGCAGGCACGACTGACAGTTACGCCACACAAATGGCAAGCGAAATCACTGGCCGATCGAGCCCGTTGTACACCTTCAGCCCTGAAACAGGGCTGAATTAAATTTCGCACGACCATAGATACTTACCCCTACTTAATTACAAGAAATTCCGCATTCTCATCAACAGTATCAACGACCTGATAAAAAAGAATCTTCCTTACAATCAATCCCGCCAAACTTCCAACCAAACAAAAACTAAACCTATAGTTTAAATAGGCAACTTAATGTAGGAAAATTCACAAACAACACAAGCGCACACAAACTCCAACCTACTTTTAGCCCAAACAAAAGTACTAATTCGCCATTAAATAGCCTCTAGTCCCGCCAACAAATCGTACTCTCACGCCTTAATTAATGTAGGAAAAGTCCCATACTACGTTTGTAGGTCGTTCGCTTCGTGTGCCCGCTCATACAACTGAGCTATGGTGCGCGCTTTCTATGCGCCACCTTATGGGAATTTAATATGAGCAAAGTTTTTATTGTCGACGACCATCCCGTTATCCGCTTGGCTATTCGTATGTTGTTAGAGCATGAAGGGTATGAAATAGTCGGTGAATCCGACAATGGTGTAGATGCAATGCAAATGATCCGTGAGTGTGTACCCGATCTCATCATTCTCGACATCAGCATCCCAAAGCTTGATGGCCTGGAAGTGCTTGCACGCTTCAACGCAATGAACTCAGGCCTCAAAACACTGGTGCTCACGGCCCAGTCCCCAACCCTTTTCGCCATGCGCTGCATGCAATCAGGGGCTTCGGGATACGTGTGCAAACAAGAAGAGCTCAGTGAACTTGTCAGCGCAATCAAAGCTGTTTTTTCTGGCTATAACTATTTTCCGAGCCAGGCATTGACCCCTGAACGAAGCGACGGCACTGATGACGCAGAAATCGAATTATTTAAACTTGTCAACGACAGAGAACTCATGGTCTTACAGCTTTTTGCACAAGGAAAAACAAATAAAGAAATTGCAAAAGGTATGTTCCTCAGCAACAAAACTGTCAGCACTTACAAAAAACGACTGATGCAAAAATTAAAAGCCAATTCATTGGTTGACCTCATCGAACTCGCTAAACGAAACGCCCTGGTGTGAGAAATAGGATGCCCACGCGGTTAATGAAATATCTATCACTACTCATAGGAATTTTCCTGTGTATACCCGCCTATGCCGAGATAAACAGCACTGAAAGTTACCCACTGCTCAGCCGCTCGGGCATCTACCACTTTGAAGTACCACTGGATAAAAGCCAGCGTAACTGGTTACAAGAAAAGCGCGAATTACGAGTCGGCATCTCCGCCCCCGATTACCCTCCATTTGACATGACGACCAGCGGGCAAGATTACGAGGGATTCACTGCTGACTACATCGGCATTCTGGGTAAAGCGCTGAATCTCTCCATCAAGATTCAACGCTTCTCTTCACGAGAGGCCGTTATCAAAGCCCTTGAAGATGGCCGTATTGATGTTCTGGGTACGTCCAACGGTTTTGAAGCGGCCAACCCAAAACTTGCACTTAGCACCCCTTATGCGATCGACCAACCGGTACTGGTGACCCGAGAACGGGAAACTCGCTCTCTTACGCAAGGTCTTGCGGGCTTGCGCTTGAGCATGGTGTACCACTACCTGCCACTGGATGAGGTCAAAAGGCTCTACCCCAAAGCGATCATTCAGTCATACCCCTCCTATCAAAGCGCAATCAATTCGGTCGCCTTTGATCAAGCCGATGTGTTTTTGGGAGACACGCTGTCCACTCATTACATGATCAACAAGGGGTATTTGAAAAACATCAAAATGGCTAATTTCGGCAAGCACGAAGCCTATGGGTTCAGTTTTGCTGTACGCCGTGACAACACGCAGTTGCTCGACATCATCAATGCCGCACTGAGCGCTGTGCCAAACAATGAGCAAGACAGCATTACCCGTCGCTGGAACGCGGGTAGCGACATTTTGCTAAGCGATCAAAAACTTCAGCTCAGCGAGCGCGAAGAACGCTGGCTGGCCAAACATCCGCAGGTCAAGGTGGTGGTGAATGAAACACTGGCTCCTCTGACCTTCTTTGATACCGATGGCAATTTTCGAGGTATTACTTCAGACCTGCTTGAGCTGATCCGATTGCGTACAGGGCTGCGTTTCGAAATACAACGTTCGCGCAGCCTCAGCCAGATGATCGACATGATCAATCGACATGACACTGACATTATTCCTGCCATCAGCCCCTCAATTTCACGAGAAAACGCACTCAATTTCAGCCGTCCTTATCTCGAAAACTCCTTTGTACTGCTCACTGCCAAAGGCAATGAATCTCCCACAAGCCTTGAGCAACTGGCAGGCAAGCGGCTGGCGTTAACCGATGGTAGCCCGCTGACTGAATACCTGAGCAGCCAGTACCCCAACATCACGCTCGTCAAAGCTGACGATATTTATCAGGCCACCGAACTGTTGGCTGAAGGCAAAGCAGACGGTGCGGTTAATACATTGGTCATCGCCAACTATCTGCTGTCCTCTCAGCTCTTCCAGGACCGCTTGCAAATCAGCGCAACGATAGGCACGCAACCGGCAACCTTTTCACTGGCCACTGCACGCAACGCCACCGAACTAAGCTCCATCCTCAACAAAGCGCTGCTCAGCATTTCGCCAGACGAACTGGGCATCATCAACAGTCGCTGGCGCGGCTACGTCCCGGCCTCGGACAGTTACTGGCGCAATTATCATCGCCTGATTTACCAAGTCATTATCGGCACCAGCTTATTGCTGCTGCTGTCGCTGGTTTGGAATGCCTACATGCGTCGGCAAATACAACAACGAAAAATGGCCGAGCGAGCCCTGAGTGATCAGTTTGAGTTTATGCGTGCCATGCTTAATGGCACACCGCATCCAATTTATGTAAGGGATCGCCAAGGCGTCCTGCAAACCTGTAACGACAGCTACCTCAAGGCTTTTTCAGCGCGACGCGAAGATGTCATTGGTAAAACAGTGATGCAAACCAGCAGCATTCTGAGCAATGTGCACGAGGCTCATGATTACGAGGCGGACTACATGCGCGTAATTCGTGAAGGGACGCCTTTAATCACAGATCGCATGCTGCACATCGGGACTCAGGCCCTCACCATTTACCACTGGATCCTCCCGTACCGGGACTCGCTGGGGGAGGTGCAAGGCATTATTGGTGGCTGGATTGATATCAGCGAACGCCATCAACTGATGGATGAGTTGCGCACGGCCAAAGAGTTGGCCGATGACGCTAATCGCGCCAAAAGCACATTTTTGGCAACCATGAGCCATGAAATTCGCACCCCAATGAACGCCGTTATTGGCCTGTTGGAACTCACCCTCAAACGTGCCGATCAAGGCCACCTGGATCGACCCTCCATTGAGGTGGCCTACGATTCAGCCAAAGACCTGCTTGAGCTGATAGGCGACATTTTGGACATTGCCCGTATTGAGTCTGGCCGTCTCAACCTGTCTCCTGAGCGCGTGAACTTGCAGGGCATGGCCAATTCGGTCATTCGTGTTTTTGATGGGCTGGCCCGCCAAAAAAACCTGGCTCTGTCATTAGAGTTCAACGCACAAAGCCCTGCTCCAGACGTGTTGATCGACCCCATACGCTTAAAGCAAATTCTGACCAACTTGATCAGTAATGCGATCAAGTTCACTGAAAACGGCCACGTCACTCTGACGTTAAACCTGCGTCCCACTGACGACCCACAACGGGTCGAGCTCCAGGTCAGTGTTCAAGACACAGGAATTGGCATCAGCGAGAGCGATCAAGCCCGTTTGTTCGAACCCTTTGCACAGGTTGAAAATACCGGTCAACTTGCACTCAGCGGCGCAGGCCTGGGCCTGGTGATCTGTCGCAGCTTGTGCGAAATGATGGGCGGCACCCTGAGCCTGACCAGCCAACCCGAGGTTGGAACACTCGTACAGATCACACTCAATATGCCTTCATTGGCGCCCTGCTTTGTCCACGCTAATCAAGCCCCCGACATTACGCCCTCCGCTTATCCACTCAATGTACTGGTGGTCGATGATCACCCCGCCAATCGCTTATTGATGTGCCAGCAACTGAGCTTTTTAGGGCACTGTTTTACCACTGCCAATAACGGCGCGGCAGGGTTTAAGGCATGGATAGACGGCGAGTTTGATCTGGTAATTGCGGACTGCAATATGCCGGTTATGAACGGCTATGACTTGACCAAAGCTATCCGCCAACATGAACAGACCACACAACAACAGCCCTGTACGGTGCTGGGCTTTACTGCCAATGCTCAACCTGAAGAGCGCCAGCGCTGCAAACAGGCTGGCATGGATGACTGCCTGTTCAAACCCATTAGCCTCACACTCTTGAGTCAGCGTTTAACTGACCTTAGTCCCCGCGCCTCGTCCAATGCGGTATTGAATATTGAAGCCGTTTACGCACTGTCAGGGCGCGATGAGGCCCGTATTAAACGCCTGCTTGAAGAGCTGTTGCGCAGCAGTCAGGAGGATTCGAAGGCGCTGCACGCCATGCAAACCAATGACAACTTGCAGCCCTTTTTCGATCTTGCACACAGGATAAAAGGGGCCGCACGCATAGTCGGCGCACAAGCACTGATCGACAGCTGCGAAGCAGTAGAACACGCCGATGAGTCAACGCTCGAAAACGAGCTGAACCAGTTGAAACACAGCATGGAGTCGTTCGAGAAGGCATTAATGGCACACATTTTAAAACTCTCGGGGAACCCCTAACTTGTCAGCGCTACCATTGGGTCAATAAAAGCGCAGAGAGCAATCGCTATGGCTATGCTGGTTAACAGCCTGTCCTTTGCGGAGCCCACCTCATGCGTAACACTGCGCCCACCAAGAAGCGCCGGTTGCCACTGCATGTACACATTTGCGCTGTGTTCACTTTTTTATTGATCGTGATGAGCACAGTGCTGGGTATTTTTAACTATCAGCAAAACACCCGAATCATTCTCAGCAGCAGCGAGCATCTGTTCGAGCAAATTGAGCGGGATGTGCATCTTGACCTAAAAAACACCTATCAGCCGATAAGGCATGCGCTTAACTTGCTGGCGCTCAACCCCAACGCTCAACGCCCAACACTTGACCAGCGCATGCCTCTGCTTGAGGCATTTGTACAAACACTTAAAGACAACCGCGCGCTTGACGCGCTCTACGCAGGTGATACCCAAGGAAGTTTTTTTCTGGTTCGCCCACTGAGCAGTGACGCTGTAAAAAACCGCCGAAAAGCCCCACAGAAAGCGGCTTATGAAGTGTGGTTAATTGATCGTTCAAACCCATCCGGGGCAGTCCACTCAAATCACCTGTTTCTGGATGACTCACTCACACTGATCGAGCAACGAGAAACCCCTGACGAGACTTACGATCCCCGAAAACGCGACTGGTTTATCGGTACCGACGAAAATTCGGATGAAAACACCACTGCGCCTTATTTATTTTTTTCGACCCGAGAAGTAGGCAGTACGCTGACCCGCCGCAGCTCTGCAACAACCATTATCGGGGCCGACCTGACCCTCTCTCAGTTATCGAACACACTGGCCAAACACCAAGTCACGCCCCACACAGAAATTGTGTTGTTCAATGAGCGGGGCGAAGCCTTGGCATACCCCGATTACAGCCGTTTATTAGCCAAAGAAGAGTCTGCGCAACTGATCAAGGTCGCAGAACTCAGCCCGATACTTAATCAGCTTCTCGAACAAGGGCCCAACGCCAAGCACCCACTGGATGACGGTCAACGCCAGTGGATAGTGTCACTTAGCAAAATGGACGCGGGCGGCCTTAAAGGCTTGCAGCTCGCGTTGCTGGTGCCCGAAGACGAGCTGCTGGCCGAGGCTTACGCGCTTCGCTGGAAAGGCGTGCTGGTGACATTGATCACACTGTTGTTGTGCTTGCCCTTGGGTTGGCTGACCTCAAGGTTACTGACCAAACCCTTAAAAGCGCTGGTGCAAGAGGCGGACGCCATTCGTCGCTTTGACTTCAATTACCCCATCAGCCAGCACTCGCCGGTGCTGGAAATCGATCAATTAGCCGCGTCCATGCAACGCATGAAAGCCACTCTGGGCAGTTTTTTTGAGATCACCGCCAGCCTCTCTGCCCACACCCGCTTTGAACCCCTACTGCAATCAGTGTTGTTCGAAACCCTAAAAATTGGCCAGGCACAGGCGGGGCTCATCTACCTCACCGAAAGTGAAAGCGCTCATCTGGAGCTCAAGGGGCTGATCATCAATGATGAGCCCCGAAATCTGACCGAAACTCCCGGCCTGCTACTAAAGTCTCAAAACTCATCAAGCCCCGAATGGTTGCGTTTGCTCAACGAAGGACATAACAGCGTGGTTCGCACGCTCAGTTATGAACAAGCCCAAGATCTGCAGCCAGTAATGCGCGAACTCGACAGCCAAAGTATTCATGTGATCGGTATTCGCCTGCATAACCGCCATAACGAAACCGTTGGCGTACTGGTATTGGTGATAAACAACGACTACTCCAGCGATGAACAGGAACACCTGCAAACCGACCGAATAGCCTTTATAAAAGCCGTATCAGGCGCGGCAGCCGTCTCTATCGAAAGTCAGCGCCTGCAAGCGCGGCAAAAACAACTGTTGGATGCCTTCATTCAGTTGCTGGCCGGAGCGATTGACGCCAAAAGCCCCTACACCGGCAGTCATTGCCAACGCGTCCCGGCCTTGACCCTGATGCTGGCCCAAGCGGCGGCGGCGAGCCAACTGCCGCCCTTCGAGGCTTACAAACCTTCGGATGAACAATGGGAAGCGCTGCACATCGCAGCCTGGTTGCATGACTGCGGCAAAGTCACCACCCCCGAATATGTGGTCGACAAGGCCACCAAACTCGAAACTCTCTACGACCGAATTCACGAAATCCGCACCCGGTTTGAAGTCCTTAAGCGCGATGTCTGGGTGCAATACTGGCAAGCGCGTGCAATGGGCGAAGACGAGCAGCAGCTCAATGAACAGCGCGAAGCCCGTCTAGCTGAACTCGATGATGATTTTGCCTTTGTCGCCCGCAGCAACGTGGGCGGTGAGGCGATGGCAGATGCCGACCTGGAACGGTTGAAAACCATTGCCCTGCGCACCTGGACCCGAACACTGGACGACAGGTTGGGCGTGTCTTGGGAGGAAAACAAACGCCAAGCTACTAGCCCGGCATGCAACCTGCCAGTGACCGAATCACTATTGGCTGACAAGCCTGAGCATCTGCATACAAGGCCTGAGTCAGAACTGATTGCCCCCGACAATCCGTGGGGGTTCCAGCTGGATGTGCCGCAGTACAAGTTCAACCGCGGCGAACTGTACAACTTGAGTACAACCCGCGGCACCTTGACCCGCGAAGAGCGTTACATCATCAACAATCACATCGTGCAGACCATCATCATGCTCACGCGCCTACCCTTCCCCAGTTACTTGGGCAACATTGCGGAGATCGCCGGGGGGCATCACGAGAAAATGGACGGCACCGGCTATCCCAAACGCCTCAAGCGCGAACAAATGAGCCTTGAGGCCCGAATGATGGCCATAGCGGACATTTTCGAAGCCTTGACTGCCTCAGATCGCCCTTATAAACGCGGCAAGACCTTAAGCGAAGCGCTGAACATCATGGCCTCCATGTGCCACGATGCTCACATTGACCCGCAACTGTTCGAGCTGTTTATCGACCAACAGCTTTATCTGGAATACGCGCAACGCTTTCTTGAGCCTCAGCAAATTGACCCCGTTGATGTTCAAGCACTCAAACTCAAGGCCGGGCTAAGCGGCTAACGCGATTAGCAGTCGCTCAAACGCAAAAAGATCGCGACCAACGCTTCAACGCCTTGCTGATCCTGCTCGCTAAACCGACCCACGCTTGGGCTGTCCAGATCGAGCACGCCGATCAGCCGGCCGTCCTTGATCAACGGTACAACCAGTTCGCTGTTAGAGGCACTGTCGCAAGCAATATGGCCCGCGAACGTATGAACGTCTTCAACCCGCTGGGTTTCACGGCTCTTGGCCGCAGCCCCACATACCCCGCGACCAAACGGGATACGCACACACGCGATCTGCCCTTGAAAAGGCCCCAACACCAGCTCTTCATTGCGATTAAGGTAAAAGCCTGCCCAATTCAGGTCTTCCAATTGATGGAAAAGAAAGGCCGAAAACTGCGATGCGTTGGCAATAAAATCACGCTCGTCCGCCAGCAAGGACTCCAACTGCGCCTGCAACAAGGTGTATCCATCCAGGCCTGCACCTGTGGCGTTTAAATCAATCATGCGGTTGCTCCAATAATTTCAATCCAACCCAATAGCGCGCGAACTGATAAGCACAACGGCCATTGCGATTGCCGCGCCCGGTCGCCCAGCGCACGGCCAAAATATCCAACGCCTCATCGCGAGCCCACTGCAAACCAGCCTTGTCAGCCAAGACACCGATCCAGTGCTCCACCACGTTGAGGAAGTGCTCTTGAGTAAACGGATAAAACGACAACCAAAGCCCAAAGCGATCTGACAAAGCAATTTTGTCTTCCACCGCCTCGCTGGGATGCAGTTCACCATCCACCCGCTTCCAGTTTTCGTTATCGCTCTCTTTCTCGGGCACCAAATGTCGACGGTTCGAGGTGGCGTAGAGCAAGACGTTGTCCGGCGCTTGTTCAAGCGAGCCATCAAGCACGCTTTTCAGGACGCGGTAGTCACCTTCGCCCGCTTCAAACGACAAATCATCGCAAAACAATACAAACCGTTGCTCCAGCCCCTGTAATTGCTCGACCACGCGAGGTAAGTCCGCCAAGTGATCGCGTTCAATCTCGATCAAACGCAAGCCTGAGGCGCCGTATTCAGTGAGCAGAGCCCGCACCAATGAAGACTTGCCTGTGCCGCGCGAGCCCCACAGCAACGCATGGTTGGCCGGTAAACCATCGAGAAACTGTTTAGTATTACGCCCCAGTTGATCGCGCTGAGTGTCGACGCCTATCAGGTCCGTAAGACGCGTCTCAAGGCTAACCTCCAGCGGCATCAAATACCCCGAGCGGCCTTCGCGCTGCCAACGTGCTGCCAAACACTGCCGCCAATCAATCGACTGGCGAAGCGCAGGCAACAAGGGCTCCAAACGCTCAAGGACAGCTTCGGCCCGCTCGAGAAAGGCATTCAGTTTAGAATCCACAACATTTCCTCAGACTGATACACAGATGGCACGTTGACGTGACGGGCATTGAATACCCTCTCACGTTGTGACGCATACGGATTACGAGCAAAACCGCAGCAATACCTGCCAGTTAACCCGCCAATCAACTACTCTTGCCCGCCGAAAGGGAATGGAAACAGGTGCAGCACCCTATGGATATCAAATTCACCCATCGCCTGTCTTTCAAACAAGCGCGACTGACTGTGCTGGTCGGTTTTGTGCTCGGCACGCTATTGAGTCTGTTACAAATCGGCATCGATTATGCCAGTGAAAACGCTGCCATCAATCGCGAAATCCAATCCCTTTTGGATATCAGCCACAACCCGGCATCACGCATCGCCTACAACCTCGACTCTGAACTCGCACAAGAGCTGGTGCTGGGGCTGCTCCGCGCTCCCGCCATTACAGGCGCGCAACTCAGCGACAACGATAAAACCACCCTGGCCTCAGTGCGTGATCAACCTGAGGGGGGGCGTTACAGAACCTTGAGCGATTGTTTGTTCGGCGCATCGCGCACCTTTGATGACCGTCTGTATTTCGGCCATATGCCGGAACAAACCGTGGGCGTTTTACACCTTGAAGTCGACACCTACCCCTTCGGCAGCCGTTTCTTGCACCGCGCAGAAATCACCCTGCTCACAGGGTTTGCCCGCAGCCTGATACTGACCTTCATCCTGCTGGGTCTGTTTTACGTGATGCTCACCAAACCGCTGGTGCGCGTTATTCGTGAACTCAGCAGCAGCAAGCCCGGAGCCCCCACGCAGGCGCGCATACAGTGTCCGCCAGGTCATGAAGACGACGAAATTGGTGTATTGGTCAACGCTGCCAATCAACAATTTGATGCCGTGGCACGCGAAATAGAGCAGCGCCGAAACGCTGAAAACCGACTCACCGAGTATTTATCGCAACTGGAGAGCATTGTTTCAGCGCGCACGCAGGAGCTTGAAGCGATCAATGCGCGGCTCAGCCAATCCAATGAAGAACTAGAAACCGCGCGCAGCACGGCCCTCGAAATGGCTCAGGCCCGGGCGGCGTTTTTGGCCAACATGAGCCACGAAATACGCACGCCGTTAAATGGTTTGCTGGGCATGCTGGCGCTGTGTCTGGACAGCCCACTGAATGCAGAACAACATCAGCAACTGTCGATTGCCCACGACTCGGGCAAGGTGCTGGTCGAACTGCTCAATGACATCCTCGACTTGTCAAAATTTGACGCCGGGCAGTTGGAGCTCGAACACATTGCCTTCGATCTTGGCGCACTGATTGAAGACACCGCCAACCTGCTGTCACAGAACGCGGCCCCCAGCGTGGAGCTGACTTGCCTGATTGACCCGCAATTTCCGGCCCTCGTGCTCGGCGATCCCACCAGAGTTCGGCAAATTGTCAGCAACCTGCTGTCCAACGCATTGAAGTTCACTCGATTCGGCCGTGTCGATGTGCGCCTCAGCGCGCAAGGCGAT
The DNA here is from genome assembly GCF_055406205.1 of Pseudomonas sp. E315. Taxonomy (NCBI): domain Bacteria; kingdom Pseudomonadati; phylum Pseudomonadota; class Gammaproteobacteria; order Pseudomonadales; family Pseudomonadaceae; genus Pseudomonas; species Pseudomonas sp. E315. The sequence goes on along the minus strand of NZ_JBUZPJ010000004.1, from coordinate 21,550 downwards.
CAGGTGCGCATAGAAGTCTGCGACACAGGCATCGGTATTGCCCAAGAGGCGCAAGCAAGAATCTTCCGCCCCTTCACCCAGGCCGGAGCGGGCATCACCCGCCAGTTTGGTGGCACCGGGCTCGGGCTAGCACTCACGTACAGCTTGTGCGAGGCCATGCAGGGCCGCTTGACCATCAGTTCAGAAGTCGGTTTTGGCAGTCAGTTTTGTGCCGAACTGCCCTTGCCCTGCCATACCCCAGCAATCACACCCATACCACTTAAAGGGAAAGTAATCGCCGTGAGCGCTGCCAGCAGCGGTCTAGCCGAATTGCTTGCCAACCTCTTGCCGCTTTGGGGGCTGGATTACAAACGTTACACCCTTGACGACTCATTGGCCGGAACAAACCCCGACCTGCTGATTACAGACTGCCCAGAATGCTTGTTTGGTCTGCGGCCCAGCATTAGCGCACCCATTATTTTGGTCACCGCCTACGGCAACTTCATGCCCAGCGATCAAGTCAGCGCGCTAGCGCCGCTGCAACAAAAAGCCCGCCCACTGTCACGGCACGCCTTGTACCAAACCTTGCAACGGTTGTTACACATCGATGACGACAACAGCCAAAACGTCGAAGCCCACAACGCGCCCGTTTTGGGCCGGGCGCGAATCTTGTTGGTCGAAGACAACCCAGTCAACCAACTGGTGGCCAAGGGCATGCTGAACAAACTGGGGTGTGATGTCGTCGTCGCGGCTCACGGCGGCGAAGCCCTGAGCCAATTGGAGGGTAGTCTTTTTGATCTGGTGCTGATGGATTGCAACATGCCGGTCATGGATGGCTACGAAGCCAGCCGACAAATTCGTCACAGGGGTCATTGGCCTGATCTACCAATCGTGGCTTTAACCGCCAATGCCATGCCCGAAGAGCGCGAACGGTGTCGTGCGGCGGGCATGAACGACTATCTGGCCAAACCATTTCGTCGAGAAGAACTGGCGGCGCTGCTCGACACCTGGGTGCCAGCCAAAACCTAGGGGCTTCTCACCGCCGCATACTCGGGCACGATACATTTCGGGGTTTTAAACCAGCAAGGCCTCTATGGCACTCTTGAGCGCCTCAGGCTTGGTGGCAGGTGCATAACGCTTGACGCTTTGCCCGTCCCGGCCAATCAAGAACTTGGTGAAGTTCCACTTGATTCCTTGAGAACCCAACAACCCCGGCGCACGTTTTTTTAACTGAACAAACAGCGGGTGGGCGTTGCTGCCATTGACTTCAACCTTCTTGAACAATGGAAACGTCACGCCGAAGTTCAGCTCGCAAAAATCGGAAATAGCCGCTTCGTCGCCCGGCTCTTGCTGACCGAACTGATTACACGGAAACCCCAAAATCACCAGACCCTGATCTCTGTACTGCTGCCACAGCGCCTCAAGCCCTTTGTACTGTGGCGTAAACCCGCACTTGCTGGCGGTATTGACCACCAGCACTGCCTTGCCCGCGTAGTCAGCCAACGTTTTTTGCTCGCCGTTCAAGGTGGTGCAGGGAATATTGAGCAGGTTGTCAGTCATGACGCAGCCTCGAAAATGCAAGATTAGTTGCGGGGCACCAGATCCAGGCACACCGAGTTAATGCAATAACGCAGCCCTGTAGGCGGTGGGCCATCCGGGAATACATGGCCCAGATGCGCATCACACTTGGCGCACACCACTTCGGTACGAATCATGCCGTGGCTCACATCCCGAATCTCGGTCATGGCACTGTCGCCAATTGGCTCGTAAAAACTGGGCCAACCGCATCCCGAGTCAAATTTTGCCTTTGAATCAAACAGCGGTTCATTGCAGCAAATGCAGTGATAGACCCCGTCGGTTTTAGTGCCGTTGTACTTGCCCGAAAACGGTCTTTCGGTGCCTTTGAGGCGGCACACGTTGTATTGCTCTGGATCGAGCATTGCCTTCCATTCGTCCAGGGTTTTGTTCAACTTTTGCATGGTTGGGCCTCTGTCACTGAAAAACCCCGACCGGTGGCTTTTCCGTGGGTCGGGCGGCACGTATGATTGCGCCTCGTTATGCGCCAGTCTGGCACCCGCTTTATCTGCATTCAAACGGATTATTGAAGCCAGGCGGAGTTCGCCACTGCGTGAAAACGCAGAATTTCCCAGTGCAGGCGTTCAAACCCTTGTCTGGATCGTTCATTTTCGGGATCACATCGCCATGCAGGTCAGCAAATCAAACAAGCTCGCCAACGTCTGTTATGACATTCGCGGCCCAGTGCTCAAGCACGCCAAACGTCTGGAAGAGGAAGGTCATCGCATCCTCAAGCTGAATATCGGCAACCCGGCGCCTTTTGGTTTTGAAGCGCCGGACGAAATCCTTCAGGACGTGATCCGCAATCTGCCGACCGCGCAAGGCTATAGCGACTCCAAAGGCCTGTTCAGTGCTCGTAAAGCAGTGATGCAGTACTACCAGCAAAAACAGGTCGAAGGTGTCGGCATCGAAGACATCTACTTGGGTAACGGCGTTTCCGAGCTGATCGTAATGTCGCTGCAGGCCCTGCTCAACAATGGCGACGAAGTGTTGGTGCCAGCACCGGACTATCCGCTGTGGACCGCAGCAGTTACGTTGGCAGGCGGCCACCCGGTGCACTACCTGTGCGACGAGCAGGCTAACTGGTTCCCGGATCTGGCCGACATCAAGGCCAAAATCACGCCAAACACCAAAGCAATGGTCATCATCAACCCGAACAACCCAACGGGCGCGGTGTACTCCAAAGAGGTGCTGCTGGGCATGCTCGAACTGGCGCGCCAGCATAATCTGGTGGTGTTCTCGGACGAGATCTACGACAAGATCCTCTACGATGATGCCGTGCACGTCTGCACGGCATCTCTGGCCCCTGACCTGCTGTGCCTGACCTTCAACGGCTTGTCAAAATCCTACCGGGTTGCGGGTTTCCGCTCTGGCTGGATCGCTATTTCCGGCCCCAAACACAACGCTCAAAGCTACATTGAAGGCATCGACATGTTGGCCAATATGCGCCTGTGTGCCAACGTGCCGAGCCAACACGCCATCCAGACCGCGCTAGGCGGCTACCAAAGTATCAATGACCTGGTGTTGCCGAACGGGCGTTTGCTCGAACAACGCAACCGCACGTGGGAGCTGCTTAACGACATCCCCGGCGTCAGCTGCGTCAAGCCGATGGGCGCGCTGTATGCCTTCCCGCGTATCGACCCAAAAGTTTGCCCAATCCTCAACGACGAAAAATTTGTTCTGGACTTGCTGCTCTCGGAAAAGCTTCTGGTTGTTCAGGGCACAGCGTTCAATTGGCCTTGGCCTGATCACTTCCGGGTTGTGACCCTGCCCCGCGTCGACGAGTTGGACATGGCCATCGGGCGTATCGGTAACTTCCTGAAATCCTATCGCCAGTAATTTCTCTGGATGCTGTGCGACGTATGAAAAGTCGCACAGCATGTGTCAAATGAAACATTCTTCACTCGCCGCTTTCTGTGCACATGCGGCGCTTCAAAAATACTTAAAAAACGCTAACCCCCTTTATCTGCTGGCTTCTCGTTGAACTTCCTGACAAATAAATCAGTCATTTCTTTTAGGAAAAATCACGCTTACGACTAGAATCAGCCTGTAGGACACAGTTTGAAATAGTCACCCGGTTGAATAGCCTGATCTAGCACCTTATATACCCGCATACGGCAACATCCCCAAGACGAGGAGATTCATACAACCATGATGCGCATCTTGCTGTTTTTGGCCACTAACCTGGCGGTCGTGCTGATTGCCAGCATCACCCTGAGCCTGTTTGGCTTTAACGGGTTCATGGCGGCCAACGGGGTTGATCTGAACCTCAGTCAGCTGTTGGTGTTCTGTGCAGTCTTTGGTTTCGCAGGGTCTTTGTTCTCGCTATTCATATCCAAATGGATGGCGAAAATGAGCACAAGCACCCAAGTGATTACTCAACCTCGTACCCGCCACGAACAATGGTTGATGCAAACCGTTGAGCAACTGTCCCGCGAAGCCGGGATAAAAATGCCTGAAGTGGGCATTTTTCCAGCCTACGAGGCTAACGCTTTTGCCACTGGCTGGAACAAGAACGATGCTTTGGTGGCGGTGAGTCAGGGCTTGCTTGAACGTTTCTCGCCCGACGAAGTAAAAGCCGTACTGGCTCACGAAATCGGTCACGTTGCCAATGGCGACATGGTGACCTTGGCGCTGGTACAAGGCGTGGTGAACACCTTTGTGATGTTCTTTGCCCGCATCATCGGCAACTTTGTCGATAAGGTGGTGTTCAAGAACGATGAGGGCCGCGGTATTGCTTACTACGTGGCAACCATCTTTGCCGAACTGGTTTTGGGCTTCCTGGCCAGCGCGATCGTGATGTGGTTCTCGCGCAAACGTGAGTTCCGGGCTGACGAAGCAGGCGCACAGCTTGCGGGCACTGCGGCCATGATTGGCGCCCTCCAGCGCCTGCGCTCTGAGCAAGGCCTGCCGGTGCACATGCCCGACACCTTGGCAGCCTTTGGCATTAATGGCGGCCTCAAACAAGGCTTGGCACGCATGTTCATGAGCCATCCTCCACTGGAAGAACGCATTGATGCATTGCGCCGTCGCGGTTAATCACACGGCACTCAAAAAGGGCGACTGAGGTCGCCCTTTTTCATACCTGCATCTCTTAGAGCTTTTGCAGGCGGTAAGCTCGCTCCACCAATCGAGTGGCACCGCCTTTGAGGAACTTCCAGCTTTTGCCGAGGATGTCCGGCTGCTCCACAATATCCAAACGCCAGTCAGCTCCCAGCAATTGCTGCACCTGCTCATGAGGCACAGAAAATGGGGGGCCATCCATCTCGGACTGGTTGTAATCGAGTGTGATCAGCAAGCCTTTGCAGCCTTGGGGCACTATGCGCGTCAAATGCTGCGCGTACGCTTCACGCATTTCTGACGGTAATGCAATCATTGCAGCACGGTCATACAACCCCGCACACGTCGCCACATCAGTCGCAGCCAGCGCAAAAAAGTCGCCACACATCAATGTCACTGGCCCGGCCTCATACACCTTGAAGCCTTCGCACTGACTCACTTGAGGCTCAATGTTGTGTTCGCGAAAAAAAGCCTCCACGGCCGCCTGAGACAGCTCAACACCCAGCACCTCATAGCCCTGAGACGCTAGCCAGCTTACATCCAGGCTTTTCCCACACAAAGGCACCAGCACGCGCCCGCCCTGCGCCACCCCAAGCTCAGGCCACCAGCGTTGCAGATAAGGGTTGACCTCTTCGAGGTGAAAACCAATCTGGTTACGTTCCCAACGGTCGTGCCAAAATTCGGGCTGCATGATTCACCTTTAAATTCGATAGGTAAGCACTAAAACTTATATTGGATTTAGATCAATGCCGAGTTGAAGATGGGTCATCTTAACCTTGAGGACCCTGCTCATGCTGCCTAGCCTGTTTATTTCTCACGGCTCCCCCATGCTGGCGCTCGAACCCGGCGCCAGCGGCCCGGCGCTCAGGCGCTTGGCCGAAGAGCTGCCACGTCCAAAAGCGATCATCGTGGTATCCGCGCACTGGGAAAGCCCTGAATTGATGGTCACCAGCCACCCCAATCCGGACACTTGGCACGACTTTGGTGGTTTTCCGCCCTCGCTATTCGCCGTGCAATACCCCGCACCCGGCGACCCCGCCTTGGCAGCTCGCATTGTTGAGCAACTGGCTACCAATGGCTTAGCGGCGCAATTCAACGCCGAACGGCCTTTTGACCACGGCGCTTGGGTGCCCCTGTCGCTGATGTACCCTGCGGCCGACATCCCGGTTGTGCAAGTCTCGATTCCCAGCCACCTCGGCCCTTTACGCCAGACTCAGGTTGGCCGTGCGCTGTCGGCTTTGCGCAGCGAGGGTATCTTGCTTATCGGCTCCGGGAGCATCACCCACAACCTGCGCGAACTGGACTGGCAGGCCAGCCCAGAAAGCGTAGAGCCTTGGGCCAAAGCCTTTCGCGACTGGATGATTGAAAAGCTCGCCACCTATGACGAAACAGCATTGCACGCTTACCGCCAACAAGCCCCCTTTGCCGTGCGTAGCCACCCAAGCGACGAACACCTGCTGCCGTTGTATTTCGCCCGTGGCGCGGGGGGCAAATTCAGCATCGCCCATGCGGGCTGGACGATGGGCGCACTGGGCATGGACATCTATCGGTTTGACTAACGCCTCGCGCATTCTTCTGATGGCATGAATACGCTCACGATCACACGCCGAATTTCAGGCAAAAAAAATCCCCGAACCAGTCGGGGATTTTTTTAGAGATTAATCACTGCAACAGTGATTAATCTTCGCGGTAGCGGCGCAGCTTAAGCTGCTTACCGGCAACGCGGGTATCTTTCAGCTTGGCCAGCAGTTTTTCCAGGCCATCTTCCGGCAGTTCTACCAAGCTGAAGCTATCACGCACCTGAATGCGACCGATTGCTTCACGTGCCAGACCACCCTCGTTGAGGATAGCGCCCAGCAGGTTTTTGGCAGCGATACCATCACGCGCACCCAGCGCGGTACGGCAACGAGCACGGCCTTCAGCCAATGGAACCGGAGCACGACGCTCGCGATCACCACGCTCAGGACGGTCACCGCTACGCTCGGAACGCTCACGCGGTGCGCTGTTCGGCACCAGTGGGCGGTCACGCTCGATAGCAGCCAGCGTCAGTGCCTGACCATTGGTCGCTTTGCGCAACAGAGCAGCGGCCAATGCACGTGGGCTGCAACCGATATCGGCAATCAGGCGATCCAGCAGATCACCGTGAGTCGATTCAGCGTCAGCAACCAGCGGCGTCAGGCTGTTGGTCAACTTCTTGATGCGAGCATCGAGAACAGCTTGAGCATCCGGCAGGCGGACTTCAGCTACCTTTTGACCCGTTACACGCTCAATGACTTGCAGCATGCGGCGCTCGCGAGGCGTTACCAGCAACAGCGCACGACCTTCGCGACCTGCACGGCCAGTACGGCCGATACGGTGAACGTAGGACTCTGGATCGTAAGGCATGTCAACGTTGAATACGTGGGTGATACGTGGAACGTCAAGACCACGAGCAGCAACGTCGGTCGCCACAACGATGTCCAGACGGCCATCCTTGAGGGATTCGATTACACGCTCACGTTGGTTCTGAGCAATGTCACCGTTCAGCGCAGCAGCTTTATAGCCTTTGGCTTCCAGGGCACTTGCCAGATCCAGGGTCGCTTGCTTGGTACGCACGAACATGATCAGGGCGTCGAAATCTTCGACTTCCAGCAGGCTCAATACAGCCGAGGTCTTCTGGTCAGCGTGAACCAACAGGTGAGCCTGTTCGATCGCGGTAACGGTCTGAGTCTTGGTCTGAATCTTTACGTGCTTCGGATCGCGCAGGTGGCGCTCAGCGATGGCACGGATCGATTGCGGCAAGGTCGCCGAGAACAATACGGTCTGGCGGGTTTCCGGCATGGCCTTGAAGATAACTTCCAGGTCGTCCATGAAGCCCAGTTTGAGCATTTCATCAGCTTCGTCGAGAACCAAGTGGTTCACGGTAGCCAGTACTTTTTCGTCGCGACGCAGGTGGTCGCACAGACGGCCCGGAGTGGCGACAACGATCTGTGCGCCATTACGGATTGCTTTCAATTGTGGGCCCATCGGCGCGCCGCCGTAGACAGCCACAACAGTTACGCCCGGCATTTGCTTGGCGTAGGTTTCGAAAGCGGTTGCAACTTGTAGCGCCAACTCACGAGTTGGGGCCAGGATCAGAGCTTGCGGCTCGCGCTTGGACGGATCAATGCGGTGCAGAATTGGCAGTGCGAAAGCGGCGGTTTTACCCGTACCGGTTTGCGCCTGACCAATCATGTCGTGACCGGCTAAGATGATCGGAATCGATTGCTGTTGAATAGCCGAAGGCTCTTCATAGCCAGTAGCGACTACTGCTGCAACGATATTAGGATGGAGTTCAAGAGCGGCGAAGCCGCCGATTTCCTGGGTCATGGGTCTGCCTCTGAGTGCATCCGCAAAGACCCATGCTCCAAAGCTGCGCATGCCGTGTTAAGACTCAAGAGTCGCCCTGGCAGCTTTGTCGGCGGGGATTTGCGAAAACGTTTAAATGAATGGAGCGTTCAGGGTTGTCCGCGAAACGGACGAGCAGCCGAAGCGTGCTTCGGGAAATGCGACACCTAAACGTGGCCCGGCTAAAGGCCGGCGCGCACTATACCGGATTTCTCAGAAAAAAGAAGCGCTTTTTTAAGACAAATACGCCTGTACGCCTCTGCAGGCTGGGCTTTGAGGATATTTATAGCGGCAAAAAAAGGTTTAACGCCCGCCCGCTGTGGCCCGAACGCTAAAACGATTCATCATTTGGCTTCAGGTGGCAGGCCGAATCACCTTGATCAACGAGTCCAGCGAATAGCCCAGCCGGGGCGCAAGGGCTTGGGCACGGGCTGTCAGCTCTTCAATATCAAGGGTTTGATCGAGATCGGCGGGCACCATCAAGATCACGTTGCCCTCCTTCACGGGCAGCTCCCAGTAATGGCGGTGGTACAGCCCTCGCAGCAAGGCGGCACCCAATGGTTTGCCATCGTCCGTGGCCCATTGATTGATGATCAACCACCCGTTGGGGTTGAGCTTTTTTTGGCAATTTTCAAGAAAGCTCCAGGCCAGATGGCCCGAGGCAGGCCCAAGGTCGTTATAGAGGTCAACGAACACAAGGTCCGCCGACTCTGCCGTTTCGAGCAGCTCAAGGGCATCGCCAATGCGGATATACAGCCTCGGGTCGTCGTCCAGCCCCAGATACTCAATCGCCAAACGAGGCACATCGGGGCGCAGCTCAATAGCCTCAACATCATCAAGCGGTAAAAACTTGAGGCATGCCTGAGTCAGGGTTCCGGCCCCCAAACCCAAAAACAAGGCACTTTCAGGCGTTGAGTGGCACAACGCACCGATCAGCATGGCTCGGGTGTAGTCGTACTCCAGCCAGCTGGGATCAGCGGTGAACACACAACTTTGCTCGATCGCATCGCCAAATTCGAGAAAGCGGTAGTCTTCGACCTCCAGCACTCGAATCATGCCGAAGTCATCATGGACTTCAGCGAGCAGACGCTCCACGCGCTCCTCAGACATTTCCTCTCCTTGCTGCGACCCGGCTCTACCCGGCTATCGCACTAAAAACCAACCACTCGCCGCCGAGCAGAAAAGCGCGATTGTCGGCCATTGCAGCGCAGCAGGTCACGTACTAATTGCTGCTACCATGCGCCATCCCCCTCAATATTAGAGTCTGCGATGAGCCAACCCTGGAGCCCGGACAGCTGGCGTGCCTTGCCTATCCAGCAGCAACCTCACTACCCCGATGCAGCCCATTTGCTGCGAGTGGAACAAAGCTTGGCCAGTTATCCACCTCTGGTCTTTGCCGGCGAAGCCCGCGAGCTGCGCCGCCAGTTCGCCGAAGTCACCCAAGGCCGAGCGTTTCTGTTGCAGGGCGGCGACTGTGCCGAAAGCTTTGCTGAGTTTTCGGCGGCCAAAATTCGCGACACCTTCAAGGTGCTGCTGCAAATGGCCATTGTCATGACTTTTGCGGCGGGCTGCCCGGTGGTCAAGGTGGGGCGTATGGCCGGGCAATTCGCCAAGCCGCGCTCAGCCAACGATGAAACGATCAACGGCGTGACCTTGCCTGCCTATCGTGGCGATATCGTCAACGGTATCGGCTTCGACGAAAAAAGCCGCGTGCCAGACCCCGAACGCCTATTGCAGTCGTATCACCAGTCCACCGCCACCCTGAACCTGCTGCGCGCTTTTGCCCAAGGCGGCTTTGCTGACTTGCATCAGGTTCACAAGTGGAACCTGGACTTCATCGCCAACTCCGCGCTGGCTGAAAAATACAGCCAACTGGCCACTCGCATTGACGAAACATTGGCGTTTATGCGCGCCTGCGGTATGGACAGCTCGCCGCAACTGCGTGAAACCAGCTTTTTTACCGCCCACGAGGCGTTGCTGCTGAACTACGAAGAAGCCTTCGTGCGACGCGACAGCCTGACCAACGATTACTACGATTGCTCGGCCCACATGCTGTGGATTGGCGACCGCACGCGCCAGCTTGACGGCGCTCATGTCGAGTTCTTGCGCGGGGTGAACAACCCCATCGGGGTCAAAGTCGGACCAAGCATGAACACTGAAGAGTTGATCCGCCTGATCGACATCCTCAACCCTGACAACGACCCTGGCCGCCTTAACCTGATTGTGCGTATGGGCGCCAATAAAGTGGGTGATCACCTGCCACAATTGATTCGCGCCGTGGAAGGCGAAGGCAAGCAAGTGCTCTGGAGTTGCGATCCAATGCACGCCAACACCATCAAGGCCAGCAGCGGCTACAAGACCCGCGACTTTGCGCAGATTCTGGGCGAGGTGAAACAGTTCTTCCAAGTGCATGAAGCCGAAGGCAGTTACGCCGGCGGGATTCATATCGAGATGACCGGCCAAAACGTCACCGAGTGCATTGGCGGGGCAAGGCCTATTACTGAAGACGGCCTGTCAGATCGCTACCACACCCACTGCGACCCGCGCATGAACGCCGATCAATCTCTTGAGCTGGCGTTTTTGATTGCCGAAACGATGAAACAAGTTAAACGCTGACGTAAACCCGTGAGAGTTACCGAAGGCTGCGATCATTTGAGACCCACAGATCACAGCCTTCAGCGATTCCCACGGAGTCGTGGCCAAGCCTTACTTGTTAAACGGGTCATCCCAAAAAGCGCGGTGACTTTCGATTTCAATGTCTGCCCGGCTCAAGCCTAGATCCTTCAGCGCTGCATCACTGATTTGCCTCAACAGTGCGCGCTCTTGCGACAACTCATGCCAACGCATCAATCGCGCCACCCCTTGTTTTATCCAAGACGTATGACGGGCGGGCTGAGTTACGCCTACAAAACCTTTTTGACCTTTCATCGCTCAAGCCCTCGTTAGGAATGGCTCAAGTCTCAACTTCGGCATACGATCAATCCAACGAATGTTTCTTATGCGATACATCTGAGAGATTGATGAATGGCTGACTTCCCCAGTATCGATACCGACCTGCTGCGCACCTTCGTAGCGATCGCTGACCACGGTGGATTTACCCGCGCCGCTGAAGCCGTCAATCGCACACAGTCAGCGGTCAGCATGCAAATGAAACGACTGGAAGAAGACGTGCTGCAATGCGCCTTATTCCAGCGTGAGGGCCGCAGTGTCAGCCTGACCGCTGAGGGTCAGGTGCTATTGGGTTATGCACGGCGCATCCTCAAGCTGCACAGCGAGGTATTCAACACACTGCGCCAGCCGCAGATGGTGGGCACGATCAAGATCGGCTCGCCGGATGATTACGTGATGCGCTTTTTGCCAGGCATTTTGTCGCGCTTTGCCCAAGATTATCCGCTGATCAATGTTGAGGTTCATTGCGAACCATCCGCGCAACTGCTGCTGCGTAACGATCTGGACTTAACCATCGTCACTCGTAAACCAGGCAGCGAAAGGGGGCAAATCCTGCGCCAGGAGCGCTTTGTGTGGATGGTCGCCCACGGCTTCTCACCCCACGAGCAAACGCCTCTGCCGCTGGCAATGTTTAATACCGAATGCTTTTGCCGGGTTTGGGCCTGCAATGCGCTGGATGCCATGCAGCGCGACTACCGGGTGGCCTACACCAGCGCCAGCCTGGCCGCCATCAACGCAGTGGTCAGTACTGGGCTCGCAGTGACGGCCCAACTTGAAAGCCTGCTAACGCCAGACCTACGGATTATCGGCGAAGCCGAGCACCTGCCTCAGTTGCCCTCGGCCAGTATTGTGCTGCTGCGCAAACCCACTACCACGCCCTCTCCGATCATCGAGTGCTTTGCTCAATACATCGTTGATGGCTTCAAGCCTTGATTGCCAACAGACCCGCGCACGTCAGTAAAAAGCCGCAATACAAGCCACGCAACACACGCTCGGGCAAAGCATGAGCAACTTTGACGCCCCAACTGATGCTCAGCAAACCACCAATGGCCATTGGCACACCCATCAGCCAGTCAACCTCGCCATGCACCGCGTAGGTCAGCAAGGTAACGCTGGTGCTCGGCGCCGCTAACGCCAGCGACATGCCCTGCGCCACGACCTGCGAAGTCCCAAACACACTGGTCAGCACCGGGGCGGCCACCACGGCGCCACCTACCCCGAACAAACCGCCCGTAGTACCCGCCACAGCGCCCAACACCCCAAACCACGGCCAGCCATAGCGTGAGCCTGTTACTGGCTGTGCAGGCGAGCCGTAGAGCTTGATTACGTTGTAAAGGGTGACAACCAATAAAAAGCAGACAAAACCTCGGCGAATACTGCTCGCAGACAAACCAACGGCCAGCATTGCCCCGAGCCACGCAAAACAAAAACTCATCAGCACCAACGGCAAGGCCTGGCGCATATCGATGCGGTTGCGCTGGTTATAGCGATACAAGGCCACAAACACATTAGGCACAGACATCACCAACGCCGTGCCTTGTGCCAACTGCTGATCAAGACCAAGCCACAAACCCAGCACCGGGATCGCGATCAGGCCACCACCGATGCCAAACAAACCGCCCAAAGCCCCTAAAACGATGCCAAGCGCTGTGTACATTGCAAAATCGATCAGCATCATTGCCCCTCATTGTGTGTCGCCATGCTACCCAGTCATCTAGCAGCCGCAAAGCTCAAAACCGCACCTGCGGGGGCATTTTGATGGCAAAAAAAACCCGACGCGGGCGTCGGGCTTTTTTCATCGTGCGGTTAACGCAAGGTTTAAACCTTGGCGCGGCCCTTGTAGGAGCCACCTTCACGGGTGTCGATCTCGATCCAGTCGCCGATTTCAACGAAATCTGCAACGCTCAGCTCGGTACCGTTTTTCAGTTTGGCAGGCTTCATCACCTTGCCCGAAGTGTCGCCGCGAGCGGAACCTTCGGTGTAGTCAACCTGACGCACGATAGTGGTCGGCAGCTCTACGGAAACCAGACGGTCCTCGAAGAACACAGCTTCGCAAACGTCGGTCATGCCTTCTTCGATGAACGGCAGAACAGCTTCGATGTCTTCAGCGTTCAGCTCGTACATGGTGTAGTCAGTGGTGTCCATGAACGTGTAGGTGTCGCCGCTGATGAAGGACAGAGTCGCTTCTTTACGATCCAGAATCACGTCTTCGAGCTTGTCGTCAGCGCTGTAAACGATTTCAGTTTTGTAGCCAGTCAGCAGGTTTTTCAGCTTGGTCTTCATGATTGCGCTGTTACGACCGGACTTGGTGAATTCAGCTTTCTGAACCAACCAAGGGTCGTTTTCGAGCTTGATGACTGTGCCGGGTTTAAGCTCTTTACCAGTTTTCATTGCGAGTATCCGAATTTGGATTGAGATTTACAAAAATCTAGGCCGCGTATCATAGCCAATTTCGGTAAAACAGTACCAGCGCTTGCGCAAGATCGGCTTGCAATGACTGTTCTAGGCACCATCGTTCAGCATAAGCCGTGATCTCGGGCCAGTGCTCAAGCAGTGAATTCCAGCAAACGCCCATTTCTGTGCCCGCATTCCAGGCTTTCCACAGCTCGGTATAAGCCTTGGCAGCAGGCGGCGAAAGGCCTTTGACATACACGTCCAGAAACGCATTGAGTTTGATCCAGTGCGCGTCTTCTTCTTGCTGGTAGATGTGCCACAGCAGCGGACGCCCAGCCCATTGCGCACGCACAAATGAGTCTTCGCCGCGCACCGCATTGAAGTCGCAGCTCCACAACACACGGTCGTAATCTTCTTGGCGGACAAACGGCAAGGCCTGAACCGTCAGCGCACCCCGCTGCTCAACAGCCCCCAGCGCCAGCGCCTCCACCCCCAGCCAGCGCTGCAAGTCACCCATCACTCGCCCTTGCGGCACCAGTAGATGAGTAGGCACGCTGCCCGCGGCCATTGCATCTAGCCAACTGGCCAAACCTTGGTTTTCATAGGCGAACACTGAAATAAGCCGCGCATTGTCTGCCGGAAAAACCCCAAGTTCTTGCAAGAATTTGCGCCGTGCCTGCGGGCTTGCCTGAAAAGCCTGACGGCGCGTCAACAAATCTGCTTCGCGTAATAAGCCGCCTGTACCCGCATCAAAACCTGGAAAAAAGAACATCCGCTTCAGACCGTCAGGCCGCATCGAAGGCAAACCATGACAACCACTGACCCAGTCTTCAGCGCTCAAGTACTCAAGATTGATCCACAAGGCAGGTTTTTCACGCGCCTTCATCGCCTGCAAATAGGCGTCTGGCAGCTTGCATGCAAAAGCTTCGATGACCACGCCTGCAACCTCTACAGGCACCCACGTTTTGGGCCACTGACGCACCTCAACACCCTGCTGCCATTGCTGCTCAGCACTACCATCAGCCTCAGGGCACAGCGGCACAAAGGCTTGCAAGTCATCCACCCACAACCTTACAGACACCTGATGTTCAGCCACCAATTGGCGAGCCAAACGCCAAGTCACACCAATGTCGCCGTAGTTATCGACCACACTGCAAAAAATATCCCAGGAGGCTTTCATTCCGGGCTCCAACATTCAAAGGGCTGATTGTCCGCATAAATCAACGCGCACAGAAGAGTTAAGGCGGATTAATCTTGCGCACATGCGTGCGACAATCGCCGCGCCCCACCCCGTGTATGCCAGGAGGTTGCCATGCCCGCTCGTCCAATCATCCGCCGCCGGTTGTCTGTTGCACTCAACCCGCTGACATTAATGGGCTCTATTGCTCTGGGATTGTGGCTGGGATTTGTCGCCATTGCGCTAACGCTCTGGCTGGTCTATCGCGTTGTCGGCCCTGCCCCGTTCGCGCCTCTGGCCACCATTTTGCAACCACTGGCACCCTCCCAAACCGCAGAGCAACCCACAGCGCCCACCAACGTGATGTTTGAGCAGTACCAGCAAAACCTGTATCAGAACGAGCAACAACAGCGACTGGAACACGCACGCAGCAGCTATCGCAACTTGTCCAACCCAACGTGTCAATTCTGGCTACAGCAAGACCAGAACGCGCCCACCGACAAAAGCCGCGCCAATGTGCTGCGCTTCTGTAACTAACCCGACGCTGATTAGCCAAGACTTATGAACAAGACCGCCGTTTACCACCTCATGCTGGAAAAGCTCAAAATCGACCTTGATGTACTCCAGCGCGCCGCACAAACCGCGTACGAAGCCGCCACCCACGAAGAAAACGTCGCCGAGAACAAGTACGACACCCTGGGTTTGGAGGCGTCTTATCTGGCGACAGGGCAAGCACGCCGAGTGGAAGAGATTCGTCAGGCACTCAAAAGCTGCCAGGCAATGACCCTTGGAGCGTTCAACGCTGCGTTGGGCATTCAGGTCGGCGACTTGATTCACCTGGAGGCCGAAAACGGTGGTGAGCAGTGGCTATTTTTGGCCCCGGATGGCGCCGGGCTAAAACTCAGTCTCGACGCACAAGCCGTAACGGTCATTACGGCGCGCTCACCACTGGGCGCGGCTCTGCTGGGCAAGCAGCAAGATGATGAAGTGATGATCAATGTCGGCGCAGTGGTGCAGGGCTTTACCGTCTGCGAGGTTAAGTAACCGCTATTTGGCAGCAGCCATCAGCCGGTTAACTTCACTGCGCACCATGTTGGCGTATTCCGGTGGCGACATGGCGTCCAGCTCGGAGCGCACCCACTCTGCCCACTTGCCCTTACGCTTGGCGCGCTCTCCAAACAAGCGCGCCGCATCGCCCTTGGCCTTGCCCAAGTTGCTCTGCCAAAGGTCAAACAGGCGGGACTTTTCATCTTCAAGCGCAGCACGCTCAGCGAGGGGCCTATTGGCGAGATTGAAGCTCATGAGATTTTCCTGCGGCGTAATTTGGGTGACATCTTACACCTTAGAAAGAAGTGCCTCAGTCTGGTTTTTAACTACGCTCTTACCCCAGACCCACAGTTCGCACAAAAATAGATGCAACTTTTTAGCATGGGGTTGACTCCATTACTCATCATCCTTTCACCTGCAAGGAGTACCACAATGGCTCGAAAAAACGCCGTACAAGCTGCTGAAGATCAAATCAAGGATCAAGCGTTCAGCGAGCTGCAAGAGCTGATTGCCGAATCTGACAAGCTGCTTAAAGACAGCGCGTCACTGATCGGCGAAGAAGGCGAAACCCTGCGTGCACAGGTCGGCCTCAAGCTTAAGCAAGCGCTGGACTCAGTCAATAACGTGCGTGAGCGCAGCAAGCCTGTGGTCGATGCGACCGAGAATTACATTGGCGGCCACCCTTGGCAGACCGTTGCTATATCCGCAGGCTTCGGCTTAGTGGTTGGCCTGTTGCTGGGTCGTCGCAACTAGTCGCGCTTTAGGTCTCTGCATTCAAATCACTGAATACAGAGCCTGGCTACACGCAAAGCCTCTTGCTGTCGCGGCAAGAGGCTTTGTTGTTTAAAAATTAAAATCGCCGACATATTCAGTGACATACGGCGCAAGCATTCCTGATACTTCGCGGCATTCCTTATGCCAATGAGACAGTCAATGTCCGCCTCCACCGCTGTACACAAGCCTTTAAGTACTGCCCTGATCCTACTGATGGCTACCGCCACCGGCCTGGCCGTTGCCAGCAACTATTACGCCCAACCCTTGCTGCATACCATCGCCCAGCAACTGGGCTTGAGCATGAGCAGCGCGGGCACGGTAGTGATTACCGCGCAACTGAGCTATGGCGCCGGGCTACTGTTGCTGGTGCCCTTGGGCGACATGTTTGAACAACGCCGATTAATCGTCACCATGACTGTGCTCAGCGCTCTGGGGTTGTTGCTAAGTGCTTTTGCGCCTTCATTGACGTGGCTTTTGTTGGGCACGGCCATGACCGGGTTATTTTCGGTGTCGGCTCAAGTGCTGGTTCCAATGGCGGCAAGCCTCACCGACCCACAAAGCCGAGGCCGCGTAGTCGGGACATTAATGAGCGGTTTACTGCTGGGCATTTTGCTGGCCCGCACGGTCGCTGGCGCGTTGTCGTCTGCGGGTGACTGGCGAACCATTTATCTCCTGGCAGCAGCGCTGATGCTTATCAGCGCCATCGCTCTGTATTTCGCCCTGCCCAACCATCACCACAGTGCAGGCCTGAGCTACCCGAAGTTACTGGGGTCTGTGTTCAAACTGTTTATAGAGGAGCCCGTACTGCGTTTGCGCTCGATTCTGGGCCTGCTGACCTTCTCGTTATTTGCCTTGTTCTGGACACCGCTGGCCTTTTTACTGGCCGTGCCACCCTACAGCTATTCAGATGCCGTCATCGGACTGTTTGGCCTGGCTGGCGCCGTCGGCGCGGTGGCAGCGAACTGGGCCGGACGCATGGCTGATCGCGGCAAAGGTCAAATGGCAACCACCGTTGGCTTGCTTGTGCTGCTGGCGTGCTGGCTGCCAATGACATTCGCCGGGCACTCATTAATCGCCTTGTTGATCGCAGTACTGGCCCTGGATTTTGCTGTGCAACTGGTCCACGTCAGCAATCAAAACGCTGTATTTCAAGTCCGCCCGGCTGCTCGCAATCGCCTGAACGCCGGGTATATCACCTGCTATTTCATAGGTGGGGCTTTAGGCTCTTTAGTGGGCGCACAAACGTACCCGGTTTATGGCTGGGACGGCATCGTCATTGTCGGCGCAGTGATTGCGACATTGACCTTGGCGGTGTGGGCCTTTGCCCTGCAACGTGACAGCAAACGGCTACCTGTCGGCTAACCGATTATCTGGCGCTTTTCATCACTTGGCTAACTCGCTAGCATGCGAGAAACGCCCTGACGACGGCCCGCCCCTGCTGGCCGTCCTAACGATCCGAGACGCCGTATGATCCCTAAAGAATCCCGAAACGAACTGGCCCTGGATACCTTCATCAAGGCGCACCCTCACCTGCTCGAAGAAATGAAAGAACTGAGCGCCGAAGACCGCCAACAACAGATTTTGTGGGCCTTTGAAGATGAGGCTCAAAGCCGAGGCCTCGAGGCATGGGAATTGGCACTGGAACTGATCGCCCGCTCCCCCGAAGAACTCAAAGCCATGCGCCTGGAAGTCCATCAGGAAGTCGCCGAAGCCCTGGACATGAGCTGGGAAGAGTACTGCGGGTTCAACGACATCGTTGTTTAAGCGTTGCTTCTCAAAAGCGGTGTGACGATTGAAACCCAGCCGTTACACCACTGATATCGCAAGCACCCCATACTCGTGACTACTGCAACAAGACACCTTCATCACCTTTGTGATGAGCCTATACCAACTTCTTGGCCATCTGTAGGTGCATCTCAAGTTTGGGCAGGTACTTCTCTGCAAATGCCTTCAGCTCTGGCGACTCAGATTGGCTCGCCTGCTGTTTAAACAGAGCAATTGCCTGCTCATGCACCTTCACTTCATTGGCGGCATAAGCCGTATCAAAGGAATCGCCTTCTTGCACTTCAAGCATCATTTGTTTGGCTTTGCTGAGGATTTCTTCTTGAGCAGCAACCGCTAACCCCAACTTTTGCGCGATCTCCTTGAGGTCGCGATTGGCATCGGTGTGATCTTTAATCATCTCGACGGCATGACTTTCGATGTCCGTCGAAGACGTTTTACCAATCGCCAGACGACTGGTTTCAATCTCTGCAATCCCTGCCGCAGACGCCTCATCCACAAAGTCAGCGGAGCTATCGGCCACAGCAGCGCCCGCCATGAGCACTGCCAAAACAAAAGCACACCCGCCAAAAAAACGCTTAGGGGCAATCGGGGTGTTCATAACGTCCTCCTGAAAAAGGCAGGTTTATTCCCTGCACAAAATCAGAAGGCCCGAAATGATAAAGGTTTAGAAAAAGGGGGAAAGACTGACGAGCGGTTGCCTGCATTGGCTACCAAATCAGCGTTTGCGCAATTTGAATGGCCTCTTCTCCGGCTGTGTCGCGACTCATAAAGGCGCCTGCATTAACAACCGCTACCCCTTGCTGTTCTCGTTTCAGAACGCCATTGCTCCGGGAACAAGCTTCGCCACCTGCTTGCAGCCGTAAAGAAATGATTTAGTCCGCAGGCAAAGTAAGGGGCTACGGCGCCTATCGGAGCTGAGGCACGTCAAATCCCCTAAAGAGCACCCCCGCGCTGAAATCCCCAGTTACCAAGTCACATTGACCCGAGCCGATATTGGGCGGCAACCTTCTCGGTTTATATGGACTCATACAGGGACTTCGCATGAAGAAGGACGATAAGGACGAGCCTTTTACAGACTCACTCTGGACTCAAAATCGCCCAAACGGTGGAGCTTCATTCGCAGCGTGGACCAAGCCCTCTGTACCCGAGCCTGTGTACATTCCAAAAGATGAATGGCCATCCCCCAAGGAACGCGCAGACCTGGTCTTCGCCAAGTCCTGCGTCTCTGAAAACTGGTGCAGCACGGATGCAGGAACGGCCATCGAGCCCGCCTCCAACTTTGGCAACATCATGGTCGTTGCCTCCATGCTTTTGCCTTCTGCGTCAGATGCAATTGCAATGGCCATCGGCGCTGATGCCGGACTAGCCCGTATTGCTGGCGGCGGCATCATGCAAAAGCGTATGACGTGGGCAATACGTGGCGCGGGAGGACCGGTTAGCGCTTTTATAATGGCCATGCTCCCCACCAAAATGGGCGACGGTACACTCCATACTGACGAACAACTGCGCAGCATGAGCAAGGCCACTACACGGGTGCGCTTTCAGTTCCGACGTGATGCCGAAGGCGTACTACAGATTTACGGCATTCACACCGGCACGTCAGGTGATGACTCAGTACGCATCGTGCAAGTGAAGTGGAACGCAACCAAGACTGCTATGGAGGCTGAGCTAAATGGGATCACCATCCTTTGGACGCCACCACACAGCTCTTCAGGCATGCCTCCACTGACTTACCCCGACGAAAGCGGCAAGCAACTGGGCACTATCCTCGTACACCCGATCCCGGGGAGCACGGACAGCCAGCTAGAAGGCCTTCCCGGCGACGACATTACAACCGACGACTGTATTCTGGTCTTCCCGGCAGAAACTGGCCTAAAGTCGCTGTATATCGTGTATGCGAAGCCGTTTGGTGGAGACCACAGCTATCACCCAGCACCAAAAGGATTAACGGCTTTCCCCGATGCAGTACGAGATACCCCTAAATCTAGCGTTCAAGGGGGCGGTAAAAAGCGGAGCCGCTGGAAAGACAAAAAAGGCAAGATTTACGAGTGGGATAGCCAGCATGGAGCCGTTGAAATATATGACAAACAAGGTAAACACTTAGGCGAGTTCGATCCCGACACTGGCGAGATGACTAAGACTCCAAAGCCAGGCCGAACAACACCAAAGTAAATGGAGAAACACATGTTCTTAGAAATCACAGGATTTCTTGCAGATGACAGCGAAGATAGCTCAATCAAATTTGAACTAGACGTGCAACCTGAGTTTGAAAAAGCAGTAATGGATATTCTAGGCTGGGAAAATTTAGCTGCCGAATGCGATGGCGAGCTGCCTTTGACCGATGAGCAAGTTCGCAAAATATCCTCAGCCATAAATGAACAACTGCCAATGACATTAGATATGTTTATCGGTGTACGAGCTTAATACCTTTCACTTACTGGACATGCCTAGGAGATGTACCAATGGGGAGGCAAGATCAGGCCGTAGACGTTATGGCGGCACTCGACCCCCCATCAACAGTGGCCTGATTTACTGCTTGGAGCTTTGCAGTTAGGGATTAATTGACCACTACAAGCAGGACTCAGTTAAGAACCATGAAATTTATCGTCGAAGCATTCGATAAAGAGAACGAATTTCTAGATTTTGAAGTTGTTCTGCCAGATGACTGCGAAGCCCAACTAGCCAAAATCATGAACGGGTCATCTCCACAGCGAGGTGATGAGGGCTACAACCTTAGCTGTAGAAGTCCCGACTTGATCTGACACCCCTCTTGAAAAAGAACGGGGCTACCGGGTTTGATGGTTGTGCGAGCAATCACCAACCCAAGAGGAGTAGCCCCGCATGAATCTTGTAAATCAACCGATTGTTAAGCACAAGTTGGGCTTGTTGAACCTGGCCGAGGAACTCGGTAACGTTTCACAGGCCTGCAAAATCATGGGCGTGTCGCGAGACACCTTCTATCGCTACCAGGAAGCCAAGGCGATCGGTGGAGTCGAAGCCCTGCTGCAAAAAGATCGCAGAAAACCAAACCTGAAAAACCGTGTCGATGAGGCTGTTGAACAACGCGTACTGGATTACGCCATTGAACAACCCGCCCACGGCCAAGTCCGTGTCAGCAATGAACTGCGTAAGCGTGGCACATTCGTCAGCCCTTCAGGCGTGCGTTCAATCTGGCTGCGCCATGAACTGGCGAACTTCAAACAGCGTCTTCGTGCGCTGGAAAAGCACGTTGCCACTACGGGTGCTGTCCTGACAGAAGCCCAGGTCGTTGCTCTGGAGAAAAAGCGCGATGACGATATCGCCTGCGGCGAAATCGAAACGGCCCATCCAGGCTGTCTTGGCTCCCAGGACACGTTTTACGTCGGCACCATGAAAGGCGTAGGCCGTATTTATCAGCAGACCTTCGTTGATACTTACAGCAAAGTCGCGCTTACCAAGCTCTAT